>DASXEW010000003.1:0-305549 GCA_036489885.1 Candidatus Baltobacteraceae bacterium
GTCTCGGCATTGAATGCCTCGGGATGCGTTTCCGGATAGCACGCCGCGCCGATGCAAAACGCGTACTCTTTGGAAAGCATCGCGATCAGCTCCACAGCGTGCGCGAAGCCGCCCTTCGAAGCGCTGAAAGCTTCTTCTCCCTTTGGAGGGTCGCCGCGTAACGCCATGATGTTTTCGATGTTGGCTGCCGCTAAGTCGTCGAACAGCGTCCGTAGCTCGTCGCGCGTCGCGCCCACGCACGTGACGTGCGCCATGACATCGAGGCAAAGCTCGTTGCGGATACGCTTCGCAAGCTCAACCGTGCGGGCTCGAGTCGAACCTCCTGCGCCGTAGGTAATCGAAACGAAGGCCGGCTGCAAGGTCCGCAGCTGCGCGATCGCGTCGAAAAGCAAGCGCACGCCCTCGTCGTTCCTCGGCGGGAAGAACTCGAAGGAGAAAAACGGCTGCCGCTGCTCGAGCGACTCGGTGATGCGCACTACCTATAATTATCGGAAGCTGGTGGTCACCCCCGCACAAACGACGGCCCAGCCGTCGACGGTGACGAACAGCAACAGCTTGAGGGGCAACGAAACGATCGGCGGGCTCAGCATCATCATGCCGAGACTCATCAAAATACCGGCGACCGCGAGATCGATCGCGAGAAACGGAAGATAGAGAGCCACGCCGATTGCAAATGCACTGCGCAACTCGCCAACCACGAAGGCCGGAATCAGTACGGCAATCTCGGCCGGCGATCGGTGCGCGACGCGTGCGAACAACGCCAGATCTCGTGCGCGCGTCTGCCGGATCATGAATTGCCGTAGCGGTTCGATGGCACGTGCGACAAACGCGCTCTGTGAAAGACGGCCGTGTGCGTACGGCTGCAGCGCATCGTGCTGGATCGCGTGAATCGTCGGAGTCATCACCAGGACCGTCAGAACGATCGCCAATCCTGTAAGGACCATGCTCGGCGGAACCGTCGGCGAGCCGATCGCCGAACGCACCAGCGATAGCACGACGACGATGCGCACGAACGAGGTCGTCATCACTGCGAAAAACGGGACGATCGAAAGCAGCGTTAGGCCGGCCAGCGCATCCAGCGGCAGGGACGCGCGCGTATGCGCGAAGAGGGCGAAAAGATCGTCCACCACGCCATGATGGAGGCCGTAAATTACGCCGGGATGACCGCGAGCGGTCTAGGGGGTTTCGGGGCGGTCGATCAGCTCCGTAATGCGGACGCCGAAATTATCGTCGATCGCCACAACCTCGCCACGCGCAACGAGCTTGTTGTTGACGAGCAGGTCGACGGGACCGCCGGCCAGGCGATCGAGCTCGACAACGGAGCCGGTGCCGAGCTTGAGAATGTCGCGGACATTCATCTTCGCCTTGCCCAATTCAGCAGTCACCTGAAGCGAAACGTTCAGGAGCAGGTCGAGATTTTTGCCGTTCTCCGAAATTCTCATATCAGTTCGTGTACCTTGAAGGCGGATCGGTCGCCGAGCACGCCGCCTTCGCCCGCAGCGATTGGGTCGCGCCCCACGTTCAGCGTCGCGTACGGGCCCACCTTGGTGTCCTGGGGGATCACATCGCCGGGTGTCAGACCCGCAATTGTAAAGATATTGAATGCGGCGAGACTGAGCTGCGCCGAGCACTCGATGGAGCAATCCTCGAGTACCTCAAAACCGATCGTCGGTCCGATTTTCGAGACGTTCTCGCTCACCGCAATACCGATCACGGCATCAAGCGGCGAGGGAAGTCGCAGCTCACAATATGCACGACGCGGCGCCGGAAGTCGCGTTCGAACAACCGCACCGTTGCACGTTCCACGAATCGACGTGAGGCGGTCCGCAAGCTCTGCAACAAAGCGTTCTAAAACGCGCACCTCCATAGCCGAAAGCAGTTTCTCGCATTCCACCGGACTTTCGCCGAACGCACGTCCAACGATGCTTCGAGCGGCTTTCGGTGCAATCACGACGCTCAAATCACCCGCATCGACCGTCATATCGAAAACAAAATTTCCGTCGTAAAGTCTCGCCCATGTCACCGTTTCCAAATGAACGGGCGGGAACGCGTCGACGGCAATAGGCTCGGCGAAGATCTCGGATACGCACGATTCAACGGCCCGAGCGATCGCGTCGATCAAACACAGATCGAACGGTACGCGTCTTTCGAAACGCACGTTCCGTACGCGACCGTCGTTCGCATCTTGCGTCCACACGAGCTCGCGAACGATCACTTGAGTAAGTCGAACGCTCCACGCGCAAACGCGTTTTGCGAGCGTTCGATCGTGCCCAACGCGCGCATCGCGAGGTAGGCATCCTGTAGACGCGAAACGGCAACATCTGCATCAAGCCGCCCTAGTGCACGCCGCTGCGTTTCGATCGGCAAGAAACTTCCGTCGTTCGGCGATCCGACGAACGGAATGGTACTCGTGGGAGCGTGAACGTGCGTCGCATTGATACGCTCGAGACGAGTCCCCGCGGGAAAGCGCGCCAGTGCGACGCGCCCGACGACGACGCGTTCGACGCTCGACTGGCCGGTCTTCGGATCGAACACGGAGCGCGCGTATCCAAACACGCCGTCGGGTTCGACGCGAATGTCTTGCGCTCGCCCTAAGAGCACATCGTTCTTCTCAATCTCCAGCACGCGCGGCACGCCCGACGCATCGCCCTCGACAAATCCAAGCACGGGCGTTCCATCACTGCTCTCGAGAACGCCGTCGCGCACCGCTAGCGCTCCATCGCGCGTGTACGCCGGCCGCGCACCATCACCCGCAACGAAGTACGCATCCGAAGGCAACGCCACCGACAGCGGATCGTTCGTCAGCTCCGCACGCTCCGGCCGCAACGCATCGGAGAAATTCGGCTGCGCACCGCCGGTAAAGACCATGCGCAAATCCTCAGCCCGCCGATCGACATTCTCGATCGCGTTCGCAATCCCAAGATTCATAGTGCGTACCTCACTTGCACCAGCGCCTTTTCCACGGCGTCGCGAATCGCCGGCGGACAAAACGCCACAATCTGCGACCGCCGCTCCCCACGCACGACGTACAGACACACCCGTCCTTGCGGCACGTCGAATACGAACCGTGTCGCCTTGGGCTGCGCCCGCAACCGCGCCACAATGTCGCCGGCTAACGAAGTAAGCTTAGCCCTTCGCTCCCCCGACACTCTCTTCGTAGGGAGGTCAGTCGCGGTGACATTTCCCGACGGACGCTCCAACTTTTTCGGGAGCCATGGATGGCGAAACGAAAAAGTGGGCGAGCAGACTTTTCCACGATGGAAAAGTCGAGCGCTCCGGAGGGGGGTGTTACCGGGCTGAGCGACCGCGCGAGAACAATCGGTTCGCGCAAGGTGCAATGCGTCATACCACGCTTGCGATAGGGCACGGCGATCAACACCCGGCGATCGTACGGCTACAAGGTCGAACTTCGCGGCGACTGCATGCATGATACGCAGTCTAGCGGCGCGATGTTATCGTTTATTGTCCGGTTTTGTACTGTTTATACGTGTCGAGAACGTTCTTGACGTACGATTGCGTCTCGGGATACGGCGGCACGCCGTTATACTTGTCGACGGCTTCAGGACCCGCGTTGTACGCAGCGACTGCGTTCGTGAGATTGCCACCGAAACGATCGAGCAGTGTGCGGAGGTACTTCGTGCCCCCGGCAACGTTCTGCGATGGATCGTAGCTGTTGGTCACGCCGACGTCCGCCGCGGTTTGCGGCATGAGCTGCATGAGCCCTTGCGCGCCGGCGCTCGATGTCGCGTTCGGATCGAATGCTGATTCGTTCGCCATGACGGCGCGGATGAGATCCGGGTCGACGCCTTGCGATGCGCTGTTAGACTGGACGAGCTGCTCGATAGCCGGCGTTGCTTGCGGCTTACCGGCGCCACCCTCTTGACCCGCCATCTGCTGCTGCACCATCGACGCGAAGCGCCCGCTGGGGACGTTCGAGATGGTGGGCGTCGTCGGCTGGTCCTGAGGGTCGACCCCGAAAATCTGGTCGATCCGAGCCTGGATGCGCATAATCCCGGTGTCAAAGTCCATGCTCATATTCTATCGGCAAGGTGGTGGAGCGCGTCTAGGGTCCGAGCGATAAGCTCTGGTTGAGAATCTTGCCGGAGGAACTCCTCGAGGACCGGTTCCAGGGGTTCCGGAGGGGCCAAGCCCAGCTCGCGAGCCTCGCGGGCGCCCTCGAAGCGCGCCAGAGCGGCCCGGACGCGCACCGCGGCGACGAGTTGCAGGGGGTCGACGACGGCCGGCATTGGGCGGCTCAGGCTCGCCGGGACGTCGATCGCCGGGAAGGCCCCCCGCTCGGCCCGCTCCCGTGAGAGAACGAGATGCCCGTCCAGATGCGAGCGGGCAGCTTCCGCGAGGGGATCCGAAGGGTCGGCGACGTCCGAAAGCACCGTTGCGAGTAGCGTCACGGATCCGCAGGTAGTCGCGCCTGCACATTCGCACAACTCCGCGAGCCGCGCATAGACGGTCGGAGGGTAGCCTCCGCGCCCGGGCGGCTCACCACAGGAAAGCGCAATCTCGCGCAAGGCATGTGCATAACGGGCCAAGCTATCCAGGATGATGACGACGTCGAGCCCGCATTCGCGCAAACGGCATGCCTGCGCCATCGCAAGCTCCGTCGCAGCGATTTGCTCGCCGGCGGTGCGATCGGCGGGCGCGCAGACGATTGTGGTGCGCGCGTTCATGATTGCGAAATGCCGCTCCGCTTCCGTGCCGCGCTCGCCGATCAACGCGACCACTACCGCATCCGCCTTTACATCGCGCGCAATTGTCTGAAGCAACGATGATTTTCCGGCGCCGGGCGGACCGAAAATGCCGAGCCGCATTCCGCACGCGAACGTCAGCAATCCATCAATCGCGCGAACTCCGGTCCATAGTGGACGCGAAAATGCGCGTCGCTTCAGGGGTGACGGCGCGACCAGATAACGCGTGATCGAAAAGCGCGAACCGTTCGGCGCGGGCCGGCCATCGAGTGGTCGTCCGATGCCGTCGACCGCGCGTCCGCACAGGCTCGTTCCAAGGACCGTGTAATCGCCAAAATCTTCACGCTCGACGACGTCACCTAACGCTACGCATCGCGCATCGTCCAGGACGGATAACACCGTGCGCGCGCCTTCAACGGCAACGACAACCGCAGCAGCGTTTCGTCCGCGAGCGCGAATCGAAACGCGATCGCAGAGACGAACGCCGCGCAAGTTTGCTTCGATTCGATGGGCCCGAGTCGAGGTAACGCGCCCGCGAACTGCGATCACGCCATTGCCCGTTCGATGGCCGCGTGAAGCCTGCGTCCGAGTGATGCGTCGATTTCCGTGCCGTCCCATTCGATTTTGAGGTCGCCGCGCGAGCTGCTAACGGCGACGTCTTCGAATCCGTACCGTTCTTTGAGCCGGAGCACGATGCGTGCAACGTCGATTGGAGCAAGCAGCAGCTCGCGTCCGATGACTTCGGCCGCAATTTCCTCGAGCAATCGTCGCAGTGCGGCTTCGAATCGTTCGAGCGTCTGTACCCCAAGAAGCCGGTCCTCGGGTTCTTCGTCTTCCGCGACTTCTTCGGGCACTTGCACTTCGGGCAACGGCTGCGCTATTAACGGCGAAATCAGCGGTGATGCGGCGCGACTCTCGCGCAGAATCTCAGCCAGACTCTTGAACTCCGGGCTCATCGGGCGATCGGCTCGGTATCGAGAGCTGCAACGAGGCGAGTCGGCTTACGTGAAAGCCGCGTGACGATTGCGCGACGCACGTCACTCGGATATAGCTCGAGCACGGCAGCCGCAAGCGGCGAGGGCAGGCGCGCAATTATCGCGGCAGCGACGTGCGGTGGTTCGGCGCGTAACATTGCAAAAATATCTTCAGGAGACGCAGCTCCGTTCGAAGGCGTGTCCCGTTCGAGGCGCACACGGCGAACGGCATCGTTCAGAAACGCAAAAGCCGGGCGCGCGGCTACGCGCACGATGACAATGACCATGACTGCGAGTGCGACGCCTGGAAGCGCCTCACCGAGAATGCCCAACGCATAGGCCAAGGGTTGTGGCGCGACGCCGTACGGGCGGTCGAACGCAACCGCTTCGATGGACAACTTATCGCCGCGCCCGGGATTGTAGCCGCTCGCTGCGCCCGCGACCTCGCGGATCTTCTCGATGTCGAGCGAGCGTCGTGCATCGACGATTACCGCGATCGAAATGCGCGCAAGGGTCCCCGCGGCGAGCGTCGTGTGTTCCTCGTGTACGTCGCTTCCGCGATCTTCGGTCGTGGCCCGGCGTGAGTAGCTCTTCTTCTCGCCGCTGAAGCGCTCGTCCAAATCACGGCGCGAGACTGCGGCTCCTAGATCCGGACTGCGTTTGACATCGTGCGACTCCGTTGCTGATGTAGTTCGCTCGACGTGGACGCGTACGATCGTCGCTCCGGTCCCGAAGGCAGCATCAAGTGCGCTTTGCAGCGCAGTCTGGGGGCCGGATTCGTCGTCGTCTTGATGACCGTCGTACGCGCCACGGTCGTCGACCACGGTCACGTGCGCGGAATCGAGACCCGCGACGCCCGAAGCAACGAAGGCGCGAACGGCGTCGAGCGTTGAGTCCGTCAGCGTCTGACCAGGCTCGGCCGTCAGCCGCACGCTCGCACTCGCCGGGGTTGACGGTTCATCCGCGAACACGCCGCTGCGCGCCGGCGCGATAATGACGCGGGCATCGGCAATCCCACCGAGGCCACGCAAACCTTTTTCAAAATCGCCCTCGAGCCCGGCACGCGTTTGGGCATCGAGAATTGCTTGAGGCGTTAGCGTTCCGACACTCGATAGGGCCTCGCTCGTTCCGACGACGTGCGCATGCGGAACGCCGGCGAGCGCAAGACGCGCCAGCAGCGTGCTGCGCTGCTTTGCGTCGACCCGGACATTATCGTGACTCGCCACGAACACGACGCTCCAGGCAGAAAGCTGAGCGTCGACTTCCGCAAGTTGATCCGGCTTGAGCGAGTTTGCAAAGAGCGCGACGCGCGTGTCGCGTCCGAGCAGTGCAATGAGAGCGGCCGCGAGGACAATTGCAAATGCACAAGCACCGAGACCGATGCGGACGCGCGGCTCGAGCGAATTCCAACGCTCGACTAGCGAACCTACATTCACACCTGCATCCCGAGCAACGTCGAAACCGCTTGGGTCGCGCGTCCGGCTGCGACGGCTGCAAGCTGCAGCATCACGTCGGCGCTAGCACGCTCGACCATCATCTCGACGAGGCCACCGCGCTGAACGGCAAAAGCGTGTTCGGCGCGCTCCGCGCGATCTAGCACGGCTCCCGCGCCGTCGAGGACGGTTTGAAACGAGCCCTTCTCGAGCGGAGCGATCGTTGGCGTTTCATCGATGCCGCCGGGCGCGCTATCCGGCTGGAGTTGGCTAACACTCACGGCCGGTCCAGATCGATTGCTCGTTCCGCAATGCGTTTGCCGACATCGAAGATGGACGCGTTTGCCTCGTACGAGCGCTGCGCGTCGAGCATGGAGATCATCTCGGTCAGCGCGTCGACAGGTTCGCTGCTCTCGCGAACATGCGGCTCACCATCGTTATCAAACGGAACGTCGTCTTCGAAGTCGGCGACCAGGCGGTGATATTCGTGTCCCGGAGTCGAGGCTTGCGCCGCGGCGACGTTGCGCGCGGAGAGCTCGAGCAGCGTACGCTGGCGTTCCATCCCTGACGCGCCGGCCGCGAGGATATCGAATTCGCTCACCGTGCCACGATCTTCAGCTCGTTGAGATGCGCACGCAGTGCGCCGAGCAACGCCTCTTCGAAAAGCGCCGTCGTACCGATCTCGGCCATGTGCCGCTCGTCGCCGCCCTGCTGCGCAAGCGACGTTAACCGATCGCGCGCCTGGATTGCCCGCGCCCCCGCCACGGAAAAATCATTTGCTTCCATACGCCGCAGCATACGACGATGTGGATTTCCGCGATGTTGCTCTCCCGTTGTCATGGTGAGCGTAGCTACGCCTCGCATGTCATGGTGAGCGTAGCTGCGCGCAGCGCAGCGTAGTCGAACCACCGCGATGGTCACTAATACTCGCGACGTTTGCGCTGTCCCTCGACTACGCTGCGCTTCGCGCAGCTACGCTCGGGATGACAAAGAGGGGTTCCGACCTCTATCTGATGCGTAGCTCGTAAACGAGTTCGTCTTCCGTTGTTCCGTCGGGCCAGTTTTTTGATTCCGTGCGTACGAACTCGAATCCGAACGGGCGATTCGCCTTTGCGGAGATCTCGTTGCTCACGCGGTGACTGACGACGATCTTCTCGACCTGTGCATGCGCACGCACCCAATCGAGCCGCGCGTTGTAGAGTAGTCGCGAGAACCCGCGCTTGCGATACTCAGGGGCAATATATGACATTGCGAATACCGCAGTTTTCTCACTTGGATCGAGACGCCACGTAAAGGCGGCCGTGATTCCGACGAGCCGCTCGCCATCGAACAAGCCGAAGACTTGCTTCTTCTCGTCGCCTCTAAGCAGCTCGCGCCACTCGTCATCCGTCTGCGCAGACTCCTTGGCGTACGACATCAAGAACACACCCGGTTCGCTTTGCAGCGCGTGAAGCCGCATTGCGCGGAATGGTTCCCATTCGTCCGGGCGCATCGCCCGGATCGTGATATTAGCGCTTACTGAACTGGAAGCGTTTGCGGGCGCGCTTGCGTCCGTATTTCTTCGACTCTTTTTCACGCGGGTCGCGCGTGAGGAGTCCGTTGCGGCGCAAGACTTCGCGCAGCGATTCGTCCATCGAGACGAGCGCGCGAGCGATACCGTGACGCACGGCGCCGGCTTGACCGGCGATTCCGCCGCCTTCCGTCTTAACGACCACGTCGAAACGGCTGAGGCTTTGCGTGACGTCGAGCGGCTGACGAACGATCTGCTTGAGGCTATCGCGCGTGAAATAATCGTCGAGCGGCTTCTTATTGATCGTGATCTGCCCGGAACCCAGCGCGAGTTTTACGCGCGCGACCGAACGCTTGCGGCGTCCGGTACCTAAAAATATATCGTCGTTTGGTTGCATCACGGAAGAGGTTGTGGTTTCTGGGCGTCATGCCCGTGCTCAGCACCGGCGTACACCTTGAGGCGGCGGAGCAGCGAGGCGCGCATCTTATTCGGCGCGAGCATCCCGCGGACGGCCAGCTCAACGAGACGTTCGGGCTTCTTGTCGTGGACTTCGCGCGCCGTCTCAGTCTTCAGGTTGCCCATATACTGGTTGTGGCGGCGATACAGCTTCTGATCCCATTTGCGCCCGCCCAGCTCGACTTGTGACGCGTTCAAGACCACGACATGGTCTCCGTCATCGATGTGCGGCGTCCAGGTCGGTTTATGGCGCCCTGAAAGAGCACGCGCGATGCGAACGGCAAGCGTTCCAAGGCGTGCGCCGGCAGCATCGACGATATACCAGTCGTGCTTCGTTTCTGCGGTTTTCTGCTGATACGTGCGCATGGACAACCAAGGTAGTATACGGACCGGCACCCCTAGCGTCAAGGGGTTGCCTTAAGCACTAGAATAAGCAGTCGCTGGCCGATGATATGAGTCGAACGCGTTGTAGCGCACGCCGGCGAGATACAGTCCACTCGGGGGTGCGGTATAGCCGGCTCGGCGGCGGTCCCTCGAGGCGATGATCCCGGGGATCTCGTCGGGCGGGCGCCGGTGGGTCGCAATTTCGATTGCGGTCCCCATGAGGATGCGGACCATCCGGTGCAAAAATCCCTCGGCGGCGATTCGTACTCGAATGAGCTCACCGTCGCGTTCCACCTCGAACGCATTCACCGTACGTTCGGTCCCACCGAACTCCGGGAGCACGCCGCAGAACGCGAGGAAGTCGTGCGTTCCCACAAATTCTTGGCCGATGCGCGCGAGCAGCTCCTCGTCGATCGGACGATGAACGTGATGGGTCCATCTGCGCAGCACGGCCGAGGGCATCGGGCGATTCAGAATGACGTACTCGTAAATGCGCTCGTACGCATCGAAGCGCGCGGAAAAATCTTTGGCTGCGAAATCCGCTTCGCGAACGCTGATGTCGTGCGGCAGCGTTGCGTTGAGTGCAATCGCTAAGCGCTCGACCGGAAACTGACGCGGCGTTTTAAACGAGACGACTTGGCCCGTCGCGTGAACGCCCGCATCGGTTCGGCCCGCAGCTGCGACCGAGATCTCGGCGTGAAAGAGCGCGCACAGTGCGCCTTCCAACACGCCGGCCACGGTTCGCAGCTGGGGCTGAAATTGAAACCCGTGGAAATCGGTACCGTCGTATTCAACGACGAGGCGATACGTCGGCACCGCTACGGAATCTCTACGCGGGGACCCGGCGAGGAACCGGGCGCTTCTCGTCGAGGTCGAGCAGATCGGCCCACGCGGTTACGTCGGTGCGATCGGGCGCGACTTGTCCGCGCAATTCGAGAAAATACTTCTCGCCGTCGGAGCCGGCAGCCGGACCATAGTCGAGCCATTCACGATTGAACTTTTCGATATCGGCGGCATTCTTCTTCGCGATAGCAGCCTTGAAGAAATCATCCGTTGCCGCGTCGCTCTTCTTGATGGCGTCGAGGAGCGCGTTCCCATCGATGTTCAGGAACTCGAAGAGGTGCTGATCCATCGGGCAATCGTAGCGGTATTCGCCGAGCTTGCCGTCGAGCGACGCTTTGCCTTTGTCGACCGTGCGCGCGACTTGCACCAAACCGAGGTGCTTTTCACGGACGCTGCGTGGATATGAAGTGGTAAGATCCATTGTCACTCCCGTTATCAGAGGTAGGGTTGGCGACGCCTACGACCGGCCTGCGGCGGTGACGGTTTCAGGGGCGGCCAGACCTTGCTCGACGCGTGCCGCGATCTCGAGGAGACGCCCGTCGGCACCCGCCGGCGCGACAATTTGCATCGAGAATGGAAGCTTGGTGGCCGCATCGTCGCCGATCGGCACCGCGATCGCCGGAAGTCCGAAGAAGGTCACGGGCGCAAGCGGTGTCGGGTCACCGGTTGAGCCGAATTCGGGCGCCAGATTCGCGCACGGCATGATGACCGCGTCGACGGAATTGAAGATCCCCGCAATCTCGGGACGCTTCGCTTCACGCCAGGCGCGCAGCGAGCGATACGCCGCATAGTCGATCGCCTTTCCGGTTGCGAGAACCTTCGCAACCCACTCGGGCACCGGCTTACCGGCTAGCCACGCACCCGACGACATCCATGTCTCAGCTGCTTGCAGCCGCGCCGTGTACGACGCTGCTTCTTCAAACGATGCCGGCAACGCAACATCGTTAATGCTCAAGCCGCTTTCGCGCAAGCGCGCGACCGCTCGTTCGATCGCGCTGCGCGTTGCAGGTTCGATGATGTTCGTCATGTAGCCGAGCGCAAGACCGATGCGCGGTGACGACGGCGCACGATCTTCGAGTGAAAAGAGCGCCTCAGCTGCGCGACGCGCGATCGCGACGTCGGCTGCGATGATTCCGATCGTATCGAGCGACGGTGCGCACGGCGCCATACCGACCGTCGGAATACGTCCCCAACTCGGCTTGTAACCGACGACGCCGCAATATGCCGCGGGACGCTCGACCGAGCCGAGTGTTTGCGTACCGAGCGCGAACGGCACATCGCCGGCGCCGACGGCGGCTGCGCTGCCTGCGCTCGAGCCACCGGGTGAACGCGCGGGATCGCGCGGATTGCGCGTTACGGCGGGATCGCGAAACGCAAGCGCGGTCGTGTGCGTCTTGCCGATGGGAATTCCGCCGGCGGCACGCAGCGCCGAAACACACCATGCGTCGACGACCGGCTGATGGGTGAGAAAGTCGACGCCGTACGACGTCGGAAATCCGGCCACGTCGATGATGTCTTTGACGCCGAAGTGCATTCCGCCGAGCGGCAAGTGCGCAAATGATTGTGCCGAAGGCGGCGAGTCATCGCGGACGACCCAAGACAAGTACAGATCGCTGGTCGGCTTTGCCATCACTGTCCATCTCCAAGCGGCCGTTGCAACGGGAAGAGCAAGACATCCCGAATCGATGTATTGTCCGTAAGCAGCATGACGAGTCTGTCGATGCCGATTCCGATTCCGGCGGTTGCGGGCATGCCATATTCGAGCGCGGTAACGAAATCCCAGTCCGGATCGGGGACTTCTTCGTCGCCCCCGGCACGTTCGACGACTTGCGCTTCGAAGCGCGCGCGCTGATCGTCGGGGTCGTTCAGCTCCGAGAACGCGTTCGCTATCTCAAAGTGATGGCAGAACAGCTCGTAGCGGTCGGTTAGGTCGGGATCGCCGGGCAGCCGCTTCGCGAGCGGCGAGAGCACGACCGGATAGTCGTACACGAAGGTGGGATCGAGGAGATGCGGCTCGACGACGCTCTCGAAGATCTTGTCGAGCGAATGCGCGTGTGAGGGCGAGAAACCCAACCCCAGCTCGCCCATGATCGCCTGCGCGCCGTCGGGCGAAAGCAGCCGCTCGCGCGGAAGACCGCCGTATTTTTGCAGCGCTTCGAGAAACGCGATGCGTGCAAAGGGGCGCTTGAACGAAATCTGACGTCCGCGATAGACGAGTGCGTCGCTGCCGTGCACTTGCTCGACGAGATGCGCCATCAGCTCTTCGTTAAATGCCATCATATCGTCTTTGGACCAGTAGGCCGCGTACAATTCGAGCATCGTGAATTCGGGGAAGTGCGTGGTGTCGATGCCTTCGTTGCGGAACGTGCGCCCGATCTCGTAGACGCGTTCGAGGCCGCCCACCACCAGACGCTTGAGATTGAGCTCGGTCGCGATGCGCAAATCGACCTCGATATCGAGCGCATTCATATGCGTCTTGAAGCGCCGCGCCGCTGCCCCGCCGGCAACGTTGAGCAAGACGGGCGTCTCGACTTCGAGAAAATCCCGTGCGTCGATGAAGCGCCGCATCTCGGCGATGATCCGGCTGCGCTTGATGAAGGTGTCGCGCACCTCCGCATTCATGATGAGATCGACGTAGCGTTGCCGGTAGCGTTTCTCAACGTCGACCAGCCCATGCCACTTGTCGGGCAGCGGTGCGAGCGCCTTACCGAGCACGTCGAAGCTCGTCGCGCGTAACGTCAACTCGCCCATCTTCGAGCGAAAGACGTGGCCGCGCACGCCGATCAAGTCACCGCGGTCGAGCGCTGCAAAGGCCGCAAACGGCTCGTCACCCAGCTCGTCCTTCCGTATATAGATCTGGATTTTGCCGCTGCGATCGACCAGATCGGCGAAAAAAGTCTTGCCGGCGCTGCGAATCGACATCAGGCGGCCCGCGAGTGCAAAATCATCCGCCGGCGCTGGGTCGGCGACGGTTAGCTGCGCATAGCGAACCAGCAGGTCGCGCGCGTGCGCGCTAACCTCGTAGCGCAGGGTCGCAAACGGATCGATCCCGTGCGCCCGCAGTTCCGCAAGATTCGCGCGGCGGGCCTTGACGAGATCGGCTTCGCTCACGAAGCTTTCTTGCCGGCTGCCTTCTTCGCCATCTTATTAACGGCTTCGATTTTATACTGAACTTTGCCGCGCGGCGTTTCGACGTCGATCGTGTCGCCTTTGCGTTTGCCGATGAGAGCCAAACCCAGCGGCGATTCATTTGAAAGGCGCTTGTTCGGCGGATCCGATTCAGCCGAGCCGACGATCGAGAAATCGAAAGCGTCGCCGCTTTTGAGATCTTTCACGCGTACGGACGCGCCGAGCTGAACGTCTTCGGAAACCGATCCGGATGCATCGATGAGCCGCGCATTGCGAATCATCTGCTCGATCCGAATGATGCGACCTTCGACGAACGCTTGTTCTTGCTTGGCGTCTTCGTACTCGGCGTTTTCGGAGATGTCGCCAAATTCTTTGGCTTGCCGAATGCGGTCGTTGACTTCCTTACGATGGACCGTCTTGAGTTCGTCAAGCTCAAGTTCGAGCTTTTCTAAGCCCTCTTTTGTAAGGACGATGTCTTTGTCGTTCAACGGAACCCTCCGAATCAGCCCCCGATGTTCCCAGCCGCCGGGCTCTGTCCCTTCCGCATGCGCTCGCGCACAGCGTACCCTAACGTAATCGGCAATCCCAAACCTAGGGCCACAACGATGCACCAGCGCGTCGCGGGTGCCGCTTGCACGATTGCGACCGTCAGAATGACGACCAACGCCAGCGCGCCGGCAGCCGCGAAAAGAGGGGTGCCCTGGGGTCGCAAGCGTAGCGCGGCGAGACAACTAATCAAAAACAGCAACCCCAGAAATACTGCCGACCCATTCAGAACGAGTGCAAGGCGATCGTTCGCGCTTGGCACCAGGCCAACGATTGCCATAGCAAGCAGCGAAGCGACGGTGACGGCGACCAGCGCGACATCCGGATCGCGCGTCCGCGCGCCGAGCGCTCCCAGCGCACCCGGCAACACGCCGTCGCGTCCCATCGCGTAGACGCTGCGAACGAGATAGAGCAATGTCGTCTCGAGCGTCGCGGCGAGCGACACGAGCACCGTGACGACGAGCAAGGTACGCCACATGCCGCCCAGCCGTTCCCCGACGAATGCGAGCACGTCGGTTTGATTTGCGGCCAGCCCCTCGACGCCGCCGGCATGCATGTACGCAAGCGTGCAGACGATCAAGAAGACCGCGGTCACGAGCAAGCCGACGATGCCGCCGATGCCCGCGACGCGCGCGGCATCGCGCGTCTCCTCAGACGTCGACGCGGTTACTTCCCAACCGTCGACCATCCAAATGCCGAGCACCATCGCTTCGATGAAGCCGATTGCGCCGAGCGAATGCGCGGAGGGCATTGCCGGAGCCGATGCGGGCGCATGCGCCATCCCCGCAAAGGCGCTCGCGGCCAAGACGACCAGCTCTGCGATCAGCAACACGGCCGCAACGCGCGCCGAAGATCGAATGCCCAGATACAACACGAGCGCGATCGCGACGATCCAAGCGCAACCGATCGCGGCGCTCCACAGCGTCGAGTCGACAAGTGAGGGCGCGAAGAGCGCAAGCGTATAGGTTCCGGCCGGAATCGCGGTCGCAAGCACTGCGAAAAAGTTCGCGACGATCAAGATCCACGCCGTGTACGCGCCGATGCCTTCGCCGAATGCGCGCCGCGCCCAACCATACGAAGATCCCGCATCCGGATACTGCGTGATCAGCTGCATGAACGCGATCGCAACGAGCAGCAACACGATCGTCGTACCGAGCAACGCCAGGATCGTTAGCGAGCCGGCGGCCGCGACCATGACGCCAAGCGTGCTCGCAAGCGAAAACGCCGGCCCCATTGACGCCGACGCCAAAACCGAAAGATCGAAGAGCGAGAGAACCCTACGCAGTGGCTGTTGCGTTCAGCTCGATCAGACGCGGACGCAAATTCAACTGTGCGATCGCGTGCTTGTAATCATCCGGAACGATGTCGTCGGGACGTTTGCCGAGAAATGCAACGAGAGCAGCTTCGACCACGTTCGTTCCGAACGAGCGCCCGCCGAAATCGGGCGTGCTCGTTACCAGACGGCTAACGCCGCGCGCGCGTAAATCCTCGATGTCGCGCGCCGTGACGGTGTTCGTCAGTACCAGCTTGCCGTCGAGACGGTCGGGCATGAACGAACGCATGAAATGGAAGTCGCCCGCAATGATCGCGGCCTCTTCGTAATATTGCGGGTATTTCGGTTCCGGCGGCCGCTCTTGTTTCTTTCCGGTCGGATAGAAGAATTGGAACGGCAGCTTGCACGCGTCGGGTAGATAGCGCCGGGCAAGCGCCTCAAACTCAGCGAGGCCACGCACCGGCTTGTCGAGATCGAGCGCAAAGATGAAATCGCCAAAAAGGACGTCGGCGCCCGCATCGACGAGTGCTTGCGCCATCCCGAACCGGTCGAGCGCACTTACCATCAGTACTTTGCGGCCGCGTAAATCGAGGCCCAAATCATTCTGAAGATATGAGACCGCCTGCCGCTCGAGCGTGTTCTTCAGTCCGCTTCCGTCGACGACGGGCGTTCTCGTTGCAGCGCCGAGGAGCCGCAATCCATCGCGAAGCGCGTAGCGATCGCTTCCCGCGTACAAATAGACATCGATTCCACCCAGGCCGATTGCATCGACCTTACCGTCAAGCTCTTTGATCTTCGCAAGCGCGGCATCGAGCACGCCGTCCATCCCGATTCGCTCGATCCTGAACTGCTCGCCCAGAAGTTCGATGTTCGCTTTATGATCGCGCGTCGACGAACCGAGCGAGACAGAGACGATGTGCTTCACGCTGACAATCCTGCCTTGTCATCCCGAGCGAAGTCGAGGGACCGCGACTTGGCTGCCTCCCGAGTCCGTTTTATTTGTTCGGATGTTATTGCAAGATCGAACGCGCGCATGTCGGCGAACTCGAATCCGGCACCTTTGGCCAGCTTTTCGATCTCGATGACTTTCTCGACGTTGACGCCGCGCCCCAGCGTGAACGACTCCAAGCGATCGCAAAGCGCAAGCGTCATCGTCTCCGACATGCACGCAAGCGCAGTTCCGCGCGGCAAGCCCAAATCGAACTCTTTGTCCGGCTCGCGCACGCGCATCCATTTCGGATCGCCCGGCATACGCATGTTGCCGCCTTCGATCACGAGCACGTCGGGACGTTCGGTTGCGACGCGGCGCGAGACGTCGTGCGGCAATGATATCTCGCACACGACCGCACCCGAACGCAGATCTTCCGGCTGGATGATTTCTTGCGTCGACGACGTTGCCGTCAGGATCATATCGCCTTCGCGCACGGCACGCGAAAGATCGGTCGTGTACGACGATGCGCAGGGCAGCCCGCTCGCAATCGACTCGTGGTATTTGCGCAAACGCGTTTCATTGCGTGCAACGAGAATGATTTCACGGACGCGCGGCGCGATCAATCGAACGCACGCCGATCCGATCGAGCCCGTCGCACCGACGACGACCGCTGTCGCTTGCGAAGCATCGAGCTCCATCTCGTCGGCGCCGCGGAACAGGCTCGCAACGCCCGACGCAATCGTCAGCGAGTTCCCGGTCGTTACGGGAATCGAGACGCGCTCGGCAATCGTCACGCCACCGTCACCAACGACCCCGGTGAACGCTCCGAGGCCGGCGACTTGTGCGCCCAGCTCGATGCCGATTTCGATCGCACGCACGATGCGTGCATACACTTCCTCGCGCGGAAATTCGAGCATCTGGGCCGGCAAGAGCGGCGCGGCAACGAACCAGCCCTCGGTCGTCCGGCCATCAGGCGCGCGGACGCCCGTTATGTGCGCCGCGGCGTATGAGGGCATCCACTCGAGGATCTTCGCAATGATCGGACGTCCTTTGCCGGCAGCGCCCGGCTCGTACCGGGCGACGTCGTCAAACGACACCGGATGTATGACGAAGCAGAACTTGCCCATGCCGCGCGTCCCCTTCGGGCCGCTCGCGCGGGACCCCGCCCAGTGGGCTGCGAAGCCCGCCGCCATGCAGACATTGAGCGAAATCGAAGAGCTTTATCGCGTTCCATCGCCCGCTCCGGCGCCGCAAGCCCTCGCCGTCGACGGAGCGACACTGTGGATGGGGTCGCTCGAAACGAGACGCATCTACGGCGTTGATTCGCGGCAAGGCCGCGTCTTCGAAGAAAATGAGGCGCCCGGCAGACCGATCGGCATGTGCGTCGTCGGTGACGAGCTGCGCGTACTGTGCAGTGAGAACGGCAAAGAAGACAATCGATACGTTCGTCGCTACGTCCCCGGCCACGGCTTCAAAGATAAAGACAAGTTTGCATGTCCGGAAGACACTGGTTCATTCATCGCGTACGATGGTGATTTTCTGTATCTCAGTCAGCGCTTCCAAAAACGCATCCTCGAGATCGACGACAAAGGGTGTGAGATTCGTGTCGTTGCGGAAATTCCGCGCGAAATTACCGGCATGACGATTTTCGGTGGCTGCTTCTATCTTGCGACATCAGCCGGTATGGATTCGGGCGACTATCGGATTACGAGAGTCGACGCACGCAAAGGGACGCCGGAGATCAACGATCTCGCAAGCGTCCCCTTCGAAGCGCGTTCGCTCTGCCACGACGGCCAGCGCTTCTGGACGAATCAGCGCTGGGAAGCACAATTCGTCGCGTTCAAACTGCCGGAGTAAACGCTAGTCGCGTCCGCCTTTGCGCTGGTGCAGAATGAAACTGTTGCCTTCGCTATCTTCGGCGAACGCCATTACGCAGACGGGCGAGTCCTCGATGTGATCGTTGACTTTCACGCCTTTTGATTTGTAATAGTCGACGGCCGTGCGGACGTCGTCGACGGCGAAGAGGGCCCATCCGCTCGCATGCCACGAGCCGTCGTCCATCTTCCAAAGACCAAACGTCGTTCCGTCGGCGAACGTGAACTCGCCGCCGTTGGGGCCATAATCTTGGGTCAGGTTCAGACCCATCGTCTCCGTATAGAATTTTTTCGCGCGCTCCGCGTCTTTGACCAAATAGGTCGTGATGTCGATGCCGCGGATCGTCGCGGTTTGGGTGGCTGCCATCTCAAAGCTCCCGTCTGGTGAGGTGGGTGTCTTGTTCAAGCCTACCGAATCATACCTGACATCTGCTGTCATATTTAAAAGGGTAGGCTGAACGGGTGAAATCGGCGCGTCTTCTGCGGATACTGCTGCTGCTTCAAACGAAGAGTCCCCGCTCGGCGCGCGAGCTTGCGGACGAGCTCGAGGTCTGCGAGCGGACGGTCTACCGCGATGTCGAGGCGCTCGGGGCCGGTGGGGTCCCGATCTTCGCGACTCGCGGAGCCCAGGGCGGCATTCATCTGATGGAAGGCTACCGCCGCGCGATTGCGGAGCTCGACGAGGACGAGATTCACGCGCTGTACGTCTCCGGCAGCGATCCGCTCGCCGATCTCGGCTTCGGCTCGCCGCTCCAACGTGCACGCGAAAAACTTTCGGGTGCGCTTTCCGAGCGTCAGAAGAACATCGCCGAAAAGGCACGGACGCGCATCCGTGTCGATCAGCGCCGCTGGGGGCAAACCGAAGCGCCGACGGAAACGCTCGGGCTCGTGCGGCGCGCGGTTTGGGACGATCGCCGCATCGAGATCGCGTACCGCGATCGCAACGGAACGCGCTCGACGCGCGAGATCGATCCACTGGGTCTCGTTTCGAAGACCGGTATCTGGTACGTCGTCGCCCGCTCGGGCAGCGAGCTACGAAGCTTCCGCGCGGATCGCATTCTAACGGTAAGGGCGACCGACGCGCACTTCGAACGTCCACGCGATTTCGATTTGGACGCTTACTGGTCGCAAAGCTCGCGCAACTACGAGGGCATGCACGAACGCTTGCCGGTAACTGTCCGCGCGAATCGCACCATGCTCGACACACTCACGGCATATTGGACGCCCAAGAGCATCGATGAGAACGCGGCGCAGTGCGTGGTGCGTTTCGAGTTTCCGGCCCGCGGCGCCGCGATTCAGCAGATCCTTGCGTGGGGCAAGAGCGTCACGATTCTCGAGCCGCTCGACCTCGTCGACGACATTGTCGCGCTCGCGCGCGACGTGCTCGGCCACTATGCCGGCTAGACTTCTGGCAATCGTGCTGGCCGCACTGACTGCGTGTTCCACGCCACGCATGCCGTTGGAACGCGCGCCGGTTGCTTACGGCGGATCAGAGCCAATGGTCGCCGCCGAGGTGCGTGCAAACGCTGCGCCGCCAGTCATTCAATCGATCTGGATATCAGGAAAGACGTTCAAGGGCGGCGATCTGGTGCGCATTCGCGTGACCGCCTCCACGAACGTTGCCGTCGTCGAGATGCGTACGTTTTACGGTGGACGAGCGCTCATCAAGCACGACTTCGGAAAGTTTGGCTGCGCGTATCACGTTCCGGTGCTGCCGCCATTCGCACGTATTCCGTACACGATCACGTTTCATTTCGTCGCGCGCGACTCCGCGGGCACACCGGTCGGGGAAGACGCCGCCATCGATATTAAGGGTTAAGCTTGTCATCCCGAGCGTAGTTCGACTTCGCGCGCGTGCCGCGCGCTACGCTCAGGGTGACAACGAGGCTAACGATAAGGGCCCAGATGGGCTGCGCGTAACTGCGCCGCGAGCGCGCGCGTATCGGGATCGGCACTGTACTCGCTGAGCTCCTCGTCGTCGACGCGATCCAAATGCTGCATCGCAACGAAAGCATCGAGCTGTAAGCCCGTAAGCGAGTAGGAATAAAAGTACCCCGCCGCTGACCCAACGATCACGAGCGCGCCGATTGCAAGCGTCTGGGCGTGCCACCGGCGTAAGTCGAGCACTTGGGCGGAGAGTCCGGCAAGCGCGATCCATCCGAGTGTCGAGGGCGTCACGTACCGCAACGCCAGCGCCGCGTCAACGCCGTTCCCGGCGCGTCCGGCCGCTTCAAAACATGCCGCGCTTAGCGCAAACGCTGCAAGCGCGTACCACGGTCGTGCAGGCACGCCTTGCGCGAGCGCGATGCGCATACAGTACACAAAGGCCACGATCAGCGCAGCTCCCGCGATCTCCGCTACGATTCGTCCCGCCCAAGCTCCGAGCGGATCGCCAAGATAGACCAAGATGAACTGCGCGATGCCAAGCGGAGAAGAGAGCGAACCCCATCCGTTTTCAAACTGCGGCGCATGATAGCCGATCGAGAAGAACACCGCGAAGATCGCGCCAAGCGCGCACCACGCCGCCAACAGTCCGCGGCAGCGAATCAGCATGACGATCCCAGCGATCCATGCGCCGAATCCGAAGATCAGAGAGCTCGAGGCAGCCACGGCGGCAAGTATCGCTACGATGAAACCCAGTGGTTTGCGCGTCCGCAGTAAAACGACGACCGCGACTACGAAGAAATTCACCAGAAACCACGACATCTGAAATCCCCACAGCCAATTCTCGGCTTGTAGCAGCGAGAAAAATAACAAGCTGCTGATTCCAAACCACCACGCGCGGCGCTCGCCTTCGATGCTCGATCCGAGAATGAAGAGCACGACTTGCGTTGCCAGCGCAATCAACACGTTCACCAAAGCCTCGATACGTACGTTCCAACCGTCGAGCTGCGCCAGCGCCAGCATCAGCAGGCTCGGCACGAAACTGCGGTGCGCTTGCTGCTGCGCCCATAGATCGCTGAGGTGCAACGTGCCGGCATGCAACGCGAGAACAAGCGGCGCGAACGTCCATTCGTCGAACATCGGCACGTTGATGACGAGGCCCGCAGCGAGCGCGAAGATTGCCGGGGCGCACAGCCACGGCCAGACCCGCGTCACACGCGCGTCTTGGAAGCCAACGCTTCGGCTTCGCGCTTGAGGCCGGCCAGCATCATCTCGCTATTCTCTTGCACCTTGCGCTGCAAGGTCGGCCCGATCAGCTCCGCCAGCGTCGGTACGCCGAAATCGTAGTCGACGTCGAGCACGACGCGCGTCGTTCCGTCGCCGACGTCATCGAACGTCCACGTGCCCTCGAACTTGTCGAGATCGCCTTCCGTCAATTTGTACTCGATGCGCGTACGCGCGTCATCGAACCGGTCTTCTTCCGTCCATTCGATCGGCGCTTCTTCAACCAGCGTCTTCCAGCGCGTCAAGATCGCGTCGTCGCGGCGTTCGAGCACGGTCACCGATTCGACGTCGGGCATGAACTCCGGAAAACGCTCCTGATCCTTCGCAAGCTCGTAGACGTCGCGCGCCGGAGCAGCGACGACGATCTCAACTTTTACGTACGCCATCGCTAGGTGAGAACGCCTAGCTTCGTTTGCGCCGTCGCAACCGCGCCGCGCAGTGCCGTAAGGGCGCGCTCGACTTCGGACTCCGTTACGATCAGCGGCGGTTCGAGACGAATGACGCGCTGCTGGTTCAGCGTCCACGCGGCCGTAACGCCGGCCTTGAGCATCTCCGGAATGATCGTGCCCGCGTAACCTTCGTGCACGAGCTCGACGCCGACGAGCAAGCCGCGTCCACGCACTTCGCGGATTACGCCGGGATACGCTTGCGCGATCGCATGCGCACCGGTCAGAAGCTGTTCGCCGCGCGCCTTTGCGTTGGCGACCAAATCTTCGTCGCGCAATACGTCGAGCGCAGCCAACGCCGCGACGCATGCAAGCTCACCGCCGCCGAACGTTGAGGTGTGCAGCAGCGGCGCTTTTCCGTACGCCGCATTCCATGCGGCCGGACGCGCTACGATTGCGCCAATGGGAATGACGCCACCGGATAGTCCCTTGGCCAGCGTCATCACGTCCGGAACGACGCCGTCGAATTCGCACGCGAACATCACGCCGCACCGCCCGAGTCCGGTTTGAACCTCGTCAGCGACGAGAAGTGCGCCGGCACGCTCGCACAGCTCGCGCGCGCGTGAAAGATATCCGGAGGGCGGAACGTTGATCCCGCCTTCGCCTTGAATCGGCTCGACGATAAAGCAGGCCGCATCCTCGAGCACACCCGCGAGCGCTTCTGCATCACCGAACGGAACGTGCACGACGTCTTCCAGCAGCGGACGAAACCGCTCCTGAAACGTCTCGCGTCCGCTGACCGACAACCCACCCAGCGTTTTGCCGTGGAATGCATCCTGCGTCGCGACAATCTTCGAGCGCCGTGTTGCGGCGCGCGCGAGCTTGAGCGCGCCCTCGACGGCTTCGGTCCCGCTGTTGCACAGAAACGAGTATTGCAAATCGCCGGGCGTCAGCTCTGCCAGACGCTTTGCGAGCCTTCCGAGCTGCGCGTTGAACATCGTCTTGCCGGAGAGCGACATCTCATCGAGCTGCCGGCGCACCGCTTCGACCACGCGCGGATGACTATGGCCGATCGTAAAGACGCCGTACCCGCCCGCAAAATCGAGATATGCTTTGCCGGCGTGGTCGACGATCGTCGTCCCGTGCGCGCTCACTTCGAGCGGCGAGCCCGAAAGCTTCATCACGCGCGCGAGCGGCGGATTTACATATTCGCGATAGTTCTCGTACGTCTCATCGTAGAGCGACTGCTTCGCATCTTCGGCAATCACTACGCAGCCTTTTGACGTTCGGCTTCGAGCCGTTCGACCGTCGCTTCGACGAGCGCCAGCGTCTCGGCCGCAGTCGGCGTGCGCATGACCAGCTCGCGAAGATCGCTTGCGCTCGTGAATCCCTTGAGATAATAGCCGAGATGTTTGCGCATTTGCGGAACCGCGCGCGACTCACCAAGCTCGTCAACCATAATGCGATAGTGATGGATTGCGAAGCGCAGGCGTTCGACCGCATTCGGATACGGCAGCGGCTCGCGGCCTTCCATCAGTGCGCGTACGCCTGAGGCAAGCCAAGGATTGCCGAGAATCGCCCGGCCGAGCATGACCGCATCGACGCCGCTTTCACGCATGCGGCGCATGGCATCGTGCGGATCGCTCAGATCGCCGTTCCCGATGATGGGAATGTCGACTGCAGCCTTCAGACGGCGAATCTGCTCCCAGTCGGCGCTGCCCTTATAGAATTGCTTGGCCGTCCGCGCGTGGAGCGTCAAGGCTTGCACGCCGACGCTCTGTGCGCGCTTCGCGACGTCGATGAAGACCATCTCGCTTTCGCTCCAGCCGAGGCGCATTTTCATCGTCACCGGACAATCGACGGCCTCGACGACCGCTTTCATGATCGCTTCGCAGCGCTCCGGATCGCGCAGGCAGGCGCTGCCGCCTTCCGTCTTGGTGATCTTTGGCGCGGGACAGCCGAAATTGATGTCGACGATATCAGCGCCGCACTCGCGCACGACTTTCGCCGCCAATGCCATGACGGCCGGATCGCTGCCCCACAACTGCGTCGAAACCGGCCGCTCGACGCCGTGTTGATCGATCATCTCCATCGTGCGCTTGGCGCCGTATTGCAACGCGTTCGACGAAACGAACTCCGTAACGGTCAGCCCGAAACCGAACGGCTTGTACAGCGCGCGCATCGTCCGGTTCGTCACGCCCGACATCGGCGCCAGGACGATCGGCGGCCAAATCTCATGGCCTCCGATTTTGAGAGGTTTCGGAACCGTCATGATGCCCATGTCATCCCGAGCGTAGCGCTCGATGCGAAACGAGAGCGCGTAGTCGAGGGACAGCCGCAATGGGAGACGTCAACGATTATCTTTGTCCCTCGACTACGGCGCTTCGCGCCTACGCTCGGGATGACAAACGTGACCAAGCCGCGACGCTGATGCATCATCGTCGCACCGTGGCAGCGACTTCCGCTTCCCAAAACATCTTGAGGCCTTCGAGGGCGAGCGACTTATCGACGATTTGGACGATATTCGTGTTGTCCGCAACGATGTCGGCGAGGCCACCCGTCGCAATAACGCGTGCATCGGGTCCAAGCTGCTCCTTGAAGCGCGCGACGACGCCTTCCGTTTGACCGACGAAACCGTACACGAGACCCGATTGCAGTGATTCAGTCGTTTCGCGGCCGATCGGCGAGCTGGGCGGCTCGAAGGCGACCTGCGGAAGCTTTGCGGCACGCGCGACCAGCGCATCGATCGAGATCTGAATTCCGGGCGCAATCGCCGTCCCGAGAAATGCTCCGTCGCGCGAGATCGCCGAAAACGTCGTGGCCGTACCGTAACCGATCACGATCGCGGGCACGCCGTATTTTCCGCGGGCGCCGATAGCGGCTGCGAGCATGTCGGAACCCAGCTCGTTCGGACGCTCGGTGCGCACTTCCATCAAATGCTGCGCGCGCGCGTTCAGCATGAGCGGATCGGATTTGAAATAACGCCGGCAGCAGTCGCGCAAGTCCCGATTGACTTGCGGAACGACGCTCGACATCGCAATTCCGCGAACCGCGCCGAGCGCAATCCCTTCGGAAGCGAAGAGCGAGGTGAACAGGACCCCGTATTCATCGCCGGTTCGAGGACGGATGGTCGTGACGCGCCACTGCGCAACCATTTCGAGTCCGAGTCCCGAGGCGGGCACGCCGTAGAATCCGAGTTTCGTATCGGTGTTGCCGACGTCGATGCACAGCAGCATGCTAGTTACGCTCTGCGCGGAGCGACTTGATTGCGTCCCAAAACCGCGTCGCCAGCTCGCGCTTGCGTCCGCGGCCGAGCGGAATGCGACCCGCATCGCCGTGCAAGAGCACAAGCTCGTTCTCGCCGGTGCCAAAGCCGCGCTCTCCGGCGACGTCATTGACGGCGATCGCATCCAGGTGTTTGCGGCGCAGCTTCTCGCGCGCGTTCGTTTCGTGCGCCTGCGTCTCAGCGGCAAAGCCGATCAGGTACGTGCCGTTCTTCTGCCCGCCGATCGCGGCCAGAATGTCGGGATTACGAACGAGCGCGACGCTCTCGTCCGCTTCGCCGGCTTCCTTTTTGATTTTCTGCGCATGCGCTTGGGCCGGACGCCAATCCGCGACGGCGGCCGCGGCGATGACGATCGTCGCTTCCTTGGCAAGCGGAACGGTGGCGTCATACATCTCTTGCGCGGTCGTCACGCGATGCGTGCGCGCCGCCTCGGGTGGATCGGCATTCGTCGGACCTAGGACGAGATCGACGACCGCGCCGCGCGCCAAAGCTTCGCGCGCAATCTCGATGCCGGTCGTACCCGTCGACGCATTCGAGATGAAGCGCACCGGATCGATCGGTTCGCGCGTCGGCCCCGCCGTGATGACGACGCGTTCGCCGCGCAGCTCATTTCCGCGCGCAACGACGGCTTCGATCGCCGCCAATATCTTCGACTCGTCGGCAAGCCGGCCGATGCCGTGCTCGCGCTCCGCGAGAAATCCTGATTCCGGCTCGACGAACTCGATGCCGCGCGCTCGCAGCGTGCGCATGTTCTCGATCGTGGCTGCATTCATGTACATCGCCGCATTCATCGCGGGTGCGATGACGATCGGAATCGTCGCCGCGAGCGCCGCGTTCGTCAGCAAGTCGTCGGCGATGCCTTGCGCGAGCTTGGCGATCACGTTCGCCGTCGCCGGCACGATCGCCATCACGTCGGCTTCGCGCACCAGCCGGATGTGCGGAATCTTTTCTTGCTCGTCCCACAGCGAGGTGTGGACGCGATTGCGCGTGAGCGCCGCAAACGTGAGCGGCGCAATAAAACGCTGAGCGTCGTCGGTCATAACGACGTTTACATCGGCGCCGCGCTGGACGAGCGTACTCGTCAACGCCGCTGCTTTGTACGCGGCTATCCCGCCGCATACACCCAGGAGAATTCTAATCGTGCTCGGCCTCCGCGCCTGCACCGGCTCGAATGACACGTAAGAGCGTCCGCCCGATCGTAAATGGCGTGCCGATTTCCAGCTCCGCATCGCCGCTGAGCGGCTTGCCGCCCAGACGCGTCCCGTTGCGGCTTGCGAGATCCTCGATGTGCAAGCTGCCTTGGTCCGAAGCGTACAGCCGCGCATGCTTGCGCGAGACGTAGCGGTCGATCGTGATGCACGCGGTCGCGACGCGTTCGTCGCGGCCGATCGTGATCTCGTGATCGAACTCCCAGGTCTTGCCGTCCAGCGGCCCGCTCATGATCTCGAGGATGTACACGTCGAAAACCTACCGTTGCTCGCCCTTCTGTCCCTTCATAACTGCATCGGCAGCAGCGATGGCTCCGAGGGCGACGTGCTCGGCGAGCGTCCCGCCTTGCAAATAGACTTGGAACGGCGGCCGCAGGGGGGCGTCGCAGGAAAGCTCCGCGGTCGATCCGGCGATAAACGCGCCGCTGGACATGATCACGGGATCAACGTACCCGGGAACCGCCCCCGGCTCCGGTGCGAAGCGCGCGTTGACGGGCAGCACGCGCTGCAGCCCACGCGCAAAGGCAATCAGCGCTTCCGGAGTTCCGAGCGTAATCGCTTGCACCATATCGGTGCGCGGTTCGCCGCCGCGCGGTTCGACCTCGAAGCCAAGCTCGGAGAAGAGCGTCGCCGCGAAATCGAGGCCGCGTAGCGATTCGCCGACGAGCGCAGGTGCCGAAAATAGTCCTTGCAGCAGCGCACGGCCAAACCCGAGCGTCGAGCCGAGCGCGTCACGCAAACCGGGCGCGTACAAGCGCGCTGCAGTTCGTTCGATGACGTCCTTCCGTCCGATCACGTAGCCGCCGGCGGGCGCGAGGCCGCCGCCGATGTTTTTGATCAGCGAACCTGCGATCGCATCGGCGCCGACTTCGAGCGGCTCGCGTTCTTCGACGAACTCACCGTAGCAGTTGTCGACGATGATCCGCGCGTTCGGAGAGAACGAGCGCACGACGTGCACGAGCTCTTCGATCTCCGCGATCGACATCGATGGGCGCGGATTGTAACCGCGCGAGCGTTGCACGAAGATCGTACGCGCCGGCGTCGTCGCGAGAACTTCCGCGAGCGCGCCGGGTTCGAAACGTCCGTTACCATCGAGCGCAACTTCCGCATATCCAATGCCTTGCGACGCAAGCGAATTCGGTGCGGACGTGAGCGCGTAATGCAGCGTGTCGTACGGACGTCCGGCTGCACACACGATCGTCTCACCGGGTGCGGTGCAGGCCGAAAGCGCCGTCAGAATTGCGTGTGTGCCGCTTGCGAAATTCAAGCGTGCGAGCGCACGTTCGCCACGGAAAATGCGCGCCAGCAACGCTTCGTAGTGCTCGCGTGCCGCATCGTCGTAGCCGTAGCCGAGCGTTCCGGCCAGATCTGATTCGGCCAGACCTTCTTTCAGAAAAGCGCCGATGACACGCATACGAATGCGCGCGCGCAATGCGACGTCACGCGGCTGCAGCATCGACGCCGCAGCTCGCGCAGCATGCGCTACCTCGGGCCCGCACGCGGCGTGCTCGAGGATCGCTTCTATGAGGTCGCTAGAGTTTTCGTATGACGGCTTCGACTCGGCCGACGATTGTAACATCGTCCGCGTAAATTGGCGTCATAGAGCGGTTCTCCGGTTGGAGCCGGATCCGGCTCGGTTCGCGGTAGAAGCGCTTGACGGTTGCTTCCCCGTCAAGCATCGCAACCACGATCTCACCGTTCTTGGCATCCGGCGACGGCCTCACGACAATCAGATCGCCGTCCAAGATCGCGGCGTCGACCATTGAGTCGCCGCTGACCTTTAAGATGAAGGCGTTCGGATCGCGGACGAAGCCGGTCGGCAGCGCGAAAGTGTCCTCCACGTTCTCAACCGCCGTGATCGGAACGCCGGCTGCGACCTTACCGACGATGGGCACGTGCGCGACTTGCCCGTTTTCGTTGCGTGCGCGCTCGAGCGGCCGTGAGGCGCTTCCGCTTGGGACGAGCGCCCGGGGCTTAGTCGGATCGCGTTTGAGCAATCCGCGGCGTTCGAGCGTCTTGAGATGGGACTGGACGGTCGACGAGGACGAGAGTCCCACCCGTTCGCCGATCTCGCGGACTGACGGCGGATAGCCACGCTCGGCCGTAAAGGCGCAAATGACGTCGAGAATCCGCTGTTGTCGGTCCGTTGTAACTGTTTCCGGCAAAAGTTCCCCCCTGTGTCATCCCGAGCGTAGGCGCAAAGCGCCGTAGTCGAGGGACAGAGATAAGTGCCATGCAGCTGGCACGACAGCGGCCTACGGTAGGGTCAGACTGGCCGCTCAATTGCTTTCACCATATCAAGAACCGGGTAAAAAGGCAAACATACGTTCGAAGAAGTCTTGACGGCAAGCAAGCGGCCGAGGTACAATCTTGGGGACGAACAGACGTTTGCCACTATATATAGCGAGGACAAAGTAATGTTGGCGACCCGAAAGACCCGATTCACCCTGATGCCGCTGATCGCGCTCGGGACCTTGAGTCTGGCAGTCTCGATCCCAACTCTCGCGAGCGGCCATCTTTACGCCGCAAGCCCGCAGCGCTACGAAACGGTCGTAGTGAAGCGCGGCGACGACCTCTGGACGCTGGCCGCGGCCAGGACGGCCTCCGGTAGCGACGTGCAAGCCACGATCGACCGCGTCATGGCCGACAATCATCTCGACACCGCCACACTGCAACCGGGACAGCAGATCCGAATCCCGATCTAAATCGTCGCCGTGTGATGGTTAACGGGCCGCGTAAGCGGCTCGTTTTCTTTTTGCGACTAAGGCCGTCGCACGATCACGACGTTATGTCCGCTGTGGCGATCGAGGAAGTTCAGCGCCTCGTCCATCCACGTATCGAGTCCTGATTGCAGATGACGCGCGACTTCTTGCACGACGTGCTGTTTGTTGCGCAACCAAACCAGCTCGGAGCGCGTCGTCGCCGGCCAAATCGTATCCTCACACTCTTCACAGTGATAACCGTGTTTCACGTTGCAGCGCTTCTCTAGCAAACGAAAAGGGCCCGGCCGAAGCCGAGCCCTTTGTTTTGTGTCCTGGTGTCTCTACTTGACGGGCGCCTTTGCCTTGAGTGCAGCGGCCGGCATGCGGTGGAGCGCTCTTCCAAGCTTCCGCGCATGAAGCAGCGGCAGGTTGGCGTTGCAGTCACCCGCTGCAGCGATCGTGCAGGTAGCTGTCGAGATCGACAGGTCCGCACTTCCCGCCGCGCCGAGCAACGTCGGCGAGGTCTTCCCGCTGCTGCTGGCTGCTTGCGTACCGTATTGCAACTCGTAGATCGGGTAATCAGCGTAGACCACTTGCGTGACTATCTGATCGCCCGCGGCAGTCGAGGTACAAGCCGGCAGCGTACCGCCGATCACGCATCCGGCCGGATTCGGCCCGATCGTGTCCGACAGCGTGCACACGAGTCCGGTGCAGCCAATGCCGTTACCACCGTTGACGGCCTCCAACGTGTAGTAGATTCCGCCCCCGCCACCGGCCGTAGCCGCCGCGGGGTAGTCGATGACTTCGACAAGCGCTTCCGTCCATGCGCCGGCCGGCGGCACAAGAGTGACGGTTCCGCCGCCGGTGCCATCCGGAACGAATCCCGGAGCAGCTCCCGCCGTTCCAAGATCAACAACGCCGGGCAACGCGAACGACCCCGATGCAGTCGTCGTTCCGGAATTCGCCGGAATACTGACTGAGAGACCGTACGTTCCGGCAGCCGCTGCGGGTGCCGGCATCATGAACACGTCGATGCCCAAGCTAATGCCGTTACCGACATCGTCTGAGTCAAAGGCAATGTTCTGCCCGTTGCTGTCTCTGCTGTACTGGATCGCCGGCGGACCGCCCCACGCTGCGTCGAGCTGGTTCGGATCGCAAGCCGGCGCCGTTGCGCAGCCCGCGTTGACCGTATCCCAGAGCGGCACGGGGTAGGGATTGACCGAGAACGGCGTACCATCCGACCCCGGGCCGATGATGCCCAGAAGCGCGGCGTAGTCACCCTGTCCAACGGAGTTGTACGGTTCAAGCCCGAGACCGAAAACGCCGCCGGATTGGCCGAACGTCGTTTGCGCAGTGCCTCCGCAATTGAACGCTGAGTTCTGCGTGGTGCTCGTGATTGTCGTGGTGGTCTCCGCCGTCGCAGAGCCGAAAGCCGCGGTCGAGCAGGGATCAAAACCCTCGACCGAGCCCGAGGCATCCGCGCTTCCGGCGGCGATTGCCACCGGAAGCGTGATGGTCGGAGAGTTCAGCAGCGTACCGCTGCCGCCAGGCAACGTGCTGCCGGCCGGCTGACGGTACGTCGTAACCACGTTCAGACCGCCGTTGGCAGTACCGAACAAGTTAACCGTACCGACAGCAAACTGCAGAACGTTGCTGGGGATGCTGGCATGGTTAGTTGGTGCGGGTGCATTTGATCCATTTGCCGACCCGCATCCGACGAGAGCGAACGAAGCGATCGCCCCTAATGCAATGAGCTTGTTGATATTAGTCATGCGCCATTCCATTTAAAACGACCGCGAATAATAGACTTGGAGATAGAAGGGCTGTTGTGGCCCCACCGATGCTCCGCTGGTGTAGTTGGCATTCGAGAGCAAATATCCACCGTTGGTGAAGGCATTTGCCGCCGAGGGAATCACTGGGACGCAGCCCCGATTTCCAGCTCCAACCTGATTCGCGCATGAACCGTAGTTCGTCTGCGGTCCCGATATGCCCGTGGCTACCGGTTGGTAGTACGGGTTCACGATCGGAATCGTGTTGACGAACGCGTTGCCGAAGAGGTTGAACATCTGGACACCGATGGTGTTACGCGACCACTTGTACTGCAACGTAAGATCTGCGTTCAAATTGAAGTGTGAAAGCAGACTTCCGCTCGCGACGCCAAGGCCGACGCCGCGGTTTGCCGCGATGTTCGGTTGAAGCGCGCTGCCCGGGTTCGCCGGATCGTAGTAGTTGGTCGCAATCGCGGCTCCCGGAGAGCCGATGAGGCTGCCCGTGTTGCCGAGACCGCTGCTGACGGCCGGACCGAAATCCACCTGCGGGATATTCATGTTCGTGCCGTTCGCCAGCGTCGCCGCAACGTAGTTGCCCAAGTTGTACGGATAGCCGACGTTCATCTGAAGTTGTGGGCTGATGCTGAAACCGTTCTTGAAGTTCTCAACGCCGCCGATGCGGATCGAGAACGGTGAGACGAAGTCAGCGCGGTACAGATCGCCGAGTGCGACTGACGGCGGCGGAATGATCGGGAACGCGTTTTCGTAGCTGGTGAACGGCTCAGTCGTCGTTAGGACGTTCTGATACGTTGCAGCGAAGAAACCGGAGAATCCGACAGCCCGCTGTGGCGTCGTAAGGTCGAACTCAACTCCGCTCGTCTTTTCGTAACCTTCGTTTGTGGTTGCGAAGATACCGAGCACCGGATTGATGATCGTACCGATCGGCAGCCCTGAGCCCGTTCGCACGAACGGCGAGAGCCGCAGACCCCAACCATTCGTGAAGAGATGGTTGTAGCTGAAGTCCCAGTTATTGTAGATAGCCGGAGCCGAGTTGCCGGCGTCCGGCGCCTCGATGTTGTCGCCTTCCCAATATAGGGCTTGCGCGTAGCTCTTGCAGTTCCAGGTGGTCGTTGCCAACCAGCCGCACTGCTGGACACCGTTCGCCGGGACGTTCAGATACGGTTCGTATCCGTACATACCGAACGGGGTGCCGGCAAACTGCGCGTCCGCGAAGACCGCGGAGCGGCCGTAGCTGAAGCGCAGCGAGTCGTTCGAGCCCATCTCATACGAGACGGACATGCGCGGCTCGGCCACCGTCGGGGATAGGAAGTTCGATCCCCAGGACGAGTTGAGGACGTCGAACGGATTGTTGATCGGAACCGTCGAGCCCGCGGCCACGCCGTAGGCGATACAGGAACCCGAGCAGATACCGCTCGCCGGCGGCCCTTGCCCCGGCAGCGAGTTGGTCCAGTGCGTGTTCTGCCCTTCCTCGCGGAAGCCGACGTCGAAGCGCAGACGGTCCGTTGGATTGTACTGGAAGCGAATACCCATGCCGTAGTTTTGGAAGATGGCATTTGTGTAGTTGATGCCCCAGTTCGGAATACGCGGCAAGCAGTTCGACGCGTATCCGGCCGGAACCGCAACCGACGAACAATCCCGCTGCGGTATGTTAACCGCGTTGGCTCCGAAGTAGTTGTAGACGTAGCCACCCGGCAGCCAGTCGCCGATGAACGGCGCATTGGCAAGGCCGCCCGGATCGAGTCCGGTACCGTAGACCATGTAGTCCGGGTTGACGTTGTTCCAAACCGGGCGAATGAAATTGTACTGACCGTTCAGCGTAACCGTTAGGTTCGAGCCGAATTGATGCAGCAAGTCCATGTTGACGCCCGAGGTCGGACCACCGACGCTACTCGTTTCGCCAACGCCGCCTGCGCCGTTAGCCCAAGCGCCGAGTGTGTGGGTGTCGTCGCTGTCGGACAGCGTTTCCCAGTTGTAGTACCGCAGCGCTAGGTACGTATTGGAGCTGAGGTTGTTGTCATATTCCAACTTGAGGAAACGCGTCTGGTTCGAGAACAGCTGCTGCGGCGACGTCGCCAGCGTGTTCGTTGCCGGCACGCCGGGAGCCAGGCCGACGAGTCCCGAGTACTGCGCTGGCGTTAGGGCCCCGCCGGTGACGCCGGCTGCGATCGCATAACCGAACGAGTTCTGCGTTGTGAAGTCGTACGGATAGTATGTATTGTCGAGCGCAGTCGACGTCAGGAACCCCTGCTGCGAGGTATTCATATAGAGCACTTGCAGCTGTTGGCTGTTGTCCTTACCGAACTTGAAGAAGAAGTTGTTGAGCAATTGGTCGTTCCGCAAACTCTGAGTTGGGAACGCAGCCAAGTATGCTTGCGGCGTACCGCCCGAATAACCGTAATACGGCGTCAGGCGCTCACCGTTGTATGAGATGTAATCCGAGAAGCGATTGTCGGGAGTCGAAAAGCCGTAGTTGATGCCGAGCTGGTGATCGAAATTCGGACCACCGACACCGAGAAACAGCTCGCCGGAACCCGGACCGCTGCCGCGCTGCGGGACGATGTTGATGACGCCCGCGCCGACGCCGGCTTGCGTTGCGTCCGCAGCACCTTCGACGACTTGAACGTTACCGACGCCGTTCATAAGTCCGAACGAACCATTTCCGTTAAGGAACGGCTCGCGGAACGGAACGCCGTCCATCTGATATCCGACTTCCCAGGCCGCCGCACCGCGGATCGTCACCTGGGTCGAGTACGCCATGCTGTTGTTGGTCAGGGTCACACCCGGAACCGACAAAAGCGCCGCATTTTCGTTCGACGAGTATTTGTTACCGGTCGATTGAACTATTTGCGTTTGGTTGATCGTATATTGATCGGTGGTTTGCGTCGGTTGGTATGCACTCGAAACGCTACGCGATGTTACGCGCGCAATCGTTGCGAGATGCGGTTCGAGCGAAACCGCGCCGATCGAGTTCGTTTGGTCACCGAATACGGTGACGCCCGGAATGTTGACCGTGTCGTGACCCGGTGCGGTCACGCTGATCGAGTACGTGTCGACACTGACACCCAGGACCGTAAAGTGCCCCGAAGAGTCGGTCGTTGCCGAGTATGAATTGCTCGGCGACTTCGCCGAGACGCTGGCACCGCTGATCGGTGCGCGCGTCGTCGAGTCAAGGACTGTACCGCTGAGCGTGCCATAGACACCGCCCGCAGCGAACGCCGATGGCGTAGTTAGTGCAAGAATCGCCACAGCTAACAGTGACGCGATTACGCACTTAACCGACGCACGGCGTATCCGTGTGAGTCGCATGCTGCCTCCAGATTGTTCCAATGGGGAAAGGCAAACTAAACAAGTGGGCGGCCCCGAGGGCCCCCTGCTCGCTCCGCGCCTTTCGTTTATGTGACGGGCTTAACCCTCTTAATACGCAGGGCAAGCACAAGAATACATTTCCTTACTTTTTCTGGATATTTGGCTCAGGCATGGACTAAATTGCCGAGCTTCTTTTTAAGCAACTTCGGGATGTCCGAAGGCCGGTCGGCGACTGGGACTCCGGCAGCTTCGAATGCCGCGACTTTGCTTTGCGGCGTCCCGGTGTTCCCCGAAATGATGGCGCCGGCGTGGCCCAAACGTTTGCCCGGCGGCGCCGAGCGTCCACCGATGAAAGCGACGGCCGGGATGCCGGCCATGTGTTCCTTTATGAAGGCGGCCGCGTCTTCTTCATCTGAACCGCCGATTTCGCCGCAGATCACGAGCGCCTCAGTCAGCGGATCGCTCTTGAACTCGCGCAGCGCATCGACGAACGTGGTCCCGATGATCGGGTCGCCCCCGATACCGACGCAGGTCGACTGGCCGAGGCCCGCCTTCGTAAGATTGTCCACGATCTCGTAGGTCAAGGTCCCGGAGCGCGAGACCATGCCGACCTTGCCCGGCGCGAAGATGTGGCCGGGCATGATCCCGACCAGAGCCTTGCCCGGCGAGACGAGGCCGGGGCAGTTCGGCCCCAGGATCTGCATCCCAGGGGTCGTCGCCACAATCTTGAGCATGTCGGTCGCCGGGATCCCCTCGGTGATGCAGACGCAGAAGCCGATCCCGGCGTCGTAGGCTTCGTAGAGCGCGTCGGCCGCGAACTGCGGCGGGACGAAGATGATCGAATGGGTCGCCCCGGTCGCCTCGACGGCGGCTTTAACGGTGTCGAAGACCGGCTGGCCGGTCTCGATCTTGCTTCCGCCCTTGCCGGGCGTCACACCGCCGACGACGTTCGAGCCGTACGCGATCATGCGGCTCGCGTGGAAACCGCCCTCGCGACCGGTGATCCCCTGAACGATGACGCGCGAGTTCTTATCGAGCCAAATCGACATCAGGCGGCTCCCTTCGCGGCAGCGACGGCCTTGGCGGCGCCGTCGTCCATCGTCTCGACCGACGCGATTCCGGCCTTGGCCAGAATTTCGCGGCCTTCTTTTTCATTGGTCCCGGTCAGCCGCACGACCAGCGGCACTTTCCGCAGCGAGTTGCCCGAGAGAGCTTCGACGATCCCCGCCGCGACTTGGTCGGCGCGCGTTATCCCGCCGAAGATGTTAATGAACATCGCCTTAACTTTCGGATCGCTCACGATCAGCTCATAGCATTTGCGCACGCGTTCGGCTTGCGCACCACCGCCGACGTCGAGAAAGTTTGCAGCGGAACCGCCGGCGGTGCGAATCGCGTCCATCGTTCCCATGCCGAGCCCGGCGCCGTTGGCCATCACGCCGATGTCGCCGTCGAGCCGCGCGTAGTTCGAACGTCCGAGACCAATCGCAACGGCTTTGGCTTCGTCCTCGTTGTCGGGCGATTCGTTTTCTTTCTCCCACGCGGCAAGCTCGGGATGTTTGTAGAGCGCGTTGTCGTCCAGCTCGACTTTCGCATCGGATGCGATGACGCGCCCGTCTTTGGTGAGCACGAGCGGATTGATCTCGATCAGATTCGCACCGTAGTCGAAAAACAGTTTGTAGATGGCGCCTGCGATCGCGGGCCATTCTTTCGCGTATCCGGCCGGAAGCTTCGAGGCAAAAAACAGAAGCCGCGCTTCGAACGGCGAGTATCCTACTGCAGTATCAACCCAATATTTCGAAAGCGCGTGCGGATCTTTATCCGCAACCTCTTCGATGTCCATGCCGCCTTGCGCGGTAACGATGAACACGGGACGCTTCGTACTGCGATCGATCGTGACCGAAACATAGGCCTCGTGCGCGATTGCAACTTTCTCTTCGACGAGCAACGACTTGACGAGCTCGCCTTGCGGATTCTGAATTCCGCGCAGCGTCGTGCCGATCAGCGCAGCAGCGATTTTCTTTCCGTCATCTGCATTGTCGGCGAATTTGATTCCGCCGGCTTTGCCGCGCCCACCCATCTGCACTTGAGCTTTGAGCACCCACGAACCGGGATTCGCGGCGATGAACGATGCAACGTCGTCCGCGGTACGCGCATGCTCTCCGCGCGGAACCGGAATGCCGACACGCTTAAAGAGCTCTTTGCCTTGGTATTCGACTAACTTCATTTCGACACGCCCGCCGTTCCCGATAGTAGCAAGATTGTGCACGCGTTTAGGCAGGAGAACTTGCCGGACCCTTCCGACGTTAGTCTCACTATGAAACGCTTGTCCTCGGTGGTCCTGATCGCAGCGCTTTTCTTGGTACCGACGTTGGTGACGGCGGCCGAACCGGATTCCATCCTGTCCTTCGACGGCGGCAGCGGATGGCTCAATGGCGCTCCGATTTCCATCGCCGATTTGCGCGGGAAAGTCGTGCTCGTCGACTTCTGGGAGTACACGTGCATCAATTGCTTGCGCACGCTCCCGTATCTGCGCGAATGGTATAAGCGTTACGCGGCGGACGGTTTCGTCATCATCGGTGTCCACACGCCGGAGTTCACGTTCTCCTCCGACCCGAAGAACGTTGAAGCGGCAACGAAGCGGCTCGGCGTAACTTGGCCGGTCGTTCTCGATGACAAAGACGTAATCTGGAACCGCTACGGCACCACCACATGGCCGCACGAGCTGCTTTTCGATCAAACCGGAAAACGTAACGACAGCGTGATCGGCGAGGGCGGCTATACCGAAACCGAACAGCGGATCCAATATCTGCTCAAGCGCGCGAATCCGTCGCTACAATTGCCGCCGATCATGGCGCTGTTGCCGGAAGACAACTACTCGAAGCCGGGCGCCGTGTGTTATCCCAAGACCGAAGAGACGTTCGTCGGCGGGCCGCATGCAAACGTGGGAAACGCTCCGCCGCAAGCTGCGAACGGTGGTCTGTTCGACTCGCAATCGTCGCTCCAGGGCCTTACGAGCGCGATGTACTACGACAAGGGCTCGCACACGGACGGCAAGATCTATCTGCAAGGCGGCTGGCGCAAAGTGGAACAAGGACTCGTATCAGTCGACGGCCGCCCGCATGTCGCGCTCAAGTACCACGCCATTCAGGTCGTCGGCGTCATGCGTCCGGAAAAAGGCGCGGTAACGGTCATCGTTACGCAAGACGGAAAACCCGTTGCGCACGATGATGCGGGCCCCGACATTCAATACGATGCGCAAGGACGCTCGTACATGACGGTCGATGCGCCGCGTGCCTACACGATCATCAACAATAAGAAGTGGGGTACGCACGATCTCACGCTCGAGCCGCAAGGCTCAGGCGTCGGCATGTTCAGCTTCGACTTCGAATCCTGCGAAGTCCCGAACTAGTCGAGGCGGCCAACGCGATGGAGCTTATTTTGTCATTCCGAGCGTAGCGCCGAAAGCGCGTAGTCGAGGAATCGGGACAATAAAAAAATCAGAGCCCTTGCGAGCTCTGATTCCGTAGCTTCCAGAGAAGCATTTTCACGAAAGTGGTGCCTACAGTCTAGCAACTGCCGTCGCCGCCGTCAACGGTTCGGGCCTTTCCTATTCCAGCCTTCCGAGTAAAGCGCGCGCGATGATCATCTGCTGAATCTCTGAGGTGCCTTCGTAGATCTCGGTGATCTTCGCGTCGCGATAGTAGCGCTCGACCGGGAAGTCGCTCATGAATCCGTAGCCCCCGTGAATTTGCACGGCTTCCGATGCGTGCTCGCGCGCCTTCGTCGACGCAAATAGTTTTGCCATGCTGGCTTCGACGGCAAACGGTTTGCCGGCGTCGCACAGCGCAGCCGCGCGGTACGTCGCGAGCTGCGCGGCATTCAAATCAGCGGCCATGCGCGCGATCTTGAACGAGATCGCTTCGAACGCACCGATCGGCTTGCCGAAAGCTTCGCGATCTTTTGCAAATTGAACCGATGCGTCGAGACATGCACCAAGAATGCCGCACGCCTGCGAGGCAATGCCGATGCGGCCCGACGTCAGTGTGCCGAGCGCGCTGCGCAAGCCTTCGCCTTCGCCGGCGAGCAACGCACTTACCGGAATCTCAACGTCATCGAAAGCGATGTCGCACGTGTTGCTAGTGTGAATGCCGAGTTTGTTCGAGAGGTTCTCGATCACCATGCCCTTCCAGGGATGATCGATCAGAAACGCAGAGATGCCGCGCACGCCCTCACCGCCGGTTCGAAACATCCCCATGATCACCGCGGAGTAGCCGCCGTTCGAACACCACTGTTTGCGACCGTTCAGAATGAACGCGTCGCCCTTGCGCCGCGCGGTTGCACGTAACGCGGCGGCGTCCGAACCGACTTCGGGCTCCGTGAGCGCAAATGCCGCGATCGCATCGCCGGTCGCGAGCATCGGTAAATATTTCTTTTTCTGCGCGTCGGTGCCGAGGCGCATGATCGCCGCGCAAATCATGACGTGCACGGAGAGCGTCACCGCTGCGCCGGCATCGACTTTCGCGATCTGCTCGACTGCGAGCGCGTAACTCACGTAGTCTGCGCCGACGCCGCCATATTCTTCCGGGATGACGATGCCCATTAGGCCGGCTTCCGTCATCTTCGTGAAAAGCGCGCGCGGAAACGTGTGACCGCGATCCCACTGCGCGATATGCGGTGCGATTTCGCGCTTGGCAAACTCCGCTGCCAGCTCCGCAATCGCGCGCTGGTCGTCGGTCAGCTCGAATTGTGCTATACGGGGACCGCCTCGGCGCTGACTTTGCGGCCGTTCTCATACGCGTAGAAACCGCGGCCCGTCTTGCGCCCGTACCAACCGGCGTCGACGTATTGGCGCAACAACGCGCACGGGTTGTACTTCGGGTCGCCAAGACCGTCGTACAACACTTCCATGATTGCAAGGCACGTATCGAGGCCGATCAGATCGGCGAGCTCGAGGGGACCCATCGGATGATTGAGTCCGAGCTTCGCAACGGTGTCGATCGCATCCGGAGTACCGACGCCTTGGAACAAAGCGAAGACCGCTTCATTAATAAGCGGCATCAAAATTCGATTGGCAATAAAGCCCGGCATGTCGCGCGACTCGGCCGTCGTCTTGCCGAGATCGGCTGCGAGATCGTGGACGAACTTCGCCGTCGCGTCTGTCGTTTGAATCGCGCGGATGACTTCGACCAGCTTCATGACCGGAACCGGATTCATGAAGTGCATTCCGATCACGCGCCCCGGATTGTCGCAGACGGCGGCCAGCTTCGTGATCGAGATCGAGGACGTGTTGCTGGCAAGAATCGTTTCGGGCGCCGTCGATTCGTTGAGCTTGCGGAAGATTTGCAGTTTGAGCTCGAGGTTCTCGGTCGCAGCTTCGATCGCGATTGCAACGTCGAGATTCGTGAAGTGCGGCCGCGCGTCGATGTGCGAGAGAACCCGTCCCCGCTCGTCGGCCGTCATCCGGCCTTTCTCAACGGCGCGATCGAGATTCGATTCGATCGAACGTATGCCGTGCTCGATGAACTTCTCTTCGCGATCGTTGAGCAGCACTTCGTGTCCGGTTTGCGCGCAAACTTGCGCGATCCCGGATCCCATCTGCCCGGCGCCTATAACTAAGATCCGCATGTTATTTCAGCGGCACGCTTCGCGGGCCGAACCTCCACAAGAGCAGCGAGACGATTTTCGGGCCGAGCCCTCCACAGCAGGTTCACTAGTGACTTGCTCCCCATTGTGTCTTCTGACCATAGCGCTCCCACGTATGTCATCCTGAGCGTAGCGCTCCGCAGGAGCGCGAAGTCGAAGGGCGAGCCCGAATGATGCGGGCAGCGAAACACTGCGGCAAGGTCGAGGGCACGATCATGCCCGCAAGTTCGGACGATCGTTCCTCTACCCGGACGACTACGACGCGCCCTTCGACTTCGCAACGCGGCGCGTTGCTACGCTCAGGATGACATCGGGGTAATCGTGCCGTGCGGCGGCCCTTTGCGCGAAATCAACTGCACGCGCTAATCGAACGTGCGCCCGTTCATCCATCACTCCACTCTTACCAGGACGGCGTCACCTTGGCCGCCGCCGCTGCAGATCGCGGCAATGCCGAGTCCGCCGCCGCGCCGGCGCAGCTGATGAATCACCGTGCCGACGATACGTGCGCCCGATGCTCCGATCGGGTGGCCCATCGCGACTGCGCCGCCTTGCAGGTTGACGCTATCGGCGCTGAGACCTAAGCGCTGCGAAGAGCTCAGGACGACTGCCGAAAATGCTTCGTTGATTTCCCATACCGCGATGTCGCTGCGCGAGAGACCTTGCTGGTCGAGCAGTTTTTGCGCGGCCATCGCCGGCGTTAAGGCGAGATATGGCGGATCCCATGCAGCCGTCGCATGATCGACGATCGTCGCGAGCACTTCGGCGCCTTGGCTTTTCGCGTACGCCGGATCTGCGATCACGAGTGCGGCTGCACCGTCGTTGACGCCCGGCGCGTTGCCGGCCGTAACCGACCCGCCTTTGTCGATCGGCGGAAGCTTGGCCATCGCAGCGACGTTCGCGTCGCCGCGCACCGCTTCGTCGCGATCGACGAGCGTCACGGCAATCTCACCGTGCGCGTGCGCATCGAGATACGGCGAATATTTTTGCGGATCCGGCACCATCGTGTGCGGCGGCGTATGCGACCAGACGCTCGAGCTACCGTTTCCACCCGCAAGAACGGGGACGCGTGGCGGCACGCGTGTGGGAACGATCTCGACGACGATCTTGCCCTTCTGTTTCACAGCAACGCGAATCGGCACGATCTCGTCGGAAAAATAGCCGGCTTCGCGCGCTTGCGCCGCGCGCTGGTGACTGCGGTACGCGAATTCATCTTGCATCTCACGCGTCAAGCCCAACTCGGCTGCGACTTGCGCGCCTTGCGATGCCATCGTCACGTCGAAGAAAAAGTCCCACAAGCCGTCGTGGACCATCAAATCGACGAGCTTACCGTCGCCGAACCGATAGCCGCTGCGCGCGCCCGGGAGCGCGTAAGGGGCATTGGACATCGACTCCATCCCGCCGGCGACGATCAGCCGGTAGTCGCCGCTGTCGACCAGACGCGCCGCCATGACGACGGCGAGCATGCCGGAGGCGCAGACCTTGTTCACGGTCTCGCTGGTGACGGTCTTGGCAAGCCCTGCTTTATAGGAAGCTTGGCGCGCGGGCGCTTGCCCGGCCCCGCCCTGTAAGACCTGCCCCATCACGACGTGGTCGACGTCGGCGCGGTCGACTTTGGCGCGCTCGAGCGCAGTGCGGATGGCTTCAGCTCCCAGCGTCGTCGCGGGAAGCGCGGCGAGGGCGCCGCCCAAGCGGCCGAACGGCGTACGCGTCGCGGCCAGAACTACGGCTTTTCCATTCATGTTCTCGATGACCCCGGAGTGGTTATTTTGGCTGCAGTTGGGTGCACACGATCCGCTCGTCGGCCGCGCACGACTGGCATTCGAACTGCACGGTCACGTGCGAGATCGCGAACTCGTCGCGCATCGCGCGATCGACGCTTTGCAAGATCTGCGTTGCGTCGCTGATGCTGCGATCCGGCAAGAGGATGTGCGCCGAAAGCGCGTAGTTTCCGGTTCCGAGCGTCCAGACGTGCAGGTCATGCACGCCGACGATCCCGTCGACCCGGCGAATGCGATCCTGAACGCGCTCGACGTTGACGTGCGCTGGGACGCTTTCGAGCAGCACGTCGCTGGCTTCGAGAACGATGCGCACCACGCCGACGACGATAACGGCTGCAATCCCAATCGAGAGCAATGGGTCGATCCACGACCAGCCGAAGCGCCAGATCACGAGCGCCCCGAGGATGACGCCGAACGACGAGAGCGCGTCGCCGAGCACGTGCAGCGTCGCCGCGCGCATGTTCAGGTTCTCGTGCATCTTGCGCGCCAGCACGATGCTGAGCGCAGCATTCACGATCAGCGCGAACGCAGCGAATGCCGCCATCAACGGACCTTCGGGAATAACCGGGTTCATCAACCGGCGCACCGCCTCGACGACGATGAACACCGTGATCGCAAAGAGTAAGCCGCCGTTGAGCAGTGCCGCAAGAATTTCGGTGCGCCCGAAACCGAAGGTTTGGCGCCGTGTTGCGGGCCGCGAAGCGAGATGCATCGCGGCTAGTGCAATCAGCAGGGCGATCGCATCCAAGAACACGTGCGCGCTATCGGTCAGGAGCGCAAGCGAGTGCGCAAGAAATCCGCCCGCGCACTCGATCGCAGCAACGAGCGTGGTCGCGATGAACGCCACGCGCAGCGTCATGACACGACCGCCTTGAATCCTAGGATTGCGAGCATTACGCCAAACGTCACGAACGTGCGCGTCTCCGCGCGCACGATGACGCCGGCATCATAGGAGCCCATCCGTGACGCGGACGCTTTTGGAATGCGCGGCCAGACGCGCGCCACGCGTGAAGCATACTCATCAAAGCTCGCGCCGAACGTCGCCCGCAGAAAATTCTCTTCGTGCGGCACGATCGTTATGTAGATGGCGAGCATCATAGCCAAGCTGATCACAATGAGCACGTAGCGGTCCGTCTCGGAGTTGTTCCCGGTGAACGCGATTGCGAAGCCCAACGCCGTGAGAAAGTTTCCGATATAAAGCGGATTGCGAACGTAGGCGTATGGCCCGGCGGTGACGAGCTGCGGCGCCGTCACCTGATCGGCACGCGTCGTCGTTCCCGAATAGCCGACCGCCCAGCAGCGAATCGCCTCGCCTGCAAGCGCGAGCGGCAGCCCGGCGAGAATTGACGTTAGGTTCGGCTTTCCGAAAATCGCCAGAATGAGCGCCGGGATCGCAAGCAGCGCGCCGCGGTTCTTAAAGACGAAGGCACGAACGCCCATCAGGCGGGGACTTCTGCGCGCGCTTCCTCGTAGACTTCGCGTAGCGAATCCGCAAGGCTGATGCGCGGCGACCATCCGGTCGTGCGCTTGAGTTTGCTCGGATCGCCAACCGAGCGCAGCACTTCGCCGCTTGTGCGCATCAGCTCGGGATCCTCACGAATCTCGACCGGTACGCCCGCAATGTTGACGAGCCGCCGCAAGACCTCGCGCATTTTGACGGCCTGTCCGCTGCAAACGTTGTAGACTTCGCCGCTCGAGCCCCGATCCGCAAGTGCAATGTACGCGGCGACGACGTCGCGCACGTCGAGAAAATCGCGTTCGCTCTCGACGTTGCCGACGTTGAGCACGCGATCTTGTCCACTTGCAATCTTCGCCAGACGGTGCGCGAAGGCGGGGACCGCGAAGCGCGCATCTTGTCCGGCGCCGATGTGATTGAATGCTCGCGAGATGACGGCATCGATCCCGTACGAGTGATGCCAGCCAAGAACCAGCGCTTCGCCGGCAGCTTTCGAGGCTGCGTACGGATTGGTGGGACGCGGCGGAAGCGTTTCGCGCAGCGGCATGTCCTCTTGCGAACGGCGCCCGTAAACTTCGGCAGAACTGACGAACAGCAATCGCGGCTTGAGTTCGCGCAAGGCTTCGAGCAGATACGCCGTACCGTCGACGTTTACGCGATACGTCGTCACAGGATCTTCGATCGAAACCGGAACGAACGACTGTGCCGCAAGATGATAGACGACCTCAGGCTGCACCATCTCGACGACGGCGCGAACGTTCTCGGCGTCGGTTAGATCGAGTGGGAGATGTTGATCGTCGCCGTGCGAGGGCGCAGCGGAAATGACGTCGTCACCACGCTCGCGCAACGCAGCAACAAGTCGCCGCCCAACAAAGCCACTCCCCCCGGTAACCAAAACTCGCATACGGCTACGTTACGCTTGTCATCCCGAGCGTAGGCGCGTAGCGCCGTCGAGGGACAGCCACGATCACAAGACGGGCGTCAGCGCTCGCAAACGCGCGACATCGGCACGAACCATCATCTCGGCAAGCTCCTCGACTGGAACCTTTGGCTCCCAACCCAAGATGCGCTTCGCTTTAGACGGATCACCGACGAGCATGTCGACTTCCGCGGGACGATAGAAGCGCGGATCGACGACGACATACTTCTCCCAGTCCAAGTCGACGCACGCAAATGCCAAGCGGACGAACTCTTTGACCGTGTGTGTGCGGCCCGTCGCGAGCACAAAATCTTCGGGCGTGTCGTGCTGCAGCATCATCCACATACCGCGCACGTAGTCGAGCGCGTAGCCCCAATCGCGCTTTGCGTCGAGGTTCCCGAGTCGCAATTCTTTCGCAAGGCCAAGCTTGATGCGAGCGACACCGTCACTGATCTTGCGGGTCACAAACTCTTTGCCGCGACGCGGAGAGTTGTGAATTATGCATTCACCGACGCCCGCGTGAAATCGTTGCGAACCCGTCTGAAGATCGTACAGCCAATCATCATAGCCAGGAAGATCTACTTTACGCTTAACTTCTGCACGGTCTTTGAGCATATGCGCACCAACACCGTTGGCGTTCGGAGACCGCAGGTTGATCGAGTAGAAGGGGCCCGGCCTCTCAGGCGGGCCGACCTCGACATTGAGGATGCACGCTTGCTTCAACGCTCTCGACATCCACCACAAACCCATTGCGAGGACTGGCGAGTTCGTCGACTTGAGACCGTCCGTCGCGTTGTAGCCCTCGAGGAAAGCCTTCCATGCGCTCTCGTCGGAATTTAGGATCACGCGAGGAACCCTCTTGAATCCCGTCTCGGTGTAACACTCCTCGCGTAGCCATTCGATGTAGCGGCCGGCTCCGTTAAGTGCCAGCGCCCCAATTATGCGGCCGGGAACAAACCCTGAAGACGTTGCGCTGTACGTTGTAAAGCCACACGTCACTCGCTCCCAAGCCCCCGCGAAATACTCACGAAGACGCGGATCGCGGTTCGTGAACTTCGCGTGCGCGCCGCCGCCTTCTTTGGTATAGGCGCTGCAATCGCCGACAAAAGCTCCCAACATCCACGCCTCGTCGAGCGTAATCGACGTTCGACTGGGGACTTCCGGAAGCAATGCCTGCTGCACGCGATCACCAACGGCAACATCACGATTCATCCGTTCACCGTCGGCCATGAAGACGACGTGATCTCCCGTTGTCGTGACAGTGCCACAGCGAGCTTCGATACGAGCTACGTTCTTGTCTACGAAGTTCCGACCGGTCCGGCGGTACGCTGTCGCACCAAGTACCTGTGTAAATTGCTCTCCGTCCCAGACCTCGAGATCGGAGAAATCGAAGCGCTGATGCGTTGCACCCTTTTCTCGAACGCTGACGACCTCTTCGATCGGAACGATATCGACAAAGCCGTTCCTACGAATTATGACCGGCGTGTTTCCCGGGACGGACTCGTGATTGAAGCAAATTCCGCTTGCGGCAAAGATGTCGAAGCTCTCACGGTAGTTGACCGTAATGTAGTGGCCGTAGACCTTCGCGACGCCGTACGGGCTACGCGGATGAAACGGCGTGTTCTCGGTTTGCGGAACCTCGCGTACTTTACCGAACATCTCGGAGCTCGAGGCTTGATAGAAGCGAATCTTCGGATCGACCGCACGGATCGCTTCGAGTACGCGCGTGACGCCGAGCGCCGTAAATTCGCCGGTGAGTACCGGTTGCGTCCACGAGGTCGGAACGAACGACTGCGCCGCGAGATTATAAATTTCATCGGGGCGGATCGTTGCAACGATCGTCGTGATCGAGCTTTGATCGAGCAGATCGCCCGAGACGATCTCGACGCGGTCAACGATGTGCTCGATGCGTTCGTGTACGTCGGTGCTCGAACGCCGCGTCATCCCGGCGACACGATACCCTTGCTCTAACAAGAATTCGGCCAGGTACGATCCGTCCTGGCCGGTGATTCCGGTTATCAGCGCAGTTTTCACGAAGCTCAGTTCATCATCAAGACGTTTTCGCCGGTCTCATCGAACAGGAACCGCGTCTCGTACATGTCGGTCCCGTCGTCGCGGACGATCTTCGATTGTATCGTCAAGCGATGCATCGGCTTGTTCTGATAACGAACGAGGCCCGAATAGAAGAATTGCACCAGCGGCGTCGACTTGCCGTCAGGGTTCGCGAGCCGGTTGCGCGCCACGAGCATATCGAGCAGTTTGCGCTGCAGCACCATCGGAATCAGGCGCTGCGCGTCGTCCTCGCTCATCTTGACCGCGACGAGCTCTTCTTGCGCCTTATTCGTTTCCTCGGGGGGTTTGTCCGAAGAGTAGCGCATTATGGCGTCCCAGTCGTCGGCCGGAATGCCCGAGTAGCGAACGCCGAAGCGCGTCACCGCTTTGCCCGCGTGCGTGACCTTGTCTTTCCAAACCGGCTTCACGCGCATGCGCACCGTGCGTTGATCGAGAGTCGCGCGCACTTCGAATTCGGGCTGTTCGACGTCGGTCTGCGTCAAAAAGCACATTCCGCCGGCGCTGATGTCGAGGCCGATGGCAGGATGCATCGTCTGACCGCCGTCCATCGTGTAGGTCGCGCGATAGCCTTTTTTCTTACGCGGAAATTTCCGGCGGTTAACCTCTTTACCGGTAAACCACGCCAGCAGCTCGGGAAGGGGCATTTACTGTGCGATTCTGGACCGCACGCCACTGGGCCCTGCGGCGGTCAGGCGAGGAATTTGCTGAGCCCGCGTGGTGCGTCGCTGTCAACACCGGCGGCGCGCCCCACGAAGAGCGCCAGCGCCTGCCCGGTGACCAGCCACGCCAGCGTATTGAACGCTTCGGGGGTCTTTGGCCCCAAGAGGGGGAGCTCGCCGAGCTTCGCGCCGATCACGAAGCGCAACGCGCCGGCGGCCTCTGCCTCACGCATCGGACGCTCGACGATATCGCGCGAGGTCTCGTCGAGGATGCCGATCAGCGTGCACGATTTGTCGAGGATCGCGGAGCTGCCATGACGGAACTCTCCCGCCGGAAACCCCTCGGCGTGCACGTAGGTGGCTTCTTTCATCTTCAGCGCAAGTTCGTAAGCGATCGGCACGCTGTAACCGGCACCCACGATCGCGACGGCGCGCGAGCGCGCGACGGACTGTGCCATCGTATCGACCTCGTGCCAACCATCGCTCGCGAACCAGCGTTCGACGTCGTCTGCGGTTTGGCGCAAGGTCTGTGCGGTGCGGTTACGATGTCCCGCGATCAGCGCAGCGCTCCACAGCAGAATCGCGGCCATTGCCGTGACGCTCTTGCTGGCGGGGACCGCCGTCTCGGGACCTGCGCTGACATCGATCGCAAGCGAGGCGCGCGCTGCGAGCGGCGAATCGGCCACATTGGTGAGCGCGACGGTTGCCCGGGGCGTCAAGATATCGAGCGCGCTCAGCAAATCGCTCGAGCGTCCGCTTTGCGAAAGCGCAACGACGCAGCCGTTGCGATAGACCTCACGATCGAAGCGTGCTTCGGTCGCGGCGAGTGCGCTTGCTGCGATGCCGCGACGCCGAAGCGCTAGCGCGCCGAGCTGCGCGACGAACAGCGAGCTTCCGCTTCCGACCAAACACACGGGTCCGCTGCCGATCGCACGTGCCAACTCTTCGGCCTTTGAGGAGTCCGCAATCCGGCGCCACACCAAGGGCTGCTCGCGAATCTCGCGCTCGAATCGTTCGCCCGGCATCTAACTCCTAATCAAACGCGAAAGCAATTGACCTTCAAAACGATCGAGATCGTCATCGTCGCCGGTCCAGTCGTCCACCATGAACGCGAACGTGATCGTGCCGTGGCGCGTCGGCATCAGATAACCGGCGAGCGAGCTTGCGAAAAGACGATTGCCGTCCTTCGCGTAGGTCCGGCCCCGCGCCGGCATCCCGGCGAACGAGTTGCGAATCGTCCCGCGCACGCCGGCGAGCGGCAATGCAGCCACAATCGTGTCGCGGTTCGAGCTGCGCCAATCGACTTGAAAAACGTGCACGAGCGTGTGCGGCGAGAGCCGATCGTAGATCGAAACGCCCGAACCGTCGTAAATCGCGGTGTTGAGCGCGGGATTTATTCCGATCGAACGCAGCCAGCGCTCTTCATGTTTCGCGCCGTTCCCCGCCGTGCCGGGTATTCCGTGCGCAGCGACGCCCATCGACTTGATCAGCATTTCGGCGATCAGATTGTCGCTCGGATACCACATTGAAGCTAGGTATTGCGTGAGCGGTTTGGACTCGTGCGTCCACACGACGTGATATGCGCTTGGCGGCGGACGTACGTAAACGTCGCTCGGGATGACGTCCGGGAGCGAGACGCCGCGCGTACGCAGGTCGCGCGCGAGAATCGCAAGCGCAACGTGTTCGGGATCGACGCGCGGCTGGCGATCGGCGACGTTATCCTGATAGCACAGCGCCGTTAGCGCCGGCGCGTACGCTTCACCGATGTCGTCGAGCGTCCAGCCGTATCCGTAACGTTCCTGATCGAAGCGGCTCGTATCCGCGTCAATCTCGGAAATCGGCCCGAAGTTCGCAGCCGCGACCGCGGCGGCCGCATCATCGAGATCGCTCGCGCTCAAGAGCGGATCGCCGCCGCCGATCAGCACCAGCTTCGTCGTCGTCCCGTCCGTAAGCGTCGCGACTTGCGTCGTGAACGTGAAGTTCGGCCCCAGCATCGCAAGGGCGCTTGACCCGGTGATCACCTTGAGCGTGCTGGCCGGCATGAATGCATCGTCGGACTTATGCGCGTACAGCACGCGCCCACTGCGCGTGTCGACCGCGAGAAAACCGACGTGCGCTCCGCGCAGGGTCTTGGCCGTCGCTAGCATGCGATCGACGTTCGCGTGGAGTTTCGCAATCTGCGCGGGCGTCCACGGCAATACCGCGAGCAACAGCGCCAGAAACGCGATCATGCAGCGCGCTCGATGAGCCGGCGGGCGATGAACGTCGCGACCTCGCTAGGCAGCGTTCCGCGCCCGAACCCGGCGTCATAGCCGAGCTCAGCGGCCAGCAGATTCGTGACGCGCGGACCGCCGCACAAGAGCAGAATGCGATCGCGTATGCCGGCTTCTTCGAGACGTTCGGCGAGCGCGGTGAAGTTGAGGACGTCGCTGCCTTTTTGCGTGACGACCTGCGAGGCGAGGATGACGTCGAGCTCGCGCTCGCGCGCAATGCGCACCATATCTTCAACTGCGACCTGCGCGCCGAGGTTGAGCGTTTCGAACATCGCGTAACGCTCGAGCCCGTAGTCGCCTTTGTAGCCTTTCATATTAAGGATCGCGTCGATTCCGACCGTGTGCGCGTCGGTACCGATGCACGCACCCGCGACGCGGACTTTGCGCCCAAAGCGCTCGCGCAAGAGTCCGTCGACCTCTTCCATTGCCATCGGCCGTTCGCGCGGAATGGCAGCCGCGATGTTGTCGACCGCGACCGATGCCTTCGTGCGCGCGTACACGACGAAGAACGAAAAGCCGCGCGCGATCTCGCGCCCTTCAGCCACCGCAACGTCGGTGAACCCCATTTGCGCGACGAGCCGGCGCGCAGCTTCGTCCGCTGCTTCGCTCCACTCGAGCGGCAACGTGAAACTCAACTGAACGACGCCGTCGTCCTTGGTGTCACCGTAGGGACGAACGTTCATGCTCGGACCGCGGCCCCTCTGTCATCCCGAGCGTAGGGCCACGCTGTGGCCCGAAGTCGAGGGACCGTTCCAATCGCGCAGGCAGCGAAACGATGCGCCAAGGCCGAGGGCTCGATCGTGCCCGCAAATCGCAAAGATCGTTGCGCTACCCGAATCACTTCAGCCGTCCCTCGACTACGTTCGCTGCGCTCACTACGCTCGGGATGACAAACATGCGTGGCGCTACGCTCGGGATGACAAACATGCGTGGCGCTACGCTCGGGATGACAAACATTCTTGGCGCTACGCTCGGGATGACACCAACGTGATTCGCAGCATGAGGCGGCCCGCAGCTTGTCCCGAGCGCAGCGTAGCGAAGTCGAGGGGCGCGAAATCGACTGCGCGTTGCAATCGAACTTGCGCCAGATCATCGCGCCACCGAAGCGTGCAGGTTGGACAGGGAATAACTCGTGCTTCTACCACCTGCGGGATCCTTTTTGAGGATCCCCTTTTCAACGAGTGCTTCAATGTCGCGTAGCGCTGTGTCGTGAGATGCTTTTGTCATTTTTGCCCATTTCGTGGACGTCAGCTTACCTTCGAATCCGTCCAATAGGTTGTTGACCATGATCCGCTGCCGCTCGTTCAGCGACGCGTCGCGGTGAACTTCCCAAAAATTCGCCTTTGACAGAACGTCTTTCAGTTCTGTCTCGGCTGCTTCGAATGCGCGGCCGAGACAGCTGAGGAACCAATCGAGCCAAGGCGTGACGTCAAGATCACCCTTTTGCATTGCTTCGAGCAGATCATAGTACTTGTCGCGCTCCTTACGTATTTGCGATGACATGCTGTAGAAGCGCTGCGACGTTTGCTCGGACCTAGTCAGCAGCAGGTCGGTGATAGCGCGCGCGATGCGACCGTTGCCGTCCTCGAATGGATGAATCGTCACAAACCAAAGATGAGCAATGCCTGCCTTCAGGACGATATCCATGTCCCCGGCTTCGTTGAACCACCGCAGAAAGGAACGCATCTCGTCATCGACGCGATCGGCGATAGGCGCCTGATAATGAACCTGTTTTCGGCCGATCGGTCCGGATACCACTTGCATCGGACCGTCTGCGTCCGTCCGCCACGCACCCACGCTGATCTTGTGAATCCCACTGTGTCCGGTTGGAAAAAGCGCCGCATGCCAACCAAAGAGCCGCGCCTCCGTCAAAGGCTCGCTATATCGTTGCGTCGCGTCGAGCATCATCTCGACGACGCCATCGACGTTCCGGTCGGCTGGAGTTAAGGCGCCGATATCGACGCCGAGACGACGCGCGATGGACGATCGTACTTGATTCTTGTCGAGCCTCTCGCCTTCGATCTCGTTCGATTTGAGAATTTCTTCCGTTAGGCTCTCGAGGGTCGCCTCGGTTTGGAGCGTGAAGCCAAGCGCCGTCATTCTACCAAGCAAGCGCCCTTGCAGATGCCGGACGGCAGCTAGGTGACCAGCCAGCCGTTCTGAGTTCATCCGGAAATTCGGCCATTCCGGACGCTCGTGGATATATCGCGGCGGCAATATACGCATAACTTGCGTATATTATATCACTTTTCTGCGCAGGGGCAATTATTCTACGCAGATTTTGCGTCGATTAAGGCCCTTATTCTACGCAAGAGCGAATTCAGCAGTCGGCCTGGCGATTGTCGGGCCAAGCCCCCACGGCATAAGCATTGTAGACTTGCTCACGATCGTATCGCGATTTCTCGTCATCCCGAGCGTAGGGCCCCCCGATTGTGTCATCCCGAGCGTAGGGCTCCCCGATTGTGTCATCCCGAGCGTAGGGGCCCCCCGATTGTGTCATCCCGAGCCTAGGGCTCCCGATTGTGTCATCCCGAGCGTAGGGCCACGCAGTGGCCCGAAGTCGAGGGACCGTTCCAATCGCGCAGGCAGCGAAACGATGCGCCAAGGCCGAGGGCTCGATCGTGCTCGCAAATCGCAAAGATCGTTGCGCTACCCGAATCACTTCAGCCGTCCCTCGACTACGTTCGCTGCGCTCACTACGCTCGGGATGACAAACCTCCGTGGCGCTACGCTCGGGATGACAAACATGCGTGGCGCTACGCTCGGGATGACACCAACGTGATTCGCACCCTGAGGCGGCCCTTTGCGCGAAATCGACTGCCCGTTGCAATCGAACGTGCGCCAGGTCATCGCGCCCTGAATCGACTGCCCATTGCAATCGAACGTGCGCCAGGTCATCGCGCCGCTGAGGCATGTCGCAGCATTTCTTCAAAAGGATTCCAATAACCGTCAGCTTTTGCGAAGACGCCTTCGTAACCGCGTCCGCCGGCCGGCGTGCGCGAAACATCGGCAAACACACGCGCTTCGATTGCAGCTTCGAGTCCGATTTCAGCGACGTGACGCAGTCGCGTGCGCGCAGCCTCGAGCACGTGACGGGCACGGTGCTCGATGATCCCGCCGCGCTTGATTTCCAGCTCGTCACCGAGATGCCGCGCCGTTCCCATCACGTAGCGCGCGCCTCCGATGGAGAGCGCACGATCGCCGAGCAGCGGCGTGTGAATCGCTTCGGTCAGCATTCCGCATAGATGAATCGTCTGATGCGTCATCACCGATGTTAGATCGAACATTCCATCCATCAGGTGCCCTTTGAAAATGTCGCCCGTCATGTGTTTGGTCGGCGGCATATACTTCAGCGGCGCATCGGGGAAGATCTGGCGCGTCAGCTGCGCTTGCGCGAGCTGGAAAAGAAACCCGTCTTCCAAATCCGGATCGATCTCGAAGGCGTCGCCCAGACCAAGCTGTTTATCGGGCAAGCCCGCACGATGCGCGAACTCTTCGTTGATGAATTGCGATGCGAGCACGGAAGGTGCTTGCTCGACCGCGTCGGCGGTCGTGAGGTAATTATCCTCGCCCGTGTTGATGATGATCCCGGCGTGCGCATTGAGCATGCGCGAGAAGTGTTGATCGACGAACGTGCGCCGCATGTTGATGTCGCGAAAGAGAATCCCGTACATCGAGTCGTTGAGCAGCATGTCGAGCCGCTCGAGTGCCGCAAGCGCCGCGATTTCTGGCATGCACAAGCCGCTCGCGTAATTGGTGAGCATCACGTAGCGCCCGAGCCGTTCGCCGGCTTCATCGAGCGCTTCACGCATGATGCGAAAATTTTCTTGCGTTGCGTAGGTGCCGCCGAAGCCTTCGGTCGTCGCGCCTTCGGGGACGAAATCGAGCAGCGATTGCCCCGTCGAGCGGATCACCGCGATGATCTGTGCGCCGGCCTCGGCTGCCGCGACTGCTGCGATACGGTCTTCGTAGATGTTGCCGCTCGCGACGATGACGTAGAGCAAGGGCGGCGCACCTTGCGGCAAGCGGTCGAGCAAGGCTTGCCGGTCGTTCCGCTGCGTCTCGATCGCGTGGAGCGCGGAGCCCGCCCGCCGTTCGATTTCCGCGCGCCCCAGTTCCAAGGCCATTGCCCCGGCGACGCCATGCGGCAGCCGCTCACCGAGCGCATCGACAACCACGTTCGCGCGGGGGACGCTATCGGCGCCGGCGCCGGCCTCGCCAAGTAAGCGAGCGATAGCCCGCTCGACCGCTACGGTCGAGTGGGCAGCGATGAATGCGGCAACGGGATCGACGATCCGGCGCGCCAGGTCGCGGCACTCCATGACGGCATCCCAATCGAGCTCCAGCTGCATCGGCGAAACCTTGCTCCCTTCCGGCAGTATCTCCCGGTGAAAGCCATGGGACCGCGCGATGAAGCCCTCGTCAAAAACGTCCTTGCAGGCGACCACGAACAATTCGCCGTTCTGGTCGACCGGTATAAACGCGGCATCGGGAATTTCATCGGCGCCAGCGTCCGCTCGTCATCCGACGTAGCCGATATCTCGCAAGAAACGTTCATGCGCGCGTACGCGCACCTCGGCACGTACAATCCGCAGCTCGGCAAGTTTTCGACCTGGCTCTATCACATCGCGCGCAATGTCGTGCGCACGCATCTCGGCAAAGCACAGCGCCGTCCCACGACGCAAGAGTTGGCTGAAGAACAGACGCTCGAAAACACGCTTCCCGATATGTCGATCGAAGCCGATCCGGCCGGCGGCGTCTTACGCTCCGAAGCTGAAGCGGAAGTTCGCGCAGCGCTCGCGCTGCTGCCGGAACGCACGCGCACCGTTCTGGCGCTACGCTACTACGACAACATGGACTATCAAACGATCGCGCAGACGATGGGACTGTCGCTCGGCAACGTAAAGACGTTGATTCACCGTGGCAAGCTCGCGCTTGCGCACAAGCTCCGTCAGGCAGAGACGGAAGCCAGCAGCTTTCGCGCCTTGAGTATGATGCATGCGTTGCAACACGTCTGAAAATCTTTTCGACGGTCTGCTCGACGGGACGCTGAGCACGCTGCAGCGTCACAACGTCGAAACGCATCTCGCGAGCTGCGCGCGCTGCACGTCGGTGCTTGAAGAACTGCGCGTCATCGACGCGTTGCTGTTGACGCCGCGCCTGCTCGAGTCCGTTCCGAACTTCACGCAGAAAACGATGGCCGAGATTCGCACGATGCCGGCTCCGAAACCGGCGGCGCCGCGTCTTCCGCTGTGGATGGCGTTCGGATTCTATCTGCTCGTGTCGTGGCTCGGAATCGGAACGTGGATTGCATTCGGACGTCCCAACGCGCACGGACTGTTCTCGCTTGCGCTCGGCTTGCTCGATCACAGCTCGCGCGCAGTTCAGGACGTTGCCCGGGTGGTCGCCGCCGGCGTCGGATCGACCGGGATCGCGAGCATCGTCGCGCTCGTACTCGGCGTCGACATTTTGCTGATTGCGCTTGCGTTCTTTGCGCCGCGCGTCATCTCGCGCATGGCGCGCAACGAGCCGGTCTGATGCGCCGTAAGGCACTTCTCGTGATCGTCGCCATCTTCGCCGTCGGGATGCTCTCGCATCGTTCGTGGCCATCGGCACCGCGCCACTGGTTCCATCATGGCGCGAACTACATGTTCCGCGACGTCACGGTTGGGCCGGGCGAAGTCGTCTACGGCAATCTGAACGTGTTATTCGGCAACGCAACGATCGACGGCCGCGTCGACGGCGATCTCAACGTCTTCGGTGGCAGCTGCGACACGACCAATGGCACGGTCGAAGGTGAGCTCAATTGCGTGCAGACGGCGTCGGTCGGCGCGATCGCTCCCTGGATCGGAAGCGCGTTCGAAGACATTCCGTTCGCGGGCGAATCCAAGCACCTCTCGATGACGCTCGCCTGGAACTTCATCATCTTTCTGATGTTCTTGCTGTTCCCGATGCGCGCACGCTTGGCGCTCGCGCGCGCTGAGACGCAGCCGGGACTCGCAGCCATGGTCGGCCTGCTGGCGTTCGTCGCAGTGGTGCCGCTTGGGATTTTATTGGCGCTTTCGATCATCGGAATTCCACTGATCGTCATCGAGCTGGCCGCGGTCTTTGCGGGCGTCTGCATCGGCCAAGCTGCAATCGCATTGCTCGTCGGCCGACGTCTCTCGGAGCTGGTGCGCCCGAATACGACACCGTCACCGCTTGCGGCATTGCTGCTCGGGTTGATCGTCGTCAGCGCAGCAGAAATCGTCCCAGGCATGGGCTGGCTCGTGACGGCGCTGATGGTTCTCGTCGGCCTCGGCGCTGCGATTCTCGGATTCGTTCCCTCTGCCATGGCAGGGGTGCGCCAGCCCATTACTGGGCCGCCGATGACGCGCTAAAGGGCGCCTCTGGTCCCCCGCGAAACGAGGCCGACGCCCCGCGCTTCGGAGGATGTTCTCTTGGGTTTGACCGTCACCGGTATCTCGCAGACAACCGACATCAAAGGGTTGGAGAAAGCGCTGCAAGATGCGGGATTTCCGCTCGATCCGATTCAGCTCGTCTCTCCGGACGATAGCGACAAGCATCTCACGGACGTTGAGAGCGATCAGCGCATCGATACGCGCTTGATGCTCGGTGGCGGACAAGGCACGGGCGTCCCCGGTCTTTCGGGTGGACGTTCGGATTACGATCTTCCCGGCCACAGCACATATTTTCGCAACGAAGAGCTGTGGGATCGTCTCGATGATTTCGAGATCCCTGACGACGAGATCGAAAATTATCTCGAAGCGCTCGCGGCCGGCCGCAGTGTGGTCGCATATTTTGCCGGAAAGCTAGACAACGTCCCCAAGGTCGAAGCGCTCTTCCGCTCCTCGGGTCTTTCAAAAGTAAAGACGTTCTAACGACCTAGACTGCCACCCGAATAAGCTCGACTTCTCCCGGCTCGGGTATCGGAAGTTGCTCGTCGCGAAGTGTTTCGATGTAGTCTGCGATAGCAGCAGGGGCGCCGGCCAACAGTTCATCGCGCGAATCAGCCGCAAGCACTAGGCCCGGCAGGTTAGGTGCCATCGCGCTCCAACTGCCGTCGTCGGCCCGCTCGAGTATGATCGGGTAGGAGCTCATCGTGGCCTCCAAGTTCCATCGATTTGTTTCAAGATAGTTGCAACTGTCCCCGCCGCTAGATCTCTCGAACCATGATCCGGGATGGACAACAGATACGGATACTTGGGATGATGATAGATACGATGAGACGCGCGCGAGCCATACCGCAAGAATGCCCAACCTTTACTCTCCGCATATGCAATAAGATCCCTGACTTTCACAGAAAAGGCAGTGCCCGCCCACGACCCGTTGTCACCCCGAGCGTAGGGACGCGAAGCGTCCTGTAGTCGAGGGGCCGCACTTGTCGCGCTACCGCAGTGCGTGAATAGAGGCGGGGAGGGTCGGCTTTGGGGAAAATACGGACATGAGCGCGCAACCGCTGGAAGCCCGGATGGCCCGCATCGAAGGCGCATTCGATCAGATCGATAAGCGCTTGGATTCGTTCGAGCACCGCGTGGTCGCGAGCTTCGCCCAGGTGGACGCGCGCTTCGCGCAAATCGATGGACGATTTGCGCAACTCGAAACTCGATTCGATTTGCGCCTCGGCCGTATCGAGCAGGTCCTGGAATCTCGGTTCACGTGGCTCATTGGCCTCATGCTCGGAACTTGGGTCAGCTTAATGCTGGCCGTTCTCTTTCACCGATAGCCTGACAATCGCGCATACGTTCGTCGCGCTCCTTTGGCTCGCGATGTTGTGGTATGCCGCTCCGCTCTTATCGCGCGAAGAGAGCGCCGACGTTCCGTCGCGCTTGCGCGGCATGCTCGTTTTGCTGCTGGCGATTCCGCTCGTGCTCGCGACGCTCCACGCGCTCACGTTCGTGGGAGTACTCCTCGCAGCTGCGATGCTGTGCGGGCTGCGCGCATACATCGCTCGTAAAAAGACGACGGCGTTCGATCCCTGGGAAAGTTTGGCAGCCGCCGTTACGCTGATCGTTGCCTCTCCATACGTTCCGCGCGCACCGACGGACGGCGATTCGCTCGCGTATCATTTGCCGAACGCCATCGCGTGGGTTCAATCCCATTCGCTTGATCCCACCTGGATGCGCTACTGGTGGTATCCGCCGGGTTCAGAGGCGAGCATTTCCGGCGTCGTTGCCGCGGGCGGACTTTGGATCACGGGCGCGGTTTCGTTGCTGACCGCCGTCATGTTGAGCACACGGCTCGTCGCGTGGTTGCGCACGCTCGACGTACCCGCGCCGGCAGCCACTGCACTGAGCGCCGCCTTCATCACGATCAGTACCGTTGCGTTTCAAACATACGATCAGCGCAACGATCTCATATTGGCCGCGTGGTTTCTCGAGGCACTCTGGATGCTGCGCATCCCGGATCGGATGGCAATCGTCCCGATCATCGTGCTCGCGCTCGTAAAACCGTACGGCTGGGCGTACGCGCTGGTCGCATTCGTCTGCATGGGTCGTCCGCGTATGCTTGTCGGCTTAATCCCGCTTGGGCTTTGGTCGCTGCACGACGCATTGCTCTCGCCTCACGCGTTCAACTCGATCGGATCGACGAACGCGATAGGTTCGTGGTCGACGACGATCCTCGGAAATTTCCCGAGCTCACTCGGGGTGCTGGCGCTCGCTGTGGGTGCACGCGGACCTGCAATGGTCGTTTTCTTTCTGGCGCCGATTTTCGCAATTTTCGCGCGCGGCGAAGTGCGTCGCCTCGCGATCATCGGCATCGTTTCGATGGTCTTGTTTCTCTTGAGCCCTTTCGGCTATGCGAACAATCTACCGCAGCTCGCGCTCGGCTGGTCGTTACGATACGATCTGCCCGCACTCGTGCTCGGCGTTCTTTGCATAGCGCCACTCGCGCGCCGAATGTCGCTCATCGTCGTTATACTTTCGATCGTAAGCGCGCTCGCCGGTTTCGCGCGACTGCTCTATATTCTCAATCACGATCCAACGATACTCGTCGCCGTCGCCTTCGCGTGCACCGCGGGGATTGCAGCGTGTCTCGCATTCCTACCGCACATGCGACGCGCCTCGGGCCTGCTCGGCGGAGCTGCTGCATTTGCACTCTTCTTCTACGGAAGCAGCGTCGCGTCTACGAACGCGGTGTCTTTCTACGGCGATTCGCATTCAATCTACGCGTGGTTTCACGCGCATCCGCACGCGGCCGAAAGCGTCAACTTCCGTGCGGGGACGCTCTTGATGCTCGCGCCTGAGGTCCGCATCACCGACGCTGACGGCATCGATTGCGAAGGCGCGCGAAGGCAGAAAGCATGGATCGTCGTCGGAACCGGTGACATTCGAGCGCAGGACGCCCGCGGCTGTGGGCGCGTGCTCTTCGAAGACGCCGACGCCATCGCGGTCTTCCCGCGCTAAGGGCCTTTCCGCCCGAGGCGACGGCGTGATAGGGTTGTGTATGGAGAACACCGCCATGGCACGAAGCACCGCCCTGCGCTACGAAGATCTCGCCTCGTTCCCGGACGACAACCTGCGCCGCGAGATCCTAAGCGGCGAGCTCTACGTGACGCCATCGCCGACCTTGCGTCATCAACATGTCGTCGGACAGATCTTCAGGGTATTGGCAGACTACGCGGATGGAGCGGATGGCCGGGCGATCGTTGCACCGCTCGACACCGCGCTGAGCGCACAGAACGTCGTTGAGCCCGATGTCGTCTTCGTTGCGGCCGATCGGATGCACACGCTCGGGCGTAAGGGTATTTTTGGGGTCCCGAGTCTCGTGGTAGAAGTGCTCTCGCCCGGTACGAAGATCGTCGATCGCGGAAGTAAGCGCGAAATCTATGCGCGATTCGGCACCCCTGAATACTGGATCGTCGACCCGGACGCCAACACGATCGAGCGCTGCAGTCGTCCAGCCGGCGACTGCTATGAAGAGAACGTCACCTTCGAATCGGACATGGCCGCAGCGACACTGCCCGGTCTCACGCTAACCTTCGATAAGATTTTCAGCGCGTAGTCTTCGCTCGCGACGTCCCCTTCCACTCAGCGGGCGCAACGAACGGCGGTGGCTCGCCCTCGCCAGTCTGCGCACGGTGCAAACCTTCGCGCGCATTTACACTTCCGGGATCAACTGCAATCGCGCGCTGGAAATACTGTATTGATCCGTTGCGATCGCCGTTGAGGAGCGCTTGATTTCCGGCCGCAAGCAACAGCGTCTCTGAAAGCGGTTCGAACTGCAGGGCCTGATCGTAGTCCTTGAGCGCCGTCTGCCATTGGATGCGACGATGCGCCGGCTCGACGTAGCCGGTTTCCGCATCGAGCTGTCCTAAGCGCCAAAGCGCGTCAGCGAGCGCGACCTGATCGATGCGGTCGCGTTCGAGACGCTCAACGAGCTGTTCGTCGAGCGCAGTAGCGTCACGATAATTACCGGCCTTGTCGAGCGCATCGATTTGCGCACGCACCGTCAGGACATCAGCCACAGAATTCTGCGGGAAAAACGCGAGCGCGCGCGCCGGACGATCGCCAAGCGTACTTGCGATCAGCCGGGGAACGGAGATTCGCGCACCGGCTTGTCCGGTCGCTCCCTCTGCGATGACCTGTATCGCAGCCGCCGCGATCACGGCGATGCCAAAGGCTATCGCGCCAAGCGCCTTCACGAAGCCCCAACGGAAAGACGTGCGGCGATGTAGCGCTGCAGTCCGTCCTGCCACGACGGCATCGTAATGCCGATTTTTGCGAGCGCTTCATGCGCAAGCGCGCTATACGTCGGACGTTTCACGTTTGATGCGAAATCGCGATAGGACGCGGGCGTTATCTCCGTCGAGAGCCCGGCTAGACGCAGCGCTTCCTTCGCATACTCGAACCAGCTGCAGTGTCCGGCGTTGGTCACATTGTATAGGCCGTACGCCTCGCGCTCGATTACTTGCCGGATCGCAAGAGCGACATCACTCGCGAATGAAGGCGAAAATATAACGTCGGTGACAACGCGCGGCGTCTCGCCGTTTTCAGCTTGTTTTATGATGCGATTGACGAACGTGTGACCCTTTTGCGTCGCAGTGCGGAGTCCGTAAAGACCGCTGGTACGGAAGACGAACGCCTTGGGACGACTCAGTGCCGCCAGTTCGCCCGCCCGCTTGGATTCGCCGTACACGTTTACCGGTGCCGGCTCATCGCGTTCGGAATACGGCCTGCCGGCATCGCCTGCAAAAACATAGTCCGAGCTAATCGTGGCAAAGGCCGCGTCGATCCTCACGCACGCGGCCGACAACCGGTCGACAGCAGTTGCATTGACGGCGAAGGCACGGTCGGGATTCTGCTCGCATTGATCGACGTTATGATACGACGCCGTGTTGATCACGATTGTCGGCTTGACGCGCGCGAATGCCTCCTCGACGGACGCATCGCTCTCGATCTCGATCGCCGTGTGATCGAGGCCGGTGACGCCACAATCTTCGAATACGCGCGTGAGTTCGGTACCGAGTTGCCCCGACGAACCAATGACCAAGGGATGGCCCAGAAGTTGTGTCAAACGGCCTCCTGCGGTGAGATCATTTCTCGGTCGCTCTGCCGTGACTCTCTCGAAAGTCCCTGCGATTCGCAACAGCTTGGCTGCCTTGCGGAGACTCGCGCGTCAGCGGCATACTCGAACACTCCAGCGCTTTTCCGATCTGCAAGCATTTGAGCGAAAAGTACTTTCGCAAAACGCCGAGGACGGTCTCATTCATGAAATACTGTTTCGTATCGGGGAGGACCGCTATTTCGTCGAGTTCGGCGTCGGCGACGGCATCGAGTGCAACACGGCTCTTCTTTCATTGCATTACGGATGGCGCGGCCTCGTCATAGAAGCGGACGCGACGAACGCGGAGCGCCTGCGCGAGCGCTATCGCGGCCTTTCGGTCGAAGTGCGCTCGGAATTCGTTACACGCGAGAGTATCGTAACGATCTTTCGCACGGCAGACGTCCCCAGCGAGTTCGACCTTCTTTCGATCGACATCGACGGTAATGACTACTGGGTTTGGGAAGCGCTTGACGCATACCGTCCGCGCCTTGCCATCATCGAATATAATGCGAGCATTTCACCGGACCGCTTTTGGGTGATGCGGTACAACGCCAAGCACGTGTGGGAAAAGACGCTGTACTATGGCGCCAGCATCCGTGCCCTCACGTTCCTTGCCGAAAAAAAGGGTTACGCGCTGATCGGTACCGACTCGCAAGGCGTAAACGCGTTTTTCGTGCGACGCGACCTGCTTGCCAAATCCGGGTTCCCCGAACGCGCGCCCAAAGACGTCTATCGAAAACCCGGCGGCATTTGGCGGCTCTTCCCCGCGCAGATCGGGCCATCGGTTACCGACGCCGCGCAACTCTCCGACGCCGCGGTATGCGGAAGGTGAGCGCTCTGGTCTACTCCATCATCATTCCCGGTCGCAACGAAAGCGCACGCATCGAGAGCACGCTCGACGATTTTGCGAAGACCTTCTACGATTCGGAGATCATCGTCGTCCTCAATGGTTGCACGGACGCAACGCCTGCCATCGTTCGCGGCCTGAGGGCGCAGTTTTCGAACATCGTCGTGGTCGAGATCGAAGACGCAGTCGGGAAAGGCGGCGCGGTGCGGGCCGGCATGCTCGTCGCCAAGGCTCCTGTCGTTGCGTACGTCGATGCCGATCACGCGACGAGCGCGGCCGAACTTCGCCGTTTGTGCGAATCGCTCGACGGTGACGGAATCGTTGCGTCCCGCTGGTGCAAAGGCGCGATTGTCGAGGTAGCGCAACCCTTTGCCCGACGGATTGCAAGCCGTGTGTTCAATGCTCTCGTGCGCGCAGCCTTCGGCTTGCGGTTTACCGACACGCAATGTGGGGCCAAGGTTTTTCGGACCGCGTCGATTCGCGACGTTCTGCCTTATGTTGAGACATCGAACTTTGCATTCGACGTGGACCTGCTCTTTGCGATGAAGAATGCCGGGATGAACGTGCGCGAGGTACCGACGGTTTGGCGAGACGTTGAAGGCTCGCGCCTCAATCTCGTCCCGGCCTCGGCGCGCATGTTCGCTGCAATCGTGCGCTTGCGAATTCGAAACTCGTTCTTGCGCTGGGTTGTACCCGCATTCGACCGGTTGTTTCCTACGTCGCCAATGCGCTCGCACTCGGGATTGAATATCCTCATCTTGAACTGGCGTGATCCCGAGCATCCGCAAGCCGGAGGCGCCGAGAAGTACTTGCACGAGATGGCGCGACGCTGGGTTGCGTCGGGCCATGCGGTTGAATGGCTGACGGCACGTTTCCCCGGGGCCGCTTCGACAACCACGATCGATGGTGTTCGCGTTATGCGCGTCGGGAACGCGATGTCCGTGTACGCGCTCTTGCCGATCGCATACTTAAGGAAGTTCCGCGATAGATTCGACGTCGTCATCGACGCGGAGAACGGGATTCCGTTCTTCAGCCCACTCTTCTCGATGAAGCCGAAGATCTGCCTCGTCTTTCACGTCCACCAGCAGGTGCTCAAGAAGTATCTGCCTGCCGCAATCGGCAGCATACTGATCTGGGCCGAATCGTGGCTGATGCCCCGGCTTTATCGAACCAGCAAATTCGTCACGATCTCAAACGATACACGCGAAGCAATGCACGCAATCGGCATTCCGCGGCAATCGGTTGACATCGTTTATAGCGGCGTCGACGCCGAAATGGTTCCCGGCACGAAATCGCTGGTCCCATTGTTTGCCTACGTCGGTCGCTTGAAAGTGTATAAGCGCGTCGAGTGCATCATCGAAGCATTCTCCGCAGTGCGCGCCGCCTTTCCAAATGCAATGCTGCACATTGCCGGAGACGGCGACGACCGTGGACGCCTCGAGGAATGCGCACTCCGGCTAGGACTCGCGGAGAGTGTCGTCTTCGAAGGCTTAGTATCGCAGCAACGCAAGGTCGAGCTCTTGCAATCTGCGTGGGCCTACGTCTCCGCGTCGGAGATCGAGGGTTGGGGCATCGGCGTCATTGAGGCCAACGCGTGCGGCACCCCTGCTCTCGTGTACGGGGTTCCAGGTTTGCGTGAAGCGGTCATCGATGGCGTGAGCGGCTTAGTTATCGAAGACGGGTCGGATCTTTCACCCGCGCTCCTCTCTATCGTGCGAGATGAACCGCTCCGGCGCCGGCTCGAATCCGGCGCAGTTTCTCGCGCTCGAGAATTCTCGTGGGACGCAGCCGCTCAGGCCATGGTTGACGTCGCGATGCACGCGGTGATCGGCGACTATTACGGCCTGGCGCATCTCTCGGGCGAGTGGAGTCTCATCAAGCGGGTTCGCAATGACGGCGACTCGATAGCGCTTGCGAAGATTCCGCTAGTGAGCGAGCGAAAGACAGCCGGTGGATGATCCGGCGCAACAATCCTTTCATCGATTTTGATCAACTCGAAGGGAGCATTCGTACGCACGCGGAGCAGCTGCGCGTGCAAGGCTACGCTTCGCCCGACGAGGTTCTCGCGCAGTATCGCGCCGCGGAAGCCTATCTCGATCGCGCCGAAGAGCTCAACCAGCCTCGATCGCGCATTCCGCGCCGCTTCGCGCCCTTGTTGCGTTTTGGGTCGATGGGACAGCTCTTCCTCAAGGCATACAACCTCGCGTTGCTTCCAACACGCCGATCGAACGCATTGCAAATCGAGGCGCTCCGCGAGCTGCTCGGGGCCGGACTCACGTTAACCAAACGGATTGAGGACCTCGAGCGTGAGATCGAACGCCTCCGAAACAAGGGCGAGTGAAGCGCAGCATCGCCCTCCTCACGCCGTGGTACGGCCCGGAGTGCACGGGCGGAGCCGAATCGCTTGCGCGTGAGCTCGCCGAGCGTCTCTCCGTGGAAAATAAAGTCACAATCCTAACGACAACGTCGCGTTCGTTCTTGCACGACTGGGACAAAGATTTTCACAAGGCCGGACGCTCGAAGGAAGGGTCGAAGGACGTTTTACGATTTCGCGTCCGAAGGCGCGATCGTAGGATATTCAACGACCTCAACACGTCGCTCCTCGAGCTTCCGCAAGAACGCTGGGGCGAGGTTGCTCGCAGCCGGTCGTTCACCGATCCGTTCATCGAGAACTCGATCAACTCGCCGGACCTGGAGAATTATCTAGCACGAGAGAGTGCATCGCACTATGATGCCGTCCTCGCGCTTCCGTATCTCTACGGTGTTGTCGTCCGCGGCATCGCTGCAGCGAGCGGGCCTGTACATCTCGTTCCATGTCTGCATGACGAAGCGTATGCGCGAATACCGCACATCGAAGACGCGTTTCACAAGGCACGAACGCTGCTCTTCAACAGCGCAGGCGAAGCTGCGCTCGCGAAACAGCTGTACGGGCCCGGCATTTTACACAAGTCGCACATTGTCGGCACGGGAGTGCCACCCGCCGGCGAAGCCGGGCCGCTTCCCCCGATCGCAACGTCGCCCTATTATCTCTTTCTTGGCCGCCGTGCGCCCGAAAAAGGCTTGGATCTTCTGCTCGAAGCTTTTCAGCGCTCGCGCGGAAACGGCCACGGGCGAGAGATCGCGCTTATTCTCGCGGGCCCGGGTGAACGATCGTATTCCGATCCAGATCGTGGCATTCACGATCTCGGCTTCGTCGATGAGGCGACGAAGCGCGCGCTCTTGCGCGACGCTCTTGCCCTTGCGAGTCCAAGTAAGAACGAAAGCTATTCGCGCGTCTTGATGGAAGCGTGGCGCGAACACACGCCCGTCATCGCGCACGCAGATTGTCTCGCCACCGCAACCGCCGTCCGCGAGTCGCGAGGCGGTTTGGTCGCAGGCACGAGCGATGAGTGGACAAGGGCGCTGAACGCGATGCACTCGATGGAAGCTGTATCGCGCCAAGCGATGGGCGCTTCCGGCGCGGAATACGCTGCCGAGAACGCCGATTGGGACAAGGCTCTTGCGCGGCTGCGCGATGCTATCGGCATCGAGCAGGCCGCCTCCCCGGCTCCGAAACGCGGCAAACGGATCGATCAAGTACTTGAAGCCGTCGACGAAGGTGATGCCATCACGCAGCAGGCGCGACGCATTCGGGACCGCTTACGCGACATCGGTTACGATTCGAACATCTACGCAACGAGCATCCCGCCCGGCGTCTCCGATGCGCATTCGCTTGTCCAATCAAGCGTGAGCGGTGCGGATGCGCTTATCCTTCATCATTCGATTGGCTCGAACGCGGCAGACGCCGTTTTGAAAGCCCGATGCCGCAAAGCGATGGTTTATCACAATATTACGCCGGCGAGGTTTTTCGCGCCTTACGCGCCCGACGTTGCCGCACAACTCGAGCAGGGTCGCGAGCAGTTGGCTGCGTCGGTCCAGAAGTTCGATATCCTCATTGGGGCTTCGGATTACAACGCACGCGAGCTTGTCGCGCTTGGCGCGAAGAACGTGCGGACGCTTCCCGTAGTACCAGATCTAAACCGCTTTGACCGCACGCCGGCGGACGGGTCGATCCGCCTGCGGCGCGGGACAACTTGGCTCTTCGTGGGGCGCATCGTTCCGAACAAAGGCATAAAGGCGCTGATTGAAGCCTTTGCCGCATACCTGCGTTTCGACGACTCGGCGAGTTTGGTCGTGCTTGGAAAATTCGATGGCGGAGACGCCTACTATAGCGAGCTCCGACGTAGCGTCGCCGAGTACAACATCAGGCCGTACGTGACGTTTACGGGTTATATGGAGGACGACAGCGTCGTCGGGAAATATCGCAGCGCCGATGTGTTCGTCTGCTTGAGCGAGCACGAGGGGTTTTGCGTGCCGCTAGTTGAGGCGATGTTCTTCGACGTTCCGATCGTTGCGAAAGCATTGACGGCCGTGCCCGAGACTCTCGGGCCCGCCGGACTCATTCTCGAGCCCGGCGCCGACGCATTCGACGTCGCTGCAGCCGTTTGGGAAGTCGTCACGAATGCGAAGGTACGCCGTACGATCCTGGAGGCCCAACGTGAACGACGCGAAGCATTTCTCGCGGAGAAAATCGACCCACTGATTGATGCGCTAGGCGCGGACCTCATCGCGTACTAATATGTCGCGCCGCGCCATCCCATATCTCGTTACTGGGCTTATCTCTTTTGTCGCGTTTGCGATCGCATTTAAGTTGTGGCGGGCCGATTTGCACGTGCCGTTTGCGTATGCGAACTACGGCGACATCATCAATACGAAAATGAGCGAGATGCTCAACGGCGGCTGGCTCTTCTTTGATCCACGACTGGCGGCGCCATTCGGACAGAATACGATGAGCTTGCCCGAGCTCTACACGGTGAACTGGGCGATCCGGTGGTTGCTCGTCGAGATTTCGCGCAACGCGTTCGTCGCCGAGAATCTTTTCGACATTCTGTCACCGATTCTAAACTCGCTGGCGTTCCTCTACGCTGCGCGTCGCTTCAGACTATCGTATATGGCGGCCATTCCCAGCGCGGTCCTGTACGGCAATCTCTTCGCGGTCTATTGGCGCACCATCGCCGGCCACGAGTTCCTAGCGGCGTATTGGCTCATTCCGCTCGTATGTTTGGCCCTCATACAGATTGCCGACGGCACAGAGAATGCGACGAGGACTGACCGCATCGTCTTTTACGGGACAGCAGCACTTGCCGGGCTAGAAAGTCACTACGAAGCCTTCTTCTCAACATACTTGGTCGTTGTTGGCATCCTGATCGGGGCGATCCAGCTTCGATCGTGGCGCCCCTTGCAGCTTGGGCGAGCATTCATTCTAACGACGATCCTCGCTTTCGCAGTCAATGACGTGAACGCGATTCTCTGGAAGCTGTCCGGTCACTCGATTGCCGCTTACCCCCGACAGTCCATCGAGGCTTATTTATACGCCCTTTCACCAGCTCCGATGATACTGCCGATTCCGAGCCATCGTATTCCGCATCTGGCGGCAGTGCGATCGCACTTCGACAATATCTTCCCGCAGCTCGCGACGGAGAACGCTGCAGCGACGCTAGGCACAGTTGCAACGATCGGACTCTTCATTCTGATGATTGCGCTCGTCATGCGCAATGACAGCAAGATGCCGCACGTGTTGCGGCATGGTGCGCTTTTTACGCTTGCAGCGTTTGCACTCGCGACGATAGGCGGATTTGGGGCCATCTTCAATACGTTTGTTCTGCCTGACATCCGCGCGTACAACCGGATCAGTCCCTTCATCGCGTTCTTTGCGCTACTGGCCATCGCGCATGTCTTTGAGTGGGCATGGAACGCGCTGCGTAAGCGCAATCTCGTGCCGCTTTACGCCGCAGTTGCCGCGATCATTATGGTCCTCGGCGTTCTCGACCAATCGCCCGCGTCGTGGGCGCCGTTCGCAAAGAGCAAACAACGCGTTGCGATCGACACGGCATGGGCGGCGCGGATCGCGAACGCAGTGCCGGCGAAATCTGCGATTCTCCAGCTGCCCTACGTATCGGCGCCCGAGTTCCCTATCCTCGAATCGATGTACACGCAAGTCGAACAGGTTCCGTCTCTCTATACGCGCGACGTACGATGGTCGGTTGGCGCAGTCGAAGGCACGCCCGATGCGAGCTTTGAGCGCTGGCTGGCGAGTTTGCCGCCGCGGGATCTGGTCGCCGTCGCGTTGCTTGCCGGTTTTGACGGCGTGCTTGTCTATCAGCAGGGGTTTGCCGACCGCGGAGGCGCGATCGAGAGCGCGCTCAAAGCAATCAGCAAACAGCCATCTCTACTCAATGACGACGGAACTCAAGTGTTCTATCCGTTGGTCGCGCTGGCTCAGAAAGCGCACGCGGCGGAACCTAATGCTGGGACGTCCCAAGGCGTAAGTGACGCGGTTGCTATCTTTAATGCAAAAGGGCTCCCAGAATCCGATCCCCACGTTGCGCGAATCGAGGCAGTACTTGCGAAACCTTCGTGAGTTTGCTCGGCACGGTGCAATCGTCTTTGCTGGTCTGACCGCCGGCAATTTATTTCTCTACCTTTATTATGTCATTATTGGGCGCGTTGTCGGACTGACGGGCTATGGCGTCGTCACCGCCCTGATGTCCGCGATCTTGCTCTTTTCCTTACCATCTACGGTCGCCGGAGCGGTCATCGCAAAAGCCGCAGCCGACTTCCACGCGACGGGCGAGGGCGCACGTCTGAGATGGCTTGCAAACCTTGTCGACCGCGCGGCATGGGCGGCGGGTGCGATCGTCTTTGCCCTCGTTGCGGTCTTCTCGGCTTCGATCGGTTTTTTTTTCCATCTGACGTCGACCGCGCCGGTCATCGCCGCTGGCGCCGCGCTCGGCCTCTCTCTCGTCGTGACCGCTCAGCGCGCCTACCTACAAGGACGGCACAGATTCGAAGCTTTTGCGCTTTCGTACGTCATCGATGCGTTAAGTCGCGCGATACTTGGTGGGATCGGTGCGCACTTCTATGGCGTTGCAGGCGCGCTTGGTGGCGTCGCGATCGATCTACTCATTACGACGCTCTTCGATTCCGTCGCGATGCGTCACGGTATTCCGCAGGAGTCCGTACCACTCGATCTGTCATTCGGAGGCTTTGCAGGTTCCGCAGTAAGAATCGGATTGACGCTGCTCGCCGTCAACGCGATGCTATCCTACGACACGATACTCGTTCGACATTATTTCAGCGCCGAGACCGCAGGACTCTATAGCGCGGCTGCGCTCGTCGCCCGGGGCGTCTACGCGGTGGTCGCATTCATCCCCATCGTTTTGCTTCCCAGCGCTGCGAAGCGCGCCGCACAAGGCGAGCGCTCGACGCATCTCCTGATGTTCGCGGGGACCATCGTTTGTGCAGTCGGCGTCGTCGCGATAGCAGCCAGCATCGTCGCCCCGGGTTTCGTCGTACGCACCATAGCGGGCCCTGCTTTCGCCGATGCGGGCCCGTACGTTCTCCCATACGTAACGGCGCTTGTTGCTCTTGCCGGCGCGAACGCTGTCGCAAACTACAAGATCGGCCTCGGCCGGATGGAACAGGCTATCCCATTAACGGTGATTGCATTTGCTCAGATCGTTTTCGTCGTCATGCGACACGACTCGGTGCACACCGTCCTCATGACGCTACTCACGGGCGACATTTGTGCGCTGATCGTAACGCTCTACGGCGTCATGCCCGTTCCGGCAGGACTCCGACCCCGTCCGATAGAGACACGTTAGCGTGACCGCAGCGATCTTTCCGGCGACTAGCAATGCGAGCGTGCGAAGGTACGTCGAGCTTGTAACCACGATTGCAGAGCGCAACATCAAGGCCCGCTATCGCGGGTCGGTTCTTGGCGTCTTCTGGTCGCTATCGAATCCCTTGATCATGACCGGCGTCTACACGCTCATTTTCGGCACGGCGTTTGCCTCGTACTACGGAAATTCTATCCCGAATTACGTTTTGGCCGTCTTCATGGGCCTCGTTGTCGTTACGTTTTTTTCGCAGGCATCGAGCCAAGCGCTCACCTCTGTTGTCGCTAACGGATCGCTCGTCAACAAGATCAGAATTCCACTGAGCGTCTTCCCCGTTGCGATCGTCGTTGCGAACTTGTTCCAGTTTATCGTCGGCGTCTTGCCGGTAATCGTAGTCGTAACGCTACTCGCGAGCCATCACCCCGAGCGTGTACTGTTCCTGATCGTCCCGGCGTTATCGCTCCTCCTCGTCACCGTCGGAGCATCGCTCGCCACATCTGCACTCTTCGTCTTCTTCCGCGACCTACCGTACGTCTACGAGCTTGTCGTCTTCATCACGTGGATGACGAGCCCGATCTTCTATCCTGAAGAGATCGTTCCGCACAAGCTACGCTTCTGGGTACACATCAATCCCATCGCGGCAATCGCCAACGACATTCGGCAAATCGCATTCGGCATATCCGCGCCGAGCTTTCAGTCGCTCGCGCTCACGCTACTGACGGCCGTCGCAACGCTTTTGGCGGGCGCAGCGATATTCTATTCGCTGCGACGTCACGCCATGGATCTGCTCTAGTGGCTCGTCAAGTGATCGGGATGCAAGGGGTCGACTTGTGGCGCCGGACGCAAGAAGAGTTTCACTACGATCTCAAGCGATTTGTTTTTGGGCTTTTGCGCGGGCGTAATCGAAAACCGAGCCGGCGGCAGGTACTCGCGGGTGTCAACTTGAGCATCGAGGCCGGTGAAAAGATTGGGATCATCGGCCCGAATGGCTCTGGTAAGACGACGCTTTTGAAAGTCATCTGTGGAATTCTATCGCCGACGCGTGGTAAGGCCACCACGAATGGAACCATCGCGCCCCTCATCGAGTTGGGTGCAGGATTTGACCCCGAACTTTCACTTGTCGACAATGTCATCTACTACGGGCTCTTGCTGGGAATCGAACGGCACCGTATGAACGAGCACCTCGATGCGATCTTGGACTTTGCGGAGCTACAAGACTACCGAAATGAACCCGTCAAAACGCTTTCCTCCGGCATGACTGCTAGACTTGGCTTTTCGATCGCGACTGAGTTTCGATCAGACATTCTCATCCTCGATGAAGTCCTGTCAGTCGGCGACGAAGCATTCCAGCGGAAATGTCGCGAACGCATCGATCATCTTTGGGATGAGCATGTCACGATTCTGGTCGTTTCCCATAACCTTGATTTCATTCTCAAGGCCTGTGATCGAGCGCTCTGGCTCGATAAGGGCTCAATCGCCTATGACGGCGCGCCGCAGGAAGCTGTTCTGCAGTACAAGCTCCGCGTCGAGCAACAGCGCCTGGAAGGCACCGGTCGGCCCGCAATGCTTTTGCTCGGCCCCGAACACGCGGACTCAAAATATGCCGGAAAGCTATTCGCCTTCTTCGATGGAAACCGGCACCTCGTGCTCGATAATAACTGGATGAGCTCCAACGGGCTCGACGATACCACCGCCTTGCGCTTTTCCGATGAGACGATCGATCGTATACCGGAAGGCGAGCCCGTGGGAAATCTAGCGGCCATCTCAGGCGGATGATCTCGCTCGTCCTGTACGGCCGCAACGACAATTACGGTTATAATCTACATAAGCGTGCTGCGATTAGCCTAAATTGTATGGCTGAAATCCTCACCGACCCCGACGATGAGATCATCTTCGTCGATTACAACACGCCCGACGACTTCCCGACCTTCCCGGAAGCGATTCAAGACACGCTTACGGCGAAGGCACGAGCGGCACTGAGAATTTTGCGCGTGCGTCCTTCACAGCACGAGCGATTCCAAGACAAGACACACTTGGTTTGTCTAGAGCCGATCGCGCGCAACGTCGGAATCCGCCGGTCCAATCCCACGAACCGTTGGATCCTCTCGACGAATACGGACATGGTGTTTTATCCGCGAAACAACAAATCTCTTTCGGAGATCGTTTCGTCGCTTCCTGATGCGTACTATCACCTGCCTCGCTTCGAAGTTCCCGAGTCGTTGTGGGAAGGCGCGAACCGGATGGACCCTGATGGGACAATCAGTTCCTTTGGAACTTGGGGTCGCGAACTTCATCTAAACGAGATCGTATACACGTCGCTTTCCGACGTGCGATACGACGGCCCGGGTGATTTTCAACTCATGCTCCGTTCGGACATTTGGAACATTCACGGATTTCACGAGAGCATGCTGGTAGGGTGGCATGTCGATTCGAATATCGCTCGCAGACTTTCTCTGATCCCTAGGGCTCTAGGCGACGTCGTCGATGAGCTCTACGGTTACCACTGCGATCATACACGCCAGGTAACTCCCGCGCACAAGGCACGCGGTATTCAAAATGATCAGAAGATCTATTATGAGAACGTCACAGGTGCCGACGTCCGTGCACAATCCAAAACTTGGGGGCTCGCCGACGAAATCGTAGAAGAAATACGCGTTGACCCAACCGGCAATACTTACCTCGTGGCGTTGCAGTCCGCGATTGACGCGCCATTAGACAAGCCGACGACGACCGGCTACTCGTCCACGAGTTTCAATCACCTCGACTATCCGATCGAACACGTCGCGCCCTTTCTTGCAGACAGCCTTGCGAGCTATCCACGCGATACGGTTCTCGGTTGGTCTGGAGCCAAGAGAAGTCTGTTGCGGCGCTTCGCGCGGGTTTGGAAGGCGCTCGGTTTCTCGGCGCCTATCATGGTCTTCGCCGACGCAAAGTGGCTGGGTCCGGACCTTCCAGTCAATTGTGTCTGGATGCCGTGGGAAGAAGCTATCGAACGGGCGACTGTCTTTGTGTTCGATTGGGGAAAACCTGATGAAGGTCCGCCGCTCGCGGAGTGGCTCTTTCAAAACGACCCGATCATTCAGCACGTAACTCGCGACTTTCGGCGCGCTGTCCGAAGCGAACGGTACCGGGTCGAACGGAATCCCAGCGCCGCGAGACGGTTCATCGGAATCAACGCGATCTGCAACTCCGTCGAGGGAGTTTTCAATAACAACGTTGGCGCCGCACTCACGCCGCTCGCAACGCATATCAGGCAAGGCTTCTTGAACGCAACACCGAGCGACGAATTATTATCGGCACTTTATATCGGCCAAGCCGGAAATCGAATGCCACGTGCTATCGTCACGTTGCCGAAAATTGAAGGCTACGTTTTTTACGGCCCGTATCTCGACCTTGATCCGGGAGCTTTTCGCTTTACCGTTGAGTTCGACGATGTAAAATACACCTCGCGTTCCCCCGCGACATTGGTCCTGGAAGTCGTTGCTAGCGCGCGGCTCATCGCCTATCGCGAGATACTCCGTAAGGATCTGGCTGACGGCACCGTATCGCTCGACTTCAATATTTCGCCGGAAATTGGAAACGCAGGGGACTGGCCGAGAATCGAGTTTCGCCTGAAGACGTCGGGATCGATCAGCCTCGCGGTCCGGAACGCCTTCCTCGATGAGCTGGAAATGGATCAGGCTCATTTCGAAGGGCTTCGTGAATTCGATTGTGCCCCGTTGCTATCAATCGGACCGGCAGGGACGGCGGGAGGCTCCCCCGCGAACAGTGAGCGTCGCGCAATACATGCAAAGCGGGGCGTAAACGACCTTCTCGTTTTTGGTCCACATTTTTGGCTGGAAAGCGGACATTACGAAGTGACGTTCGAGTTTGATGTCTCTCGTCCGAATGCAGACTCGTCAATCCGCGTGTACGTCGCATCTCACCTCGGCAAACGCATCTTGGGAAGCGGGGTTGCCGAACCCGGCAAGCGCGGGATTGCCTCGTGCACGGTAGCGTTTGATATACCCAACGAAACGCCGGCGGCTGAACTGGGGCTGCTTGAGTTTCTCGTGTGGTCCGACGGACGACCTCGCTTTTCTCTACTCTCGGCGCGCGTTAAATACGTGCGCCATCTCACTGCCGCAACAAGACCGGATATTGAGCCGCGTGACCTCTTGGCAATGCTACCAACCGGTCGCGGCGGGAAAACAGTTCCCGGTAAGATCGTCTCAGTCGTCGGCGCATATGGGGCGGTATTCTTCGGCCCATATCTCGACCTGAAACCCGGGTCGTATCGTGTTTGCGTGGCTTTGAAGCCGAGCGGGGCGCAAAACCCAGACGCTTCCCCCGGCCTCTCATTAGCAGTCGTAAGTGATGCAGGGATTCTTGCCTTTCATCAAATCACCGCGCAAGAACTCGACCTGGGAAGCGTCGAGATGTTCTTCAGCAGCCCCGAAGAGCGTGGCTGCCGCAGGACCGAGTTCGTATTACGTACGACCGGCCATGTCGCGGTCGAAGTGTCGTCCGTCGTTTTCGAAGAAATCGGAGGGTCAATTCCCGGAGGGATCGCGCAGTCGACGGATCTTTTACCAATGCTCGAGATTCACGAGGCCGCCAAGTGGGAGCGCGCACCGGGAAAATCCGATCAGCTTCGGAGCCCGTTCGGCGCGGGTGGAATCATGGCATATGGACCGTACGTCGCCTTGCTGCCCGGAGACTATGAAGTCGATTTTGATGCTGTCTTTCGCGGATGCTTGCCAAATACAACAATTCGCGTTGATGTGGCAACCGATCTCGGGCAAAACATCTTGGCCCAGGGACGCCTGGTGCCTACGCAGGTCTTGGGCACTGGTTCGGCTCGAGCAACTCTGAAATTCTCCGTAAATGGGTCAGTGAGCTCCAGCCAAACGGCACGCTACGAGTTCAGAGTATGGTCCTCGCGAAAGGCTGACGTCATCCTGACGGGCGTCCGCCTCAGACGGACGACGAGCTACAGCGGGGTTGCCGCTACTACTGCCGCGCTGCCGTAACCAAGCCAGATCGGCTCTACCGCCGACCTACTCGCATCTGTCGTTAAGATTCGCCAACAATCAATCACGGGCACGACCCTCGGCAGATTCGCTTTCGAAAGCCGTGCGTATTCGGGCCACGGCGTGACGATGATTGCAATGTCGACGTTCTGCAATGCATCCTCGATGCTATCCGCACGAACGACGCCCGATCCGAGAATTCCCGACGCTACTTCGCCTGCCACGGGATCATGTATTGTCACGACATAGCCGTCGTCATGGAGACGCTTCGCGAGCAAAAGGCCCTGGCTCTGCTCGACAACCGACGTGTCCGGTTTATAGGACATGCCAAGAATAGCGACACGAGCCCCGTCTGACACACGTGACGAGATCGCTTGTACGAGGCGATCGATCTGATACTTGTTGATCGCATCGGTCGCGCGTGCGATATCGGGCCGAGCGCCTACACTGCTTGCGAGTGCAGCGAAAGCCACATTGTCGCGCGGGAAACATGGGCCGCCGTAACCGGTTGCACCACGAAGATATTTTCTCCCGATTCGCGTGTCGCTTCCAATCGCGTCCGCGACGACGTCGGCGTCTGCGCCTGGAAGTCGATCACAGATGTCGGCGATCATGTTGGCATACGAGATCTTGGTTGTAACGAATGTGTTGACCGCGATCTTCGCTAACTCTGCATTCACGAAGTTCATGCGTCGAGCCGGCGGATTATTTTCGCAAACCCACTTATAAACCGACTCGACCGTGTCGCCGGCGCGCCGGTCGCTCTCACCGATCAACAAAAAATCGGGACGGAGCATATTATTGACGACGCTACCGAGCGCGATAAATTCCGGATTGTAACAGAGGCCGATGTCCGAACCCACGGATCGGCCTGATGACCGCTCCAGGGTTTCGCTAATGACACCTCCCGTTGCCCCCGGCATAACCGTCGATGTAACAACGACGACGTGATATGCGCTCCTCTTGCGCAATGCTGCACCCAACTTTTCGACAACGGCAAGCACGCACTCGTTCGAGAATGCACCGCTCTCGTCACTGGGCGTCGGCACGATAATAAATGTGACGTCACTCTGGTCGACGAGCTGCTCGTAATCGGACGTGACGGCCATCCGATCTTTTCCTGCGTCAATCATCTCTTGTAAGCGCGGCTCGTCGACCGGCGCTCGCCCAGCCGCCAAGGCTGTCAGGAATGCCGCATTTGCGTCAAGACCAATGAGGCGATGCCCTTTTGCTGCGAAAACGGCCGCCATCGGCGCTCCGAGCTTCCCTAAGCCGATTACGGAGACGTTCATACTGCGCGCTGTTTCGAAGGAGAGGAACCTCGAACCTCGGAACAGCGATTGGCTATGTCACGGGGACCAATACTTATAGCGGGCGGCGGCGGATTCATTGGGGGCTGGATGGCTCGCGAAGCGTTATCTCGCGGCTATTCTTACGTCCGCAGCGTTGATGTGAAACCCCGAGAAGCATGGTACCAAGTCCATTCAGACGTCGACAATCTCGTTCTCGATCTTCGAAATCCTGATGATTGCCGCCGAGCGCTACGCGGTGTAGAGAACGTCATAAATCTCGCCGCAGATATGGGCGGCATGGGGTACATTGAGAATCACCGCGCAAACTGTATGATCTCAGTTCTCATCAACACGAACTTGCTGTGCGCCGCTCGAGATCTGACCGTCGAACGCTACTTCTTTTCTTCGTCGGCCTGCGTATACAACGTTGACAAGCAACGCGAAGCTGATGTAACGCCTCTGAAAGAGGACGACGCATACCCTGCGATGCCGGAAAACGGCTATGGGTGGGAAAAGCTCTTTTCGGAGCGGATGTGCCGGCACTTCTATGAAGACTTCGGTCTTCAAACGCGTGTCGCTCGATACCACAACGTCTACGGGCCAGAAGGTACGTGGGACGGGGGTCGCGAGAAAGCGCCGGCGGCAATCTGCCGCAAAGTTGCGCTCGCGAAACTCTCAGGTAAGCGCGAGATTGAGATTTGGGGTGACGGCGAGCAGACCCGGACGTTTATGTACATTGATGATTGCGTTCATGGCACCTACATGCTCACTGATGGTGATTTCGCGGAACCCTTAAACGTCGGCTCGGGCGAGTTAGTCTCGATCAATCAGATGGTAGGCATTGTCGAGAAAATCGCCGGCATCAAATTGAAGCGCTCATACAAACTCGACGCTCCAAAAGGTGTGCGCGGCCGCAGCTCGGACAACCGATTAATCAAAACAATCTTTAAATGGGAGCCGACGATCTCTCTGGAGAGCGGCCTAGAAAAAACCTACCACTGGATCTATGACCAAATAGTCGCTGCCAATAGAGTACCGCAGATCGCGCGGTAAGCGGGCAGAGCTCCGGTGTCCGCACGACTCCGTGAATCGCAGAATGCAACACCAGTTGAAAGCAGTCGACTGCCCAGCGCAGCGAACTCATGCAATGCGATCGCAGTGATGACTGTCTTTCGGGAGCCAACCAGTTGACGAACTATTTCGACCGCATCAATATCTTCGATGAACGCACGGTCGATCTCCAGACGATCCTGAAGGCTCCACTATTTGTTAACGATGCTAAGCCTATAGCCGAGGAGCCACTAAAGGTCGAGATGCCGCCGCATGATTGGCATTTCGGGGTCGTCTTCCAGATCGCTGATGATAGCGGCTTGCGACAGAGCGCCGATATCGTCGTCGCACGCTTTCGCATAATCCTTTCCGCCGGGGACATCAGAGTTGGGTGTGTCGATCCGACATCAGCATTTCTAGTGGGAGATGAGCTCGAACTCGCAGCACGACCCGAACTCCAAACCGTGGAGGTAGAGATCCCGCCTGACGCTGGCTCGATTGTGTTTCGTACCGGCCTGACAGCGACTTCGCGCGCGCCAATCCTACAATTCGACTGCTGGCAAGTCGTAGTCGGCAAACGAGCCGCCGCCGTTTCAGTTACTGACGTCTTATGCGACTCAGCATCGCGGGTAGAATCGACCTCAATCCCGGTCGCAGTTGCGGAAGTGGAGCTTCTAATAAGCCATTCGACGCGCCGCTTCGACCATAGAAGGTCGTCAACGGAATTTCTTCGCGCGCGCTATGCAGACCGGGAGCGTCTGCGTAATCTTCCAGCCTTCGAGACTTTGGCATCGGCCAGCACGGCTCACTCTCTGCACGGAGCGCTCACCCACGTGCGTCTTAGCGCGTCGGGTGGCGACTTGTCGCTGGAGCCGATTCGTTGCATCGATAGCCGCGAGCTCATCCAGCAGGCGGCTTTGGTAGGAACGCGTTTGGTGATTTGCTCGAATGGCTTCATGTGCGTGTTGCCGGCGTTAGACTATAGACTTCGGGGCGACGAGTTCGATCGAGGATCTCCGTTCCGCATCGATGACCCGTGGTTCGCGGGCCTTCACACCGTGGTCGGAATTGATTCGGATTCATGCCTAGTTTCAGCAGCCGGTCCCGACGCCGTATTATGGGTTGATCTCGAATCACGACGAGTCACCCACCGTTTTCGGCTGCCAGAGGATCGGTATGGATCTAACTACCCCGTGACTCTAGAGACCTCGGTGAATGAGCACTATATTCCCAACGACTACCAACTGGGTCATTTGAATTCCGCATTCCCAGACCGCCACGGTGGTTGCTACTTCACAACGCTTGGGCAAGGGGACGTCGCGCACGTTGATCGGAACGGAAAGTGGGAAATCATTGCTTCTGGCTACATCGGCTTACACGGCCTTAGAGAATCTCTCGATCGCACGTTTCTGTACTTTTCGGAGAGCCCGACGGGCAAACTCTGGAAGATAGCGCACGGCTCAGTGTATCTCATGGCAGACATTGAGACCAAATGGCTTCACGACTCGCAGCAGATATCGCCGACTCTCTTCGCTTGCCTCTCTGTCGATAGGAACGAGCTGCTCCTGATCGACACTTTAAGCGGAAAAGAGTCGGCCGCTTTTGATCTCAGTTCTCGAGGGCATAACCCCCAATTTCTCTCCCTCGTGAGCCAAGGGACCTGACCGCCGGAATCCTGCATAGAAAAGACATGCGCGCGCGATTAAACGACAGGTTCACGCTCTCGGCTCTTCCGTACGCGTCCAGGTTTGCAAGAAGCGCCTGGATTAGCGGACCTCGCATTCGCCTGATTAGAGCATGAGTGATAGCACCGGTCAGACTCGACGGCACGTTTCGCGCCTTTCTGTCGACGTTATTGCCATCTTGCTCGTGCCCTTTGTACTTACGACGGCTAACAATACATGGATCTTTTGCAAACCGCTCTTCATCGATCGATGGATCTATACTGGTTTGCAACTTCACTTTGCCGCACTTTCGACACGATTTTGGTATACGTACTATCCATCGCGTGAACCGTGGCTCCTAGTTGGATGGCTAGCTCACCGAGTATTTGAACCGGCGACGGCTCTTTACGTCTTACACTTCGCGGTATTTTATCTGTCCGCGTTTTCACTCTATTCAGCAGTATTAATGCTGTTCTCGGATCGTCTAGCGGCTTTAGGCAGTGTTATGCTACTTGTTACGCAGTCCGAATTCCTAACCGCGACTGGCTGGGATTACGTTGACGGAGTCTACACGGCATTTTTTGCGCTAAGTATTTCGGCTCTCGTCGGGGTCGCGCTGCGACACAGGTGGAAGATATTTGCGCTGCTGTGGGGTGCGGCCATAGCCTGCATTGCGTCGCTCTATCCTCTTTTAGCGATTCTCTTGCCAGCAGAGCTCGTCGGGTTTTTTCTGCTAAATAGGGCCGCGTCGCGACGATCAATCACAGTCGTCGGACTTTTTTGCGTACTCGGGGGCATAACAACGATACTAATTCTCTGCTGCCTTGCATGGTTAGCCGGCGGACCATTCGCCTATTTCCAAGGCCAACTTATGAAGTTGTTCGAGGTTGAGGGCAACCTCGCTCGCTGGTATCAGAACCCGAGTGAATGGATATGGACGGCAGCGTTTCTGATCATCCCCTTCGCGGTCGCCTCATACAGCGCACTGGAATCCATCCGTTGCTGGCGGAGGTACGCCGATCGCACTGAGACGATGAAAGGAGACGAGACCGGCGCGCACCTCTTTGCCGTGAGCGTTGCTAATCTGGTAGCGCTTTTCACGTTCATCGCATTGGAAGCCGATCATTTCCTCGTCTTGCAGCTAGACGACAAAGTAAACGCATTGCTTCCGTTCGCGTTCTGCGTAGTAGGCGGTGCCATCGCCACCGCCCTCCGTCGAATCCCCGACTCTCCGCGAATATCCCTTACGATCGCAATATTTATGATCCCGCTCGCCCCGTGGATCCTCGCGAATTTTACGTTTGTTCACCCGCACGTGCAGTATTTCCAGGGCACCGTTCAGGAGATCTCTTGGCTGATCGCGATCTTCTTCGCGCTCGCAGTGTGCTCATTAGCCCCGCGTGTCGGTTTTTTGGCGACAATTGTTGTCCTCACGACGATAGGTTTCGGAGCAGCGGACGATCAGCTCATGACCTTCCCTGCCAATCCTTACTACAAGCAGGGGACGTTGGCAGTAATCGATGCCTCTGAGCGAATCGGGCAATATAATACGGATGCCAGCGGCCGTTTCTGGTTCAACCTCTTAGATCGATCTTCGGCCCTAGAGAGGGATGTCAACTCAACTTATCTAGGACCTTTCACTAGGCTAAATGACCACTTCCCGAGCCTAGCCAACAACGATGGCTCCACCGCAGTTGTATCGCCCGGTGATCGGCTGATCATCCTGTTCGATAGTGGTGACGCGATAGCAAACGCGAACCGATCCTTGGCACGAGAGGGTGTCTTTCTTCGGCCAATCACGATACAAGAGGAGAAACGACCCGGCGTTGACTTTCGCTTTGCAGTTGCTGCCGCTCAAGCGAGAATGCCCGAGCGCAGCGACTCACTTCTCCTATCGGCGTCATCTGCTGTGCTAGCTCGCGGTTTGCGAGCAAGCCTGCAGTGGCCAATATCGTTAAGTATTCCGGATAAACCGTGGGCATATGCCGCCGATATTCCGATTCCGCATTACGATGGAAAAGGCGACGCCACTAAAGGAATCGTAGAGATCGAAACAAGAACGACGCGCGGTGAGCTGTGGGTTGGCATATTGTCTCGCGATCGGAAATCATTCATTCGGCGAAGAGCCCTTTCCACCGCCGCTGAACTCCGCACGATTTTCGTAAACATCGATTTGGGGAACGCGTCGGACATCGTTTTCCAAAACGGTCCGCTCGGTCACCTGGGCCAAAGCGAGGTTGATTCCGTTCGTGTAATCGTCCCAACGGACGAGCGCTAGCGCCTTGAGCTTGAGGAAGTCTCTGTGGCCAGAGTGTGCGATGCTTTTGGCATTACCCTTCGCTCTGACCTATTTCAACAACACGTGGATCTTCGTGAAGCCGATTTTCATCGATCGATGGATCTATTCGGGCTTCCATATGCATCTACAGTCGCTTCTCAGGACATGGGGCTACACGTATTACGCGTCACGAACGCCTTGGGATGTGTTGGGCTGGGCCGTTCACAGAATATTGCCGACCGAACCAGCTCTGTATGTTCTGCATTTCCTTGTCTTCTATGTGTCTGCTTTCTCTCTCTACTTCGCCGTCTTAACGCTATTTTCAAGCCGACTCGCCGCGTTGACAACCGTGCTTCTGCTCGCGACACAATCCGAATTCTTGACGGCAACAGGTTGGGACTACGTCGATGGAGCGTACACGGCTTGCATCCTCGTTAGTCTCGCCGCTGTCGCTCTAGGAGCAACGCGCAAGCGGTACCACGTGGCAGCATTTGTTTGGGGCGTTGCTATTACCACAACCGTCTCCCTTTACATCTTGATGCTCGTTCTGATTCCTGCGGAAGTTGTACTCGTGCTTCTATTGAACCGAATGCGGCATCGGCACTCAGTCGGTGTCTTTGCACTCTGGGTTTTCGCCGGCATATGTGCGGCGGCGATTTTCTACGGATGCGTAAATAGGTTAGCGGGTGGCCCATATTTATATTTCATGGGACAAATCCTCGCATTGCACGGCGTAGCCGCGAAACGACCAGAATGGTTTATGCCACTGCATGAGTGGATCGGCTATGCGACCTGGCTGCTAATTCCATTAGCAATCGCGCTAATGAGTGTTGTCGTCGTCGTCCGCCACGCAGTCTCATCGCTTCGCTGCTTGCGGAAAGGTACGGGCAATGCCGAGAGCACGCTGTTTGTTGTTTGCGCCGCCTACCTCGCCGCCTGTCTTTCATTTGTCATTTTGGCGTTGAACCACTTTGCAGTTCTCGAACTGGATGACAAGATAAACGCGCTGCTGCCTTTCGCCTTCGTATGCGTTGGCGGTGCACTTGCGCTCGCCGCGCGCACCTTTCCAAATCTCTACACGGTTCCGTTCTCAATTATGGTTGTCGCGGTAACCCTTTTGCCGTGGTTTCTTTCATCGGTCACGCGATTTCTGCCGATTCCTCAGGCCTTTCTCGGTCTTCATAACGAGATCGCCTGGATATTAGGCGACGGCATCCTCCTTTGTATCGCCGCCGTATTGCCGCGCATCCTGATAGCGCCTCAGGTTTACATGCTGGCCGTAATTTTGTTCACCTGCATCGGTTTCGGCGGCGCGGACACAGACATGATGCAGTTCGTACCGAATCCATACTATAAACAAGGGACCCTTGCAGTTTTCCAAGCGATGGAGCAAGTTCAGCCTTACGATCGCGATGCTCGCGCACGCTTTTGGTTTGACAACCACGACAAGTATGTCGGCCTCGAGCGTGACGTCGTGTCGTCCTATCTCTACGGACCAGCATTGATCAATGAACATTTTCCGAGTCTCGTTAGTTGGACGGGAGAAACCGTAACATTCAGACCCGGAGACCGCGTGATCTTTTTAACCTCTGGAAGCGACCCACTCGCTCGCGCGGACCAAACAGTCGCACATCAACGCGTCTTCTTTCAGCAGGTCGTGCGCGAGCATGTCACGCGTCCTGGAATCGATTTCGAATTTATAGTGACGGATGTTCGTTCTCTAGATGAAAGGTAACTGGTCGCGTATAACGGGTCCCAGTGCATTTGAAAGTGTTAGAGGCAAATGTGACCAAACTCTCTGGGCGACGCTCCTCGACGTTCTTTGCTCCTGCAAGAGAACACCGCGTGAACGTCGCCCCTTGCGAACGTAGAATTGATATGGAACATCGATATCTCGACCACGCCACTTGCGCTTGAAAAGGTGCACGTTGCTGCCCGGTGCGCTTCTGCCTAAGTCGAGGCTCTCAACATTGTTGAGCGACGCGTCCCGAATGACATGCCAATACAGCATGTAATTCGCAAACTCGAGCTCACGTTCGTATCGCATTATTGCGAACCAATCAGTCCACGAGTTACCGTGCAGAATGCAAAGCATTCCCCCAATGAGCTCGCCGTCGCGTCGCGCAAGGTACAATCGGAGACGTTCCGGTCCAAGGTGTGCCTTCATCGCACGCAACATCGTGCGGCTAAAGACGGGCGTCCCAAGATCTCTCATGTGAGCAGCATATACGCCGTAGAATGCGTCCAATTCCGACAGTTCGAGATCTCTTTCAATGCCCAAACTAGACTTTTCGGCTTGCCGAACCCCCCAACGAGTTTTGCCCTTCACCGCAGACCAAAGCTGGTCAACGTTCTGTCGTGTATCGATTATCGTGTGAACGGTTGGAATAATCTCAGCGTTTGCAGCAAGCGGTCCGCCGCGGAGCTGTAAATAGCCCGCTCGCAAACTATCTCTCAATCTTATGCCTTCATGCACAAGCGCTTCTGCCGCTTGGCTGGATTTCGCGAGCACACCACCCTCGAGAGAGGATAGATGGCGACCCGTGATCAGGCTTCGGCTGAAATATGTGGGTAGAATTCCGACGACGTCTCCGGCACCATCGAAGGCATAGAGAAAATACGGCGAGACTGAAAAGGCATCTCGCAAGATGTGGTACCAGCCAGCGTGATGCAGCGGCCCCGCCTCTGGCGAGCTGTCAACGAAGCGTTGCCACGCCGTCAGCTCGCGAGGGCCGGCGATCCTAACGTTCAGCGCGCTTTCGGCCAGCACGCGTGACAATTCGCGCGATTATGTGCGGAGCCTTTGGGAGTACTCACCAATAGGAATCCTACGAATGTCAGTCAATCACCCACGCGATGACTAGTCCTCCGTTAGACATGACGTCCAGGAGTGTTACGGATTATTTTCGTGGCCGGCGCGTGCTCGTCACCGGTGCGTGCGGCACGGTGGGTCAACAGCTCGTGCGTCATCTCCTTGAGCGTCTCGACGTTGAGGCACTCGTTGGCCTCGACAACAACGAGAGTGAACTGCTTTTCCTCGAAGAGCGCCACAAGAAGCACAGCAACACTCGTTTTCGCCTCTGCGATATTCGCGATCTCTCATCCCTTCAGCGCGAGGCGCGGGGAATCGACATCATCTTCCACGCCGCAGCGTACAAGCACGTTTATCTTTGTGAACGCTCTCCGCTCGAAGCAATTCAGACAAACGTTCTTGGTGTTCAGAACGTAATCCAATGCGCGAGTGATAATAACGTAGGCCGACTGGTCTTTACAAGCAGCGATAAGGCCGTGAATCCCACGAACGTTATGGGAACATCTAAGCTGATGGGCGAGCGGCTTGTGACCGCCGCTGCGATCGACTCGGGTCGATGCGACACCGTTTTTCTTTCGACTCGCTTTGGAAACGTTTTAGGCTCGCGCGGTTCAGTTATACCAATTTTCAGAGATCAGATACGGCGCGGCGGACCCGTCACACTATCAGATCCGAGGATGACCCGATTCATCATGTCGCTCGACGAAGCGGCGTGGCTCGTCATCGAATCGACGGTGCTTGCCAAGCGTGGCGACGTCCTAATCACGAAAATGCCAACTATCAAGATTACTGATCTGGCAGAAGTATTGATTAGCGAGCAAGCCCCTCGCTACGGATTGCGGCCGAGTGACATTAGTATCGTCAACGTCGGCCCGAGGCCTGGCGAGAAGCTTTATGAAGAGCTCATGAACGAAGAGGAAACGCGCCGCTCGATCGAACTCGAGCGCTATTTTGTCGTACGACCCGCTATGCTTGGCGATCCTGGCGACGACTACAGCGGGCGGCCAGGGATAGCCGTTACTCGACCCTACAACTCGGCTAACGAAAAGCCGTTATCGCGTGCCGATCTGGCGCAGTTTCTTCACGACAAGCAGCTGATCGAGCAGGCATAGCGGTCATTCGGACATTTTCTCCGCGACGTAAACGCTGTTCAATCCCCATTGAAATGAGCGCGTTACCAAATGCTGCAATGGGCGCGTGTTGAGGTAGCCGAGCAACTCTTCGCGCGGCATACAGAACTCCTCATCCTCTTCCATGCCACGCTCGTGGTCCATGTCAACTTTACCTTGCAGGCCCATATAAAAGTGTTGCCATTTATGACTCAGTAATTGCGTAATCGGCTCGCCTTCAGTCATCACAAGGCGACCACCAGGTTTTAGAAGCCGGCTAAACTCCATGAACTCTGCAGTTCGCAGATTCTTGGGTATGTGACCGCCGACCGCGACAAGCGTAACGGTGTCAAAACTGCTATCCGGGAAAGGAATCTGCGTCGGGTCCTCGACCAAATGCTCGACGCCTTCGTACGCAAAAAAGTCCACCCCGATCCCACAATCCGCCCCGATAAAACGCTTGATAAAGAGGTTGCCCGGGCCGCAGCCAACATCGAGCACACGTCCTTTGCAAAACTGAGCAACTTCCCACATGCGCTCGTCACGCATTGACGTTAGGCCTACGAAACCTCGTGGCCCCATGAATAACGCACGGACCGGCAGGGCTACGTTGTCTAACAGTCGTTTAATTGGGGGCCGCGCAAGGCCAATCATGCGCGCTGCTTCTTGCCGCCGGTGCAACCTCCTACACAGGAATCAATGGCCTAGGTCCTAATCGGTGCATCGATCTTATGCGCATTTTGATTCTCGGTGGGGACGGATACCTCGGTTGGCCGACCGCCATGGATCTCCGCAAAAGCGGACACGATATTACATTAGTCGACAATTATTCTCGTCGTTCTATCGCAAAAGAAACCGAATCGGAAGCCTTGATGCCGAACCCGCTCCTGCCTGAACGCACATCGATCTTCAAGGCAGCGTCCGGATACGATATTGTGGTCGAGGAAGGCGATTGCTGCGATTACGACTTTCTCTCAACCCTCGTAAAACGGTTCGAGCCACATGCAATCGTTCACTATGCGGAGCAGCCTTCTGCCCCCTACTCCATGATCGGCTATCGCGAAGCCCATAAGACGCTGACGAATAATCTCGAAGCAACCTTCAACGTCATTTGGTCAGTCCTGAAAAGCGCACCAAACTGTCACATCATCAAGCTGGGGACAATGGGAGAATACGGCACTCCCAGGATCGACATCGAGGAGGGCTGGATCGAGATTGATCACAAGGGACGACGCGACAAATTTCTTTTTCCACGACAGGCCGGCTCTCTCTATCACACCACCAAGATACTCGACACTGATCTGCTTTGGTTTTACGTCCGTACTTACGGATTACGAGTAACCGACCTGATGCAAGGTCCTGTGTACGGGATATCCACGCCGGAGGCTGATTTAGACAAGCGCCTCATGCCGAACTTCCACTACGACGACATTTTCGGCACGGTCGTAAATCGCTTCATCGTTCAAGCGATCGCGGGAGTCCCTCTTACTGTCTACGGTAAAGGCGGTCAAATTCGAGGTTATCTAAATTTACGCGATACGCTTCAGTGTGTCGCTCTGGCGGCATTAAAGCCGCCGGATCCAGGAGAGCTTCGGATACTTAACCAGTTCACCGAGACTTTCTCTGTAAACGAGCTCGCCGACCGCGTTCAGCACGTGGGTACAGGGTTGGGTTTGCCTGTTAAGATCCAACCGATCGATAATCCACGCAAAGAACTTGAAGACCACTACTACAATCCGGTCCATTCCGGACTACTAGAATTGGGGCTGAAACCTCACCTTATGACCGACGACGTCCTCGCGGGCATGATTGAAGCAGTCATCCCATATCGCGACCTGATAGTTCGAGATCGAATCATGCCTCGTGTGCGCTGGCGATAGCGCGCTCAGCGACTTCAAATGATTGCGGTGAGCGCTCGCTACTCCGTGGTTCGACGCTCGTTGATCGTCGTTATTTTGGTGATCCTTGGCCAGGCGTTCAACTATCTCTTGATCTTGCTTGCAAACCGTTCGTTGGATGCCGCGGCTTTCGGACGATTTTACGCAGCATGGGCCACGATCAATATCCTCGCGACGCCGGGAACGGTATTATCCCTGGTGGCCACACGATACTTTGCCGAGGCCTTCCGTAGCGGTGCAGAACCAGGAATCCGGCCAGCCCTTGTACGCGTTGCTCGCTCGCTCGGGCCCTGGCTCCTCGCGGGCGTTCTCGCGACCGAGATCGTTTTCTTTGCCGCCGGCCGACACATAACCGACTCTTGGGCGTTGGCACTTCTGCTGCCGGTGACGGCGGCGTCTTTTTTTGGGGTCGAGATCGTTCGTGCGGTATTGCCCGCGATGCTGCGAGGAACGCTGTTCGGAATGGTGTTCTTCGCGTGGTGCGCGACTCAGTGTGCATTCGCGATTGGAGCACTCCTGTTAGTCCATTCGGTTTGGTCCATCTACGCCGGAATCTTCGTGGCAAATATCCTCGCCCTCTTTGCTATTATAACGTTGGTTCTTCACCTATCTAGGCACGCGACGCAAATGCCGGTCGATCCGAGCGATCCAGCACGCTTTGATCTTTCTGAAGTACTTCCGTTTTGCAGCGCCTATGTCGGATTCGTCCTTTTCAACAACGCCGATATCCTTATCGCATATTTTTTCTTCACCGGTTCCCAACTTGGCGCGTATTCCGCTGCTGCGGTGCTTCCGAAAGCGATCGTCATGGTAACGCAGCCAATTGCTCAAGTTGTTCTTCCGCTTTTGGTTGCCACTGAAGGTCAGACGGCTCTGGTGCGAAGAGCCGTTTGGCGCGCAATTAGCGTGACCGCGGTCCTCGGCTCGCTCGGCGCGGCGTTTCTTTCTGCAGCCTCGCCGCTCGTTTGTAGCGGAAAATTCGGAATTCGATACTGTGATCCAAAACTAATGACGACGCTCGCCGTCACGGCCGTTCTGCTTGCGTTGGTTCGAGTAGCAATCACGGTCGATCTCGGCCAACGCCTTTACTGGCTCGCGCAGGTACCTTTCGCCGGTTGCCTCGTGTTCGCCGCTGTCCAATTCTTCACTCACCCTTCTCCTGACAAACTGGCGATGTCGTATCTGATCACCTCACTTGGTACGATTACGACGTTCGGCCTACTCAGCTTTGGTCGCATGCGGTTTAAGAGTATGGCGCAAGCCCAATAGCCAACAAGGTGTTATGGCTCGCTTAATTGTGAACGCCGACGACCTTGGTGCGGACCCGCACGTCGACCTTGGCATTCTCGAAGGATTTCGGAACGGAATCGTGAGCTCGACCACCTTGCTGATAACCTTCGCCCCACACTGGGAGCGATCGGCTACAACCGCGCAAGAAGCTGGACTACCGATGGGACTCCATCTGTCACTGACGCACGGCTTCGCCGTGTCTGAACGGACGCGGATACCAGATTTAGTGGACGAGCGTGGACGTTTCGCAATCTCGGCCGCTCAACTGATTTCGATGGGGTTTCAAAATCGAGCGCAACACAAGCGACTTTACGATCAAATCAAGATCGAACTCGACGCGCAGATCAAGAGCGTACTCAGCAAGGGCTTCCGCTTAACCCACGTCGATTCGCATCAACACGTTCACATGAATCCGAACATCTACGAAATCGTTGAAGGCGTCGCTACGGAGAACGGCATACGAGCGATGCGAATCGTGCGCGAGCCCTTTTTCGCTTTTCAGTTCACATACGGACTCGTCGACAACCTTAAGCGCAATAATTTCTTAAAGGCGTTCCTGGTCCAGACTCTCGCGCGGCGCATCAAACCACGGCTTCGAACAAACGAACGCTTCTTCGGCCTAATGCAATCAGATACGGTAGACCGCTCTTCCTTTACGAAGTTTCTTCGCTCGATGGCTCGGACCGACTTCGTGTGGGAGGCCGGCATCCATCCGGGCCACCCAGGCCAGCAGCCCGAGTTCGACCTTCCACCGGAGGTTGGCCGGTGGTTTTCCTCGTTAACTCGCAGGCGCGAGTTCGACGTAGTAACCGACCCCGAAGTCAAGGACCTCATTCGCAAAGAGCGTATCGAAATAATCTCCTATGCCGCGATCACTCAATCGTGATTGACCTATCAGTCGTCGTCCCCGCTTTTAACGAAGCGAACGATCTTTGGGACATGGCGACGAATATGTCGCCGTGCTTGGACAACATCGTTGGCGCCGGGCGATGGCAATTCGTAATTGTCGACAACGGAAGCTCTGATGGTACGCCAGAGAGCGCTCGAGCTATCGCGGAGAAATGGACAACGACGCGTCTCGTTGAACTGCCGCGACCCGACTACGGCAATGCGATGTACAATGGAATATGCGCGTCCGAAGGTGAGTGGGCGTATATCATCAACGTCGATTTCTGGGATCAAGTCATGCTGACGTGGTGCTGGAAACATCGAGGCCTATACGAGCTGGTCCTCGGATCCAAGCGCGCCGATATGACTCTGAACCGGCAGTTCAAATATCGACGTGCTTTGAGCTGGGGACTGAACTCGATATTGCAGTTCTTTTTCGGGTTTGTCGGTTCGGATACGCACGGGCAGAAATTCATCCATCTCCCCACTGTACGCCCTATAGCCGACCGCTGCGTCATGCGCCGAGGACAATTCGATACAGAGTTGACGCTCCGCGCTGCACGATCGGGACTGTGGCTTGCCGAGGTTCCGGTTCCCCTTGCCGAGGTACGTCCTCCGCGAAATCTCATGATTGCCAAGATCTATAGGAATATCGTCGACATACTACGTCTGCGCAAAGTCATGAAGCAGGTTCCTACGAAAGCGCCACTGCGCTATCATCGCTGGGCACGCGAGGATCTTCTCGAAGGTGGATCACGCCAAGCGCAGGCATTTCTCGACGCGGCAGAGCGCCAGCGCACGCTCGACGCTCGCGAAATCTCCGTCTAACGGACCGTGGAAAAGCCCCTAGAGGCCCGCATATCGGACGCACACTATTCCGGCGCGTCCGAATACGAACGCTCCAGTAAAAGGATGATGCGGGAAATGATCGCTGCACTTCCTGCCTCGCGAGTCTTAGATGTTGGATGCGGGACGGGCCTCAACGCCGGGTTCTTGAAGGCCCGCGGGCACAGCGTGACCGGTGTCGATATCTCGCCCGTTGCAATCGAGCGGTTCACCAGCCAAGGTTTCGAAGGCTTCGTCTGCGACGTCAGCGCCCAGTCGCTTCCGGTCGGAAACGACACGTTCGATCTGGTCTACGCATCAGAAGTGATCGAGCACTGCACGGACACCGAAACATTTCTAGGTGAGCTTTTTCGCGTATTGCGGCCGGGTGGGAAGCTCGTCTTGTCTACCCCTAATTCGGCGTTCTGGCCCTATCGTATTCTGGCGGCTGCTGGGCGCACTCCGAGCGAATATCAGCATCAGGGACACGTAAGGTTCTTTTCACAAAAAAGCCTACGTCGCGCGGTGGAAAATGCGGGATTTGGCGCTGTAAACGTATCAGGACGACATATGTATCTTCTCTTCGGAAGTGCCGTCGATCCAGCGGCTGTCGTTCTGCGAAAACTCGGTTTTGAACAAGAGCAACGCTTCCGCACCGGTGGATATTTCTGGCAGCTTAGTAGGTTCTCACCGAAAGCTAGCGGCTTCTGGGCGGATACGCTTTTCTTAGACGCAGCCAAACCTAATACGAGTGCCTGATTTCTCGCGAGTCCTAATCACGGGCGGCTGCGGTTTTATCGGCAGTAACTTAATCGATCTCCTCCGCAGGCACGCACCGTGTGAGATACGCGTTCTCGACAACTGCACGAGCGGTTCCGAACGCGACATCGCAGGGTTTAACGTAGAGCTTATCGTCGGCGACATTGCCGACGCAGCCGCCGTAGCGAAGGCCGTCAAAGGTGTAGACTTAGTCGTTCACCTAGCTGCCGATACGCGGGTCGTCGAATCCATATCGGCGCCGCAGCGAAACTTTCAGACCAACGTCGTGGGGACGTTCAACCTGCTTTGCAGCATGCGAGAGCTCGGTGTGTCACGCATCGTAAATGCCTCGACCGGCGGGGCGATTCTGGGTGAAATCGACCCGCCTGCACACGAAGATATTGCGGCTGCGCCGGTTTCACCATACGGAGCGAGTAAGCTCGCGGCAGAAGGATACTGTTCGGCATTCGCAGGCGTATACGGCTTTTCGGCGACGAGTCTGCGCTTCGCGAACGTATACGGCCCGAGATCCTACCATAAGGGCAGCGTTGTCGCGCATTTTTTCAAGCAACTCATGGCACACCAAGAATTGGTCGTCTATGGAGACGGCACGCAAACGCGCGACTATGTCTTCGTCGAGGATATATGCGACGGCATCATGCGTGCGATGAACTTAGCTCAGAGCGGCGTCTTTCAGCTAGGAACCGGCACGCCAACGAGTCTCAACGAGCTGATTGCCTTGATGCAGCGTGTGGTTGGAGACGATCTGCCCGTTCATGTTCGTTACGAGTCGTTCCGCGGCGGTGAACTTCGCCGGAGCTGGTGCGATATCACGAAAGCTCGCCGCGTCCTAAATTTTGATCCAAAGACGTCGCTCGCAAACGGTCTTGCAGAAACGTGGGAGTGGTTCAAAGAGTCACGGTGAGGCTGCTTACACCAAGCCTTGACTTCTTCTAACCTTGGCGTACGATGTATTTCGCCGATTACGCCGCTCTTCCGCGACAATTTGAGCGCGCAAGTCTACATTCGTAGCCGCAAGGCGGAGTAGCGCAGCTGCTGCATACAGGCTTCCACGATAGCAAACGATGCCGCAATCCTCGATAAGCTTCCGCTGAACGACATCGTCGAAAGCGACGATTGGGATGTCGAACCATAGGGCTTGCTCGAGGGCCTCGGCACGAGCGCGAGGCCTTCCAAAAGCGCAAGCAACATGCGCATCCCGAAAAGCTGCCAATTGGATCGAAACATCCTCGCCGAGAACCGTCACCTTCACCAATTGGCTGAGAGCATCACGTGCCTCGTTTGAACATGCCTGTTCGAGAACGAATACACGTACGCGGCCGGCACGTCTTTGAAGCGCGGCTAGGATTTCGATGAGGTCTTGGACGGAGCCCGCATCAACCGGCGCTAACGACAAGACGTTGATCCTGCCGTCGTCAAAGCGGGGCGTCTTCGCGCGTGGAGCAGCCCAGCGCTCAAGGCTCACGATCCGGTCGATGTGCGTTGTCTCATGGCCAAGTCTCGTTTCGATTGCCGTGAGAGTCCGCTTCGCAACGTCATCCCAACTGCCCGATTGCAACGCGACCGCGCGCCCTCGCATTCCAGCTCCATCGATCTCGGCATCACTCGATTCGTCGATAATGGCCAAGGCGCGCGTCCATTCTTCGACCGTTCGCGCCGTCCAACCGCCGCCCGACCGCTCGACGATCTCGGACGTCGCAGCACTGTCCCTATGAACGACGACCGGTCGCCGAAGATGCCATGCTTCAAAGACCGTTCGTGAGAAGCTCTCGTTTGTGGACGGCTGCACAAGAGCTCGCGTATGCGCAAGCAACGCCGATTTCGCTTCTTCCGTCACCGCACCGAGATCGATGACGCCCGCACCCCGAACTGCCTGCGCGTGGGGCCCGGCAATGACGAACTGCAAAGCCGTCGTTTGCCGCGAAGCGCGAAAACGCGCAAACGCATCGAGAGCGAGGTCGATGTTCTTCGTCCGGTCGCCGCGACCGAGAAAGAGAATATAGCGCGCCCTCTGGGGCGCGAATCCTTTGATAACGATATCTCCGCTCGGAGGCGGCGCAACCGTGACTGCGTGTCCGATCACCGCCGCGCGGAAATGTACCCAAGGACCATAGAGCGATGCCGCAACGTTCCGCTCGCCTTCGCTATTGAACAGCAATCCGCGCGCTTGACGGAAAACGTCGCGAACCGTGTCGAGGTACGCGTACGCTTCGTCGTGCAAGCACGGAATCAGAAAGGCACGATCTGCGACGAGTGGTAAGCCCTCTACGGTCGTGGTGTAGAGGTATGGCAGAAAGAGAATCGCATCGTAGTCGCTGCCACGATCTCGCAGGTGGCCGAGGAGCGTCGATGAGCGAATGCCTTGCGAGATAAAGGCGTCGGTCGTCGCCGGCAACGGCGCAAGATCGCGTCGAAGCTGATCGCGCCGCAGCGCCAGCAGTGCGGAGTTTGCGCGAGAAAACGCGACACGATCGCGTGCGTCGACCTTGAAACGGCGCACGTTGACGCCGTCAACGTTCGTCACGCCCGGGCGATGATAGTTCGCGGACCAGTCGTCGTGAAACGATCTGCAGCAGGTCGTAAGTACCTCGACCTGGGCGCCTTTGCGTGCTATCGCGCGGGAGAGGTCAAATGCAAGGCGCTCCGCGCCGCCGATCAAATCGGCACCGAACCACGGCGTTACGAGCGCGATCCGCAAAATGTTACTCCGGATCGTGCTCGCGCAGCTGGTTCAGAAGCGCTCGGATAAGGGCGATCGTTTCGCGTTGCGACCGAATCAATGCGGCATTGACTTCCTGTTGGTCGCGCATGGCAAGACCCAAGATGCGCAATGCGAGCGCGCGCAAACGCCGGCTGGCAGAAAATGGGAATATCTGCAGATTCTCCGGCCAGCTCGTGCGCGGAACCGAGCGTTCCTCGGCTGCGGCCAGCGCCTGCTCAACCGTCTGCAAGTGCAACTCCACGGCCAGCTTCGAGATGCGCGGACTCCCGGCGGGGTCGCTCATATGCGCAGCTTCTTCGGCGACGAGTGCGCGCAGCGCTTCAATATCGATTCTCGGATTCTTCGAGCGAATCACGATTGCGGCAGTATCCCGACGTCGTCACGCGAGGCCAACAACTCGACGATGCCTATCCCGAGCAGTAAGCACCACAGTCCCCCGACTTTGGGATAGAACCACATGTAGTCGAAGATCTGATGCAAAGCGAGTGCGAGATTCGCTCCGCCGACGCCGATCACGAGCGCACGCCGCGAGTAGCGCTGAACGAATGGGACGATCGACTCGTATAGCAAGAACAGGATTGCCGCTAACCCAACGACTCCCGTCTCGGCCAAGGTTTGAAGATAAAGACTATTTGCGTGTGTGTGCACGTCAGGATGGCCGACCAAACCCAGTTCGAGCTCGTAGTTGCCCGCTCCGATTCCAGTGATGGGGGAGCGTTGCCACAGCTCGAGGGCGGACGTCCACAGAATTGCACGCGTTCCCAAATGATTCGGCGTCGAGACTTCGGCGAGCGAAAAAAACCGTGCTTCGAGTCGCGCCATCAACCCTAGTCCGACCAGGGTAACCACGATAATTGCCACGATCGAGGCAAAACGGAGGCCGACTTTTTTCGGAGGCCGCGCCAAGATCAACACGACGATGGCGCCGATGAAGCCCGCCACAATGCCGGAGCGCGAAAGCGTGAGAATAGTCGCAATGCCGCTAAGCGCCGTCGCGGTGACGAGCCAGCGGTTGCGATCCGTCATCGAGCGCGCAAGCAGGACCGGAAAAATCAAGTTGAGCCAACCCGCAAACTGATTCGGGCCTTCGAGTGAGCCGGAAACTCGCGGCCAAACCTGATCGTGCACGACGACGCCGGAAGGCGCGCCGATAAACAGTTGGACTATTGCATACAGCGATTCCAGGATCGCGATTCCGATGAGAGCGCGCCAAATCGGGCGGTCGTCGGGATCGTTATCGAACGCAATTGCCGCAGCCAGAAACGTGACGCCGTACGCGATCCACTTGGCAAGCTCACGTACGACCTGGCCGTGATATTGCGCGGAAATTGCCGAGATCGCAATCGTCACCATGACGAGAGCGAACGCGATGATCACCATGCGCACGACGCGATCGCTCAAGATGCGCAACGAGGGGCGATGCAGTAACAAAGCGATCACGAATCCGGCGAACGCGGCCTTCGGAATTGTGATCGATGTTCCGAAGATGAAGCGTGCTTCGGCAAAAGGCAGGCACACGATCATTGCGCCGACGCCAAGCGCCGGTCGCCTGTACGTTAGGTAGCCGACGGCGATCGCAATCGCCGCGAACAACAGTGAGTGAAGTGGCCCGAGATGGAAATGCGGTGGGTTAAAGACCGGCGGGTAGACGTAGCCGGGCTGCCATTTTATAGCCGGAAGAGGATCAGCCAAGCGGTACGTCTCGATTCTCGGGTGCGCTTGGCAAGTGGCGCTCGAACTTCTGCAGGATCAACCGCACGACGAGATCGAGCTCTTCGACGCGCAAGAGGCGCGCCACGGCAACGAATACGAGGGCGCCGATCGCAATTTCCCAAAATAAAAGCGCTACACTATCGGCATAGGCAGGTGCGGGCGAGTAGATAAAACGCGTTACCCATAACAGCTGGCCGGCCATGATCACGGAGGCGAGCAGCGTCCCTGCGAACGATCGCAACACGGCACCGGCGTCGAAGCCGTGCAGCAATCGCCAGACGACTATTGCAAGAAGAAGTGTTCCTAGTATCTCGCTGACGGTGTTAGCGAGGAGAAGTCCGCGCGCACCCAGGGTGGGTAGCCAGAATATGGACAGCGCGATGTTCGCCGCGACCGAGAACACTGATATCGCGACTGCTGATTTCGCTTGCTTGCACGCGAAGCAGCAACGCGTCAGAACTATGTTCGCCGCAATCGCGATGACTCCAAATGCGGCCCACGGTATCAGGCCGGCGACCAGCTGCGTCGACGCCGCCTGGAACTCGCCGCGCTGGAAGAGCACCTGGGTGATCGGATATGCGAGTACAACCAATCCGAGCATTGCCGGGATCATAATGAAGTTGACGAGACGCAGGCCCGTCACGACCGATTGGCGCATCCCAGGCCTGTTCGAGCCGGCAAACTGCGAGGCAAGCAGCGGGAAAAGCACGGTCGCGATCGCAGCGGCGAATATTTGCTGGGGAAACGAGACGAGCTTCACCGCGTAGTTCATGCCTGACATGTAGCCGTGCGGGAGTGTCGATGCGAAAAACCGATCGAAGAACAACGAGAGTTGTCCCGCTGCAGAGCCAATGACGATCGGGCCGAGCATCGAGAACATCCGTTTGAGCCCAGGATGCTTGAGATCCAGAATAAACCGATAGTTGCGTAACCATAGGAATGACGGCACCTGAACGGCGAGCTGCGCTGCGAGCCCCAGAGCCGTCCCAAGCACAAGCGCATAAATACCGATGTTGTGGAAAAGCGTAATCGTCGTCGTCATCGTCACGACGTTGATCGCAATACCTTGCAGAGCAGGGCCGAGAAAGCGTTGGTGGGCGTTCAGCATCGCAGCAAGGACGCCCGCGAGCGACGTCGCAATAATGCTCGGCATCAACCAGCGAGCCATTCGCACCGCGACACTCATTTGTTCAGGCTGAAAACCGTGCGCGATCAGCGGGACGATATATGGGGCCAAAAACCAGCCTAGAATTGCAGCTACAGTCAGCACGATAGCGAGCCCGTTGAAGATCGTACTGGCAAGCCGGCCGGCTTCTTCGTCCTCCCCATGCGCGATGTAGTCGGAGAATGTCGGAACGAGCGCGCTCACGAGCGCACCATTGAAGAGTCCGAAAATGATGGTTGGGATCGTCGCGGTCGCGAGGAACGTATCCAGTTCCCACCGGGTCCCAAAGTAGTGCGCGTTGACGACCTCGCGGCAAAAGCCGAGAAGTGCCGAACCGAGAGTCGCCACCATCACAAGAAGCGTCGAGCGGGCCAGGGCGTGACGCGTCGGCGTCGCGCCCGGAATGACGCGAAGGCGGGGCTTCATTGCCCTCGACTTCGCTTGGGATGACAGAGGCGCCTAGTGTGCCCCTATCCCTCTTATGACGGCCGGAATGGTGCGGGCGATGATACCGAAATCGCCAACCGGCGTCCAAGTGTCGATGTACTCGTTGTCAAGCTCCATCCAGTGATCGAAGCTAACGTTGGATCGCCCATTGATCTGCCAGAGGCATGTGACGCCAGGCTTGACCGTAAGCCGGCGCATCGCATGCTCATCGTAATGTTCGACCTCGCATGGAAGCGGTGGACGAGGTCCGACGACACTCATTTCGCCGCGCAACACGTTGATGAAGTTGGGCAGCTCGTCGATGCTCGTCCGTCGCAGGATCGAACCGAGTGCGTGCAATCGCGGATCGTTGCGGATCTTTAGGACCGGGCCGTCGACTTCGTTGAAGGCGCGCATTTCATCATGCAGTAAATGCGCGCCCTTTGACATTGTCCGGAATTTGTATAGACGGAACGTTCGCCCGTTTTTGCCGACCCGCGTTTGCAGAAACATCGGCGGCCCAGGCGAGACGATGCTGATCGCGATCGCCGCCAGCAAGAAGAGAGGTGAAGTAATCACCAAGCCGATCAACGCCACTGTGACATCTGTCACGCGCTTAACCGCCCACCACCATCGTGGGACGGTGCGGCCTATCGATAAATCAGGTTGGGACGGAGCAGCTTGAATAGTTTCGATCACGGCCCTAGTGAGGCGTTACCTTCTCCCGCTACCGGCGACCTTCTTGTGCAGCAAGACCGAGCTTAATCGCTTCCCAATCTGGTCGAGGCCCTCGAGGGTGCCGAGTTCACCGCCCAGCGCCGTTCCGAGCTCAATATACGGGACGAATTCGCGCGTATGGTCGCTTCCCGGCGCCGTCGGGTCGCAGCCGTGATCCGCGGTTACGATCAGGCCGTCGCCGGCTCGCAGTTTTGGAGTCAATTCCGCCAAGCGAACGTCCAACTGCTCGAGTGCACGAGCGTAACCCCGCACATCGCGGCGATGGCCGTATTTACTGTCGAAATCATTGAGATTCGTGAACACCAGACCATGCTCGATTTTCTCGAGCAACGAAGCCGTTTGGTTCATCGCATCGTCGTTATCCACAACGCGCACTGACGTCGCAATGCCGTGGCCCGTATAGATGTCGCAGATCTTTCCCACGGCATGCACGGGAACGTTCGCGGCCGCAAGCGTGTCGAGAACGCTCGGAGGAGGCTCGATAGCATAATCACGACGGTTGGGGGTGCGGCTATAGTTGCCGCTCGTGCCAATGAACGGGCGTGCGATTACACGGTTTACATTATTCGGCGGGAGCAGCATTGCACGTGCGCGCTCGCACCAATCATAAAGTGTCGACAGCGGAACGACATCTTCGTGCACCGCGACCTGAAAGACTGAGTCCGCGGACGTGTACAAGATCGGACGTCCGGTGCGCACGTGCTCGTCACCGAGCTCAGCAATAATCTCGGTTCCGGAAGCCGGCTTGTTACCGAGCGGCGCCTTTCCGACAATTTCGGTAAACCGCTCGATGACGTCCGGAGGAAAACCATCAGGATAGGTCGGGAACGGAACGTCAGTGATGATTCCGGCCATCTCCCAATGTCCGGTGATCGTATCTTTACCGCGCGAGCGTTCGCGCAAGCGCGCCACTGCGGCTCGCGGATGTTCTACTTTTGCAACACCGACGATCGGCGTGATATCGCCGAGACCGAGTTGCTCGAACGTCGGGAGATGCAAGCCACCCACGTGCGCCGCAACATTGCCGAGCGTGTTAACCGACGCGGTGTCACCATACGCATCGGCGTCCGGCAAGGCGCCGACGCCACCTGAGTCGATCACCAAGACGACCATCCGCGGCATCGCGCGGCCTTCCCGTCGCACGGAGGCGATGCCTGTGACGCCTCGGAAGACGGCTGCTGCGTGCGCGTCCTTAGTCTCGCCCTTGTCATTTTGCTGACTGCATTCGTTGCTGCGATTCCGCGCGCGGCGTCGGCGCAGATCGATTCGATCGTGCTCCACGCCGATCGCGTCGCGTTCTATAGCGCGAAGTACATCGTGACCGCGGACAACAATGTCAGCGTCCGGCTCACTGACGGCACGACGATCACCGGCCGCACGTTCTGGATGGACTTGAAATCAAACCGCTTCATGGTCGCAGGCGGCGTCCACGTCGTGCACGGATCGATCAGTTACGATGGCGCAGCATTCTCGGAGTTCATCGACTACAAGCGGGCGTATTTCTTGCCACTCTTGAGCGAACCCGATCGCTGGACATTCCTTGACGAAGATTATTCGAAACCCGTTCCCGGACGCGAAATGCCGGGAGACACGTTCGAATTTCCGGACACCGGCGGCGATCACGCATTCGTGCTCGCAAAGCAAGCCAAGATTATTCCGAAGACGGGCGTCGAGTTTAAGCCGGCCCGCATCTACGCGTTCGGAGCATATACGCCGGCGCCAGAATACTACGTGAACTTTTCTCCGAATCCGTACTTCGCAGAGAATTCTTTGGCCGGCGCAACGGGTGCGGTCGGCTATCCGTTCATGGGTTCGAAGAATGCGACGTCGACGCTCTACGGCCGCTATGATTCCGCTAACGGACTGTACCTCGCGGCGGAGGAAAACCTCGCCTCACCAAACGCATATGCCGTTTTCTCGATCAATCCGCTCACGCGTCCGGGCAAACAGTACAATTTTCTCGGCTCATACAAGACGCCGAACCAGCGATTTCAGCTGACGAACTTCGATCAGTTCTTTGCGTTTCAGTCCGGCTTTTCGCAGCCCCTGAATTCGAGCGCGCTGGAGAACGAGCAGCTCACGTACGGCTTGCGAAATTCGTTCCTGCAACTTAACGCGAATGAGTACCAGGACAGTTTGCTGGCGCAGCCGGCACCGGATTCAAACGGAAACTATTGGTACGGAACGCCGGAACATGACTGGCTTCCCAACCATCCAACGAACATTACGTTGTCGTGGATTGGCTCGAGGCAGCAAGTCAGCAAATATGTACCGATTAATTTCGACTTTCGCGGCGGCGTCACTCAGGCCCACGACATCTACGGGCTCGGCACATTCAATGGCGTCACCTACGCTACGTACTGGCAACACTATCTTGGTTTCACCGTTTGGTCGAATCCCTTCCGCCTAACGCCGCACGCACCGTTCGATCAGTCGGTATATTTTAGCGAGACCTACGATCGGCAGCGCACATTTGTCGACTCGATGCCAGGGCGCTTCCAGGACGCCGGAACGTTAACGAGCACGCTCAGCAAGCTCCAAGGCCACAAAGGCGCGACGTACCTCTCGTATATTATCTCGAACACGGGCGATTATCTTGGCCCGCTGCAACAGGTCGTTTATCCTCCGACGATCATCGACAACCCGTACGACAACCAGATCTACCCGGGTTACGCAGCGTTTGACGGCTTCTCGACGACGCGCGACTTGCAGTTCGCCTACATCTACACGCCAACACCATACTTCTCGTTTACGATCCAGGCCGACAAGCACAACGACTTCCCGGCACCCATACCGTACTACTATGGCAATCCGCCGTACTCGATCGCGTTCCGAACACAGATCCGGATTAACTCGATCCTAAGCGTGCAGATTGCGAAGTCATACTCGTTCAACTTCGGAAACGAGGGTTGGAGTTCATGGACGATACAGTTCGGACCATGATGCGAACGCTTTCGCTCGCCGTCGCCTTCGTGCTGCTCGGCGCTGGGACGCCGGCCCCCTTGTACACGGCGGCACCGACGGTTGCGCCGGCGACAACCACTCCGAGCGCAGGCTTAGTGCACTTCACTGGCGAGCTGCTCGATGTCCAGCACGACTTCGTGTTCTTTACCAGCGGGGATGCATTTAGGCTGGCGCCCGGCGCGAAGATCATCAGCTACGACAACGGGCAGCCCGCGACACTGTCCGTGACGACGAAAATGTTCGCGCAAGCGACCTTCGATGAAACGGGGAAAGTTGTCGCCCTCGCGCTTTCGAAGCACCGGCTTCCGCCGGAAGCATCCTACGCCGACGTGCACAAGTTCGCTGTCGCGCTATCGCCCCCGGTGCCGAATCCCGATCTCGATCCCAACAGGCCGCGAGGCAATGGCCCAAATAACAGTCATTTCGCGCTGACGGGGAAAATCGTACAGGTGCGTTTCGTCGTTCAAGTCCCACCGACGACGCCGATGACCGACGCCGTTTATCTTGCGACGGATGTCAGCGGCTGGAACGCCGAAGCCATTCGCATGGAGCGCTTCGATGCGCTGCACTACGCGGTGACCTTGCCGCTGCGCACCGGGACTGAATTCTATTACAAATTCACACGGGGATCATGGCAATCGTCCGAGCGCGGACGCAATGGCATCGAGCAGGCACCGCATCATTTCTTCCTCGGTGCGAGCGCACTGGGCGAACCTGATACGCAAGTCCGCGACAATGAAGTCTTTAACTGGTCCGACTACAACCCCGCAACCGGTGGACAAGCGATCGTGCCCGGCGCTACGCCGACGCCGTTCAATCCACTGCCGTTCGGTTATCCGACGCCGTTCCCAGTTCGAACGCCACCAGGACACCGCTAGCGCAGGCTGATCGGAATATCGCGCTCGGTGGTCGGGCCGTTACCGTCGCGCGCGATCACCTGCAGCGTGTAATTGCCTTTCAAGAAAAATGGCAAGTCCGGAATAACGCCTGACGCCCTGAACAATCCGCTGTGCGCTTTCGGAACCGGCATTGCCCACGAGCTGATGTGAATGTCGACATTCGAGACGTTGTCAGTGGTTGTAACGTAACCGCTGACGGTTTCGCCCGATTTGATCTGGAGCGTCGAGAGATGAATCGCGAGGATGCGCGGCTTGCTGTCGGCTGTCCCTCGACTTCGCGCCTTCGGCGCTACGCTCGGGATGACAGGAGGACGCTCGACGCTCCCTATCACGTGGTACGGCGACACGCTTGGTAGTGGTACAGGCATCTCGGAAACCGACTTGCCGGGCGCCGAGCTGCGGATGATATAGACGGGCGCAGTGGAGATCGCCCGCGGAGATGCAGCGGCGGCCTCCGTCGGCGCGACGGTCGGTGCCGCCGAAGGCGATGATTGTGGCCCCGAAACGGAGGCGGCGTGCGGAAAGCATCCAGCAAGTATCAAGAGGGCGCTCGCGCCAAGCGCGCGTAGGCAGCGCAGACATGTCATCGGAGCTGATCTCGGTCGTCGTCCCGCTTTACAACGAAGAGGGGAACGTCGACGAACTGGTGCGGCGCTTGCGCGCGGTTGTCGCGGCTTTGCCCGGCGAACCACGCTACGAGCTCGTCTTGGTCAACGACGGCTCGCGCGATGCGACGCTTCTCCGCCTTCGCGATCTTGCACTCACCCACCATGAGATCGTTGTCGTCAACCTGTCGCGAAATTTTGGCCACCAGATCGCGGCAACGGCAGGCATCGACACGGCGCGCGGCAATGCGATCGTTCTGATGGACGGCGATCTCCAAGATCCGCCGGAGCTGATCGGGGCATTCTTGGAGCGCTGGCGCGAAGGCTACGACGTCGTCTATGCGGTGCGACGTTCGCGCAAGGGCGAAGGAACGTTCAAGCTCGTGACCGCTCGCGCGTTCTATCGCATCGTTCGACGCTTGACGAACGTCGCGATTCCCCTCGACACCGGCGATTTTCGTTTGATGAGCCGGCGAGTGGTGGACGCGCTGAAGATGACGCGCGAGCGGCATCGGTTTCTGCGCGGCCTCGTGAGCTGGGTCGGATATCCGCAAATCGGCGTCGAGTACGATCGCGACGAGCGTTTTTCCGGAACGACTAAATATCCGCTCACAAAGATGATGCGGTTTGCAATCGACGGGATTACGAGCTTCAGCGAAATTCCGCTGCGATTTTCTTCCTATCTTGGATTCACCGTTTCGATCGTTGCGTTCATCGTCGCGATCATTGAGATCCTTATCAAACTCTTCACCGGATACAATCTCCCCGGTTACACCTCGACGATCTTCGCAATCCTTTTTCTCGGGGGCGTCCAACTGATTGCAATCGGGACGCTTGGTGAGTATATCGGGCGAATCTACGAACAAGTAAAAGGCCGTCCGCTCTATTTGATCGCCGACGTCATTCGCGAAGGTGAGCTCGAGGTTACCGACCCAATGGTCAGCGTTCGAGAATCAGGCTGAGTCGAGCCGATAGAAATTGCGGCGTGCGCGCGCCGCTCGGCAGCCTCGTCGCCTCCAAAAAGCTCCGCTACGATCTCACCGGCCGAGACTGCTTCACCTAAACGCACGGCAAGACGTATACCCGCAAGCGTGCCTTCCGCACGCACCATATCGTGAGCGAGCTCTCCAAGCGCGACGACGTCGAACTCGTGAACGAATCCACTCCTGGCCGCGACGACCGCGCGCGCGGGAAGGGCGCGCATATCCTCGAGATGCCCGCGCGAACCACCTTGTGCTTCGATCATCGCAACGAACTTCTCGTAGGCGGTTCCGTCATCGAGCACGGCTTGCATACGTGGTTGCGGATTTCGGACGCCCGCTAGTTCGAGCATCGCTTCGCCGACGTGCATCACGCCTGCGGCCAAGCGCGAGTCGCGGCGCGTGCCGCGCAGAAAGTCGCGCGCTTCGATGGCTTCGACTCCGGAGCCAATCGCCGGACCGAGCGGCTCCTCCATATCAGTGATGTGTGCAATGGCGCTGCGCCCGAAGTCTTCGGTTAGCCGTACCATTGTTTCAGCGAGCTCGAACGCTTCAGTCTCGGTACTCAAGAATGAGCCACGGCCGCATTTGACGTCGTAGACGATCCAGCGCGCGCCGCTCGCGATCTTCTTCGAAACGATCGAAGCAGCGATCAATCCATTGCTGCGAACGGTCCCGGTTCGATCGCGAAGCGCGTACAATTTCTTGTCGGCGGGTACCAACTGCGCGCTTTGCGCGGAGATTGCGCAACCGAGCTTCCAGACGATATCGCGAAAGCGCGCCACGGGAAGCTCGGTCTGCACGCCCGGGATCGCTTCAAGTTTGTCGAGCGTACCGCCGGTATGCCCAAGCGCGTGTCCGGAAAGCTTGGCAACGCGTACACCGCACGCCGCGACAAGCGGGACGACCGCAAGCGAGACCGTGTCTCCTACGCCACCGGTCGAATGTTTGTCGACCGCATCGAAACCAAGATCGATCGTCTCACCGGAGGCGATCATTGCGCGCGTCAGCGCGAGCGTCTCACTGCGGTCGAGTCCGCGAAAAACGCACGCCATCAGGAGCGCCGCAACAGGCGCGTCGTCGAGCTCGCCACGGGCGTATGCCGCGACGATTGCTTCCCACGTCGCGGCATCGAGCGGTTCGCCGTCGCGCTTTCGAACGATTGCGCGACGCAGTTGGACTTCGTCCATCGCGGCGGAGTGTTCGCAGCGCGCGCCGCGAAGCCCGCCGAATGGCCGTTTTCCCCCCGGTCGACCTCTTGTCGCTCGCCGTTTATGCCGCGCTCGGTGGCGTGGTTCTCCTTGCGACACGGCTGCGGCCGTCGAACGCGATTGTCGCACTGATCGCGACAGCTCCGTTTGATTTCAGCCATGCCGTCGGCGCAACGACGATCACCTTCGACAAAGTAGCGCTCCTTGCAGCGGTTGTGGGACTGGGCCTTCGCCGCCCTCGCGTAACGATTCCGCGGACAATCGGAATCTCCATATTCTTCGTCATCCTTGCAACGCTGCTAACGTTCGCCGTTGCGGAATACAAAGGCCCCGTACTTCGCGAAACATTAAAGTGGATTCAATATCTCCTGATCTTCACGGTCGCGGCAGCAGCGTGGCAGCTGGATCCCGATCGACGGCGCCTCGAAGGTGCGGTAACACTGACCGTTACCGCCGTGGCGTTCCTCGCGCTCGCGCAAGAATTCATCGGCTCGCCAACCGGCATCTGGTTCGGCGATCGCGCCTTCCCGCGCATCGCGGGACCACTCGAAGGTCCCAATCAGCTAGCAGGCTATCTCGGTATCGCATTGCCGTTTCTCGTCGCGTGGGCACTCGAGCGGACGTCGTGGACGACGCTCCTACCCAGTGCGCTCGCTGCAGTTGCGTTGATTCTGACGCTCTCGCGGAGCGGCGTCGGCTGCGCGATTGTCGGTGTTGCAATCGTGTTCGTCGTGCATCGTCGCGCGAACGCACGGATCCCACTTTTCATCGCACTTGCCGCAAGTCTCGCGATTGCGATAAAAGTGTTGATAAGTTGGAAGACGGGAGGCGTTTTCGAACGCTTTTTCTCACTCGATGAAGTACAAAGCTCGGGCGGCGTCGGAATGCGGAGCACGCTTTGGCGCGCTGCGTACACGCTGTGGACGCGGCATCCTATTTTGGGCGTCGGCGCCGGAAACTTCGAGCTTCTCTTGCCGACGGTCGGCGCAGTGGGCATCCGCACGCATGCGAACTCTTGGTATCTGCAGTCGCTGGTCGAAGGCGGCTTACCGCTTCTGTTTGCGACGTGCGGCCTGGTCTGGGCGTCGATTGGAACATTCCGGCGCGCTCTCGGAAATCCGATCTGCCTTGCAGCCTTTGCTGCCGGCATCGCCTTTGCACTGCACGGCTTCGTCGATTATCTTGTCTTCTACCCGAAGGTTGCGATCATGTGGTTTGCACTGCTCGGCATCGCTGCGCAGGAGTCGCGCACATAGCGACGGTCCCTCGACTACGCGCCTTCGGCGCTACGCTCGGGGTGACAATGTTGAGCGTACCGCTCGTCATTGCATTTGGCGCAATTGCATCGCATGTTGTCTTTCCGGCGTTGCATAAACCCGACGCTGTTCTCTCTCAGCCGGTCGCCGTCGTTACGGCGTGGGGCTGGTCCGGAGTTGCGGCATGGCTGATTTACTTCGCGACCATGCTGCTCGCGGGAATCGCCTACGGATTTGCTATCGCGCGCAGCCGCGAAACACCGCTCATCGCGATTCTCGCCGGAAGCGTTCTTGCATGCTGCGCCGCCCTTGCGTTCCGCTTTATCTTCTCGAGCGACGTCTACGCATATGCAGCCTATGGCGCGTTATCGGCGACACATCACGATCCGTATATCCCCCATACGCTTCCGCCACTGCAGCTGGTAGACGCCGTATGGACGCACGCAATCGGGTTCGAATGGCCGTCGCTCCCGGCGTTCATCTACGGCCCTGCATTTCTCGCGCTCGTCCATGTGACCGTCGTCGCGACGCATTTCGATCTTCCGACAACATTGATCGCGTTGCGCGCAATCGAAATCATCGCGTTTGTTGCGGCAGTCGGCGTTGCAGCTAACGCGGTGCCTGAACGAGGCCGGTTACTGGCAGCGATCATCGGCCTCAATCCCGTCGTGATTTCCACGGTGTCCGACGGGCACAATGATGCGCTGGTTTTACTCGTGGTCGCAATAGGCGCGCTCATTGCGCTTCGCAAGCCCGAATTTGGCGGCTTTCTTGCGGGAGCATCGATGATGCTCAAAGCGACCGGCGCCGTCGCGACCATCGCACTCGCGTACGTCCTGCGCGATCGCCGATTCACTCTGTGGGGATGTGCGGCGATCGGGCTCAGCATCGTCGCGCAATTGGTTTCAACACAACTCGCCGGTGGCTACCGAACTGCTGCAGCAACCGATTTCGTGGGCACCGGGGAGGCGGCGATTGCGATCGGCATTCGCGGATTGATCGCTCTCGGACTCGTCGCACGAGCGCTTTACAATGCCGCAAGGGGCGATCGCGCTGCGGCGCTAGCTGCCGCTGCCCTTGCAATCTGGGCGCTTTATCCGCAAGACTACCCGTGGTACGGCATGTGGCTGCTCCCCTTGGCAGCGTTCACGCTCGAGCAGCGGGAAGGTCCCGTGCTCGTTCTGCTGACGTTTAGCAGCACGCTGCGTTACCTCTCAGACGCCTACGGGTTCGCACCGGCGGCTCCGTGGCTCGAGCTCATCGCACTCGTGACCCCGCTTGCCGGCTATTTGAGGGAACCACTACCCACGTGATTCTTCGCCTGATCGTCTTGACTATCGGATTCGCGCTGGGTGCTGCCGCGCAGGCGGTCGCGCAATTGGCGACGCCCGCGCCGGAGCCGCAGCCCGACATCAGCGCGAGCGCCGCGCCGACTGCAACCGCAACTCCGACCGAGACGCCGACCGAGACTCCAAGTGCAACGCCCGCGCCGACAGTATCGCCGTCGCCGACGGCCACGCCACAAAATCCCTACAAATACATCGTTGAGCCGACGCCCGATCCGAATGCGTCACCCGGCGCACCACAAATCGTGCGCATCGAGATCATCGATAAAACGGTGCATATCGGCGGACAATTCGCGTGCCGCATCACGACGTCACCAAACGTCGCGAATCTCGTACTTTCGGTCGAGGGGCACGATATCTCGATTCCCAAAGCGCAGGACGGAACGTTTGCGGGTATTCAAGCGATTCCGTCGTTCATTCCACCGTGGTTCTTGAAGACGTATCAGGTCACGTTCAACGCGCTGACGGCAGACGGGAAAAAAGCGAGCATGACAATTCCGATCACTCTCGCCTATTGAACTTATACGGCTATTGCCGTTACGCAGAGATGCCAGCCGAATCTGCGCTCGAACCAGCGAAAGATCGGCTGTGGCATCCACGCGAAGTACCACCTCTTGTTATAGCGGTACTGCACGTAGTCCGGGATGCTGTATGGGAAAACGTGGTCTACAAAAATTTCCGCCACGCGGAAGCCACGATCGGAAAGCAGCTTCGCGAGCTCGCGCTTGGTGTACGTGTAGGTAACGGGGCAGCCGGTCTGCGCTTCGGAGTATCGCGCAATGATGTGGCGCCAATCCCAAAGACGCCCTTTACCGTAGCGCAGCGTCGCCCATAGGACTTTCCACGAGAACGAGTAGTACATCATAAGCTTTACTGTCGTGCCGGGCATGGCGTAGCGCTTGAGCTGGTCCAGCGCTCGCTCCGGATGCGGCGTGTGGTGCAGCACGCCAAACGACCAGATCAGGTCGTAGGGGGCGGGAGCTACGTAATCGCTCAGATTCTCCGCGTTAGCGAATTGCAGATGCACGCGGCTCGAAAGGCCGAACACATCGGCGCGTTTGCGAGCCAATTCGAGGCTCTCGTTCGAAAGATCGACGGCCGTGACGTCGGCGCCGGCGCGCGCGAAGCTGATTGTCGCCGTGCCAATTCCGCACCCGATCTCGAGAACGCGCTTGCCGCTCCACTTTGGAAACTCGGCGAACGATACGATGTGCGGCTCAACGAAGTACTTACGTGCCTCCACTTCATCGAAGTACTCTCGCGTCCCGATTGGCTTCGGTGAGTGCTTGATGTTGCACGGCCGAGAATCCCAGAAGGCTTGAACGTCGTCGATCGGGACCTCGGCAAAGTCGCTACTGGGTTCAGGGTTGTCTCGGGCGATCACGTCACCCAATTTCCCGCCCTACCGGCAATGAGCCTAGCGCCTCATGCGGCGATGCACGCGAAACCGCCGCGCGACTTGGCGAATTTTAGCATCCGCTCATCCCGAGTCACCAGCGCCACCGGATCACCGTGGAGCTCGTCGGAAAGTTCCCTAGCGATTCGAGCGATCTCTCCGCTAACCGCGATCTCGCGTCGAGACTTCCCAAGCCGAAATCGCGGACAGGCGCAACATTCCGCTTAATGACGTCCGCGTGCGCTCCACATTATCCAGCACCTCCAGGTACCCGGACTTCCACGGCAGCAAGACGCGGGTACCGTCCCTCGACTACGCTCCTTCCGGTCGCTACGCTCGGGATGACACGAGAGGGCGTGACAAATCGGCAGGCGGCTCGTCGCCTAGGGCGTGACCCGGGATCAGGTAGCCGCGGACGTAGTCGGCGATCCCGTCCTCGAGCGAGGTGATCGGCCGGTCGTAGCCGGTGCTGCGGATCTTGTCGATCGAGGCCTGCGTCGCGTACTGATAGCGCCCGCGTAGGACCTCGGGCATCTCGATAAAGCGGATGTCCGGTTTGCGCCCCATCGATGTGAAGACGGAGCTGACGAGATCAAGCCACGTCCGCGCAGCGCCCGAGCCTACATTGAATAGTCCGCGCGCACTCGGCGTGTTTGCGAGATGGACGGTCATGGCAACCGCGTCTTTGACGTAAATGAAATCGCGCGTTTGTTCCCCGTCCGCAATTTCGGGGCGGTAACTCTTGAAGAGTCCGACCCATCCGTCGCGCGTGATGCTCTCATAGGCTTTGTGAACGACCGAACGCATCTCGCCCTTGTGATCTTCGTTCGGTCCGTACACGTTGAAATATTTCAGACCGACGATTTTATCCAGCATCCCGGTACGCGCTGCATAGACATCGAAGATATGCTTTGAAAATCCATACTTGTTGAGCGGCCGCAATTCCGAGGCCGGCAGATCTTCACGCAGTCCATGCTCGCGGGAACCATACGTTGCGCCGGAGCTTGCATACACGAATCGGCGACCTTTGCCGACCGCCCACTCGGCCAACATCTTCGTATAACCGAAATTGTTGCGGATTAAGTAACTTGCGTCGCTTTCCGTCGTCGACGAGCAGGCACCAAGATGGAAAACCGTTGAGATTTCGTCAAGTTTGCCTGGTGACTCGTTGACGATGCGTGCAAGCTCGTCGGCTTCGAGGTAGTCGCGAAAACGGAGCGGAACGAGATGACGCCACTTTTCGCCGGTACCCAATCGATCGGCGATCAGGATATCGTCGAAACCTCGCCGGTTAAGCTCCCAAACGAGCGCACTTCCAATGAAGCCCGCGCCGCCGGTAACAAGTATCCGCATCCCCCGTCTTTCGCGATGTGCTAGCATAGAAACTCTGTGTCCGTAGCTACCCCCGTTCTCTATCGTTCATTTGCGGCTCTGCTCGACCGTTTGCGGTCATCGAGCGGTGCCGCTGCATTCTCGTTGCACGAGACGGGCGCAGCCGCGCGACCATACCTGCTCTCCGGAATCTTCAAGGCGCTTGGCGACCAAATGCTCGTCGTCGTGCCGACGGCAGATGTCGCAGAACGCACGTTCGCCGATCTGCTCTACTATCTGGGCGAGGGCGAGAACGGCCCGGTTGCGCTGATGCGCCCGCGCGACGAGAGCATCGGTGCGCTCGAAAGTCCGTCCGAACGCAGCGCGCGCATGACGCTGCTTGCCGATCTTTCGGCCCGCCGCTCGATGATCGTCGTGGCTCCGGTCGCTGCGCTACGTCAGTATCTGATGCCGCGTGAGATCTTCGAGAGTCTCATTTTCTCAATCGAGCGCGGCGCGAGCGCCGGTTTCGAAGAGACGCAACAGCGCTTATTCAGGCTGGGCTATCATCGCGTCGATGTCGTCGGCGCGGCCGGCGAATACGCCGTGCGCGGTGGACTCATCGACGTCTTTGCGGCGACCGCCGAGAAACCGGCTCGCATCGAATTCTTCGGCGACGATGTCGACAGCATTCGGCCCTTCGATCTGCAGTCGCAGCGCAGCGATGCCGGCGAGCCGCTCGCGAAGATCGCGATCGCGCCGTGGAGCGAGATTCCACGCGAGCCCGTTTATCGCGAGCGCGTCAGCGATCGCGTCGACGGCGAACCGGGCGTCGTCTCGGCCGTGCGGGCATATCTTGCGTCGGGCGCAGAAGTCCCCGAAGCGTGGCTCTCGCTTGCGTACGACCGGCACGCGACGATCTTCGACTATCTTTCCAAGCGCGCGCTCGTCGTTTTGCAAGAACCGCAGATGCTCGCGACGATCGATGAAAGCCTGAGCCAAGAGCGCTCGCGCGAACAAGAAGTCTTGCTTGCCGGCGTCGAGTCGGGCGAGCTCGACGTGCGCACCGACGAAGTCGGAGAAGCCTTACTCGCCGATGTGAGCGCGCCGTATCCGAATTTCTGCGCACTGCGCAATGAGCTCGCGCAAGCAACGACGCTCGTCGTTGCCGGTGCAATCGAAGGCGACGCGGCCGAATCCTGGCTTCCGCGCGTCCTCGAACGCTTTGCGCTCGAGACGCGACCGGTCGAGCATTTCCAGCGCCGCATCGATACGTTCATGACGTCGGTACGTGAATGGTTGGACACGGGAGAAACCGTTTGGCTGACCGTTACCGGCGCCTCACGCTTGCACGAGATGCTGCAAGGAGCCGGGATCGACGCGCAGCGCGGCATGCCGCGCGCGCTGCTCGGCAACGCCGCCGTTTACGTCGATCAAGGCTCGATCGATGCGGGCTTCTCGATCCCGGCGTTGCGTTTGCACGTGCTCGGCGATCGCGAGATTTACGGCCAGCAGGCGCGCCGCGTCAAACTGCGCGCCGTCAAGGAAGGCGTGCCGATCACGCTTTCCGATCTTTCGGTCGGCGATTTCATCGTGCACGCCGTGCACGGGATCGGACAATATCTCGGCTTGCGCACCGAGACGATTCTCGGCACGACGAGCGACTATCTCTCTCTGCAGTACGCAGGCAACGACCGCATGCTCGTCCCCGTGCACCAGATGCACATGGTGACGAAATACAACTCCGGCGAAGGCCACGCGCCGCGGCTTTCGCGCATGGGCGGCGGCGACTGGGCGCGCGCCAAGAGCCGCGTCAGCGAGCAGCTTGCAAAAATTGCAGACGAGCTCGTCGCGCTCTACGCCGAGCGTGAATCGGCGCCGGGCTATTCGTTCGGCCCGGATGCGCCGTGGCAATCGGAGCTCGAAGAAGCCTTTCCATACACGGAGACGCCCGATCAGCTCAAAGCGATCGTTGAAGTCAAGGGCGACATGGCGACCTCACGGCCGATGGATCGCCTCGTTTGCGGCGACGTCGGCTACGGGAAGACCGAAGTTGCAATTCGCGCCGCGTTCAAGGCCGTGCTCGCGAAAAAACAAGTCGCGATCCTGGTTCCGACGACGCTGCTTGCGGCGCAGCACTTCCGCAATTTCAGCGCGCGCTTTGCGAGCTTCCCGGTGCAAGTCGCCGAGCTTTCACGCTTCCGCACGAAAAAAGAGCAGCAGGCGACCCTGCGCGACGTTGCCGACGGAAAAATCGACATCGTCATCGGAACGCACCGGCTCCTGCAGAAAGACGTCGTCTTCAAAGATCTTGGCCTGCTCGTGATCGACGAAGAGCAGCGCTTCGGCGTCATGCACAAAGAGCGGCTCAAACAGCTGCGCGCAAGCGTCGACGTGCTCACGCTCTCCGCGACGCCGATTCCGCGGACGCTGCACATGTCGTTGCTCGGCGTGCGCGATCTCTCGCTCATTCAAACCGCACCGGCCAACCGGCTCTCGACAAAAACGGTCGTCGTGCCGTCGAGTGATTCCGTCGTGCAACGCGCGATCATGGCCGAGCTGGATCGCGGCGGACAAGTGTACTTCGTGCACAACCGGATCGAGACGATCTATGCCGTCGCCAAAGCCCTCGAACAGCTCGTCCCCAAAGCCCGCATCGGCATCGGACACGGCCAGATGGGGGAGACCGAGCTTGGACCGGTCATGCAACGCTTCATCGACGGCGAGGTCGACGTCTTCGTCTCGACGACGATCATTGAGAACGGCCTCGACATTCCCAACGTCAATACGATCATCATCACCGACGCCGATAAATTCGGACTCGCCGATCTCTATCAGTTGCGCGGACGTGTCGGGCGTTCGAACCAGCAAGCTTACGCGTATCTTTTGTATCAGGCACATAAGGCGCTCACGGAAGAAGCCAAGGCGCGGCTCGAAGCGATCCGCGAGTTCACCCATCTCGGAAGCGGGATGCAAATCGCGATGCGCGATCTCGAAATCCGCGGCGCGGGGAATCTGCTCGGGAGAGCGCAGAGCGGCTTCATCGGCGCAGTCGGATTCGAGACGTATTGCTCGCTGCTCGCGGATGCGGTCGCCGAGCGTCGCGGCCGTACAAAAGAAACGCTCGAAGCGCGGCGTGAAGCCGTCATCGACATCAAGATCGACGCCTTCATTCCGGCCGACTATATTCCGCAGGTCTCGCAGAAGATCGCCGTCTATCAGCAGCTCGCCGCCGCGCGCAGCGAGGCGGAAGTCGAAGAGGTCGCGGCCGGAGTGCGCGACCGGTTCGGTGCGTTTCCCGATGAATTTCGCGATCTCGTCGAGATCACGAAGCTGCGCACGATCGCGCTGCGCAAGAACATCACGCGCGTCGTGATCGACGAGCGCCGCTTGACGTTCGGCGTCGGTAGCGGCTTCGCGCTCGAGCCGACGGCGATTCCGCGACTGCAATCGCTGACGAAGAATCGCTTCCGATTCGGCGATGGAAAGATCACGGTCGACCTGCCGACGCGCATCGAGTCGCCCCGAGAAGCGTTTCCGCTCGTACGACAGCTCGTCGAGACGCTCTAAGAGAAGGAAAGTCGGCTAGCACTACGTAGTGCTAGCCGCGAATGAAACTCGGCGCGGTCCTTGCCGTCGCGTTTTTCTGCATGCTGGTGGGATGCGGGCCGCCTTCAACCGTCACGCCTTCTCCCGCGAATACCGGGACGAGTCTCTACACCGTCACAATCGGAACCGACTCAAATCCAACCTCTGTTCTCCTCGGTGTAGGCAGTGGTGTGGGTGTGCAAGGCGACCTGCGATACGGAATGGCACACGCGCAGCCGAATACGGCGATTCAATTCGACGTGAAACGAATCGCCAGCAGCAATCCGGCCCTGTGTTTCAACAACGCCTGCACGATCACGCTGTCGGGTCCGCTTCCGATCATCGAGAACAACCTTTCAATCGACGGCGCATCATTCGGCCGAATCACGATTGACGGCGCTGGGAAATACCGCGCGTTCTTCGCCGACAGCGGCACCATTATCATCAAGAATTTGCAAATTCAAAACGTAACGGCAAAAGGCGGCGACGGCGGTTACCCGTGGGGAGGCGGAGGCGCCGGACTCGGCGCCGGCATCTTTATAAACCAAGCAACCGCCAGCGTCAGCATCAGCGACGATTTCTTCGTCAACTGTCAGGCCATCGGCGGAGCTGGAGCCGGCGGTGGCAATCCCGGCGAACCTTCGTTTGGCGGTGGCGGCGGCGGAGGCGGTCTCGGTGGCAGCGGCGGCGGCGGTCCACTTTCCGGCCCGAGTGACTTGGGCGGATCCGGAGGCGGCGGGCTGCTGCAGGCGGGCAACACTGCCACAACAAGCGGGGGCGCTTTTGGCGGGTCCGGCTACGGGCCCACCGCCGGAAGCGGCGGCACATCGACGAGCATTAATGGGGTGAATGGCGGCTTCGGCGGGGGTGGTGGCGGTGGTAGCGGCGGCGGCGTCAATTCTCCACCAATAGGAGCGGGCGGAGATGGTGGTTTCGGCGGTGGCGGCGGAGGGAGCGGCGCGCCCACAGTCGGTGTTTTGGAAAATTACGGAGGTGCCGGTGGGTTCGGAGCCGGCGGAGGCGGAGGCGCAGGCGGCGGAGCCGGCGGCCCAGGTGGTGGCGGCGGCTCAGGCGATACCGTAGGCGCAAACGGCGGTACGCTCGCGACGATCACCGGCGGGGCCGGAGTAAGTACGCATAGTGGAAGCGGCGCCGGCGGTGGAGCGGCAGCGGGTCCAGGAATCTTCGTGAACGCCGGAAGTCTCCAGACGACGAGCAGCGGCGCCTCTCAATGCTCGGCAACCGGGGGAACCATCGATTACTCCGGCCCCGCGACGCCCGGGGGTTCAGACTCGACGCCAGTCTTCAATTACGCCGGCACCGTAAACGGCTCTACGACAGCGGGCCCCGTCCCAGCCGCCTTGGGCACGTCGGCCCCGATGGCGCTCGTTCGGCGTTAAGCCGCGGGAGGAACCCCCGGCACCCCTACGAACGTTCGGGGGTTTTGCGGAGCCTGTTATCTCCGCGCGGAGTAAGGATTTGAATTCGAATCGTTTGATGGCGGCATCGTTGGCCGCCGCGTTTAGCTTGTCGCTGGCTGCGTGCAACAGCACGAATAGCGGTGGCGCGATCGTGACCGTCAACGGTCAGGCGATCAGCCACGGCACCTTCGACAACAAGCTGGAGGGAAGCCAAGCCGGAAAAGGCGTGCTCAACCAGTTGATTCAGAGCGATCTGATCGATCAGTATGCGACGGAGAACCACATCGATCCGACCTCCGGACAAATCGACGACGAGCTCAATAAGCTCAAGACGCGCTATCCCAACGGACAGTTCGACATGATCGTCAAGCAGCAGGGCATGACGAATGCCGACGTGCGCAACATCTTGCGCCAACAGCTCGTCCTGCAGCAAGCCGTTGCAAAACGCATTCCGCCGATCACGAACACACAAGTTGCGGCGTTCTTCAAGCAAAATCACGCAGCTCTCGACAAGCCCGAACAGGTCCGCGCGCGTCACATTCTCGTTCCGGATCTCAAGACCGCGCAGCTGGTCGAAGCCAAGTTGAAATCCGGCGGCGATTTCGCTGCGCTTGCCAAGCAATATTCGGCCGACCCCGCCAGCAAAGACAAAGGCGGCGAGCTAGGCTTCTTCGGACACGGACAAATGGTGCAGCCGTTCGATGCGGCCGCGTTTAGCTTACCGGTCGGGAAGATCAGCGAACCGGTGAAGAGTCCGTTCGGCTATCACATCATTCAAGTGGAAGAAAAGAAGCCGGCCGTCAAAGCGACCCTGGCGGGCAGCGATGCGCAGATTCGTACGACGATGATGCAGCAAGCCGAACAGCAACAGATTCAGCCGTTCTTGCAAGAGCTTCGTAGCAAAGCCACGATCACCGTGAGCGATCCGCGCTTCTCCGACCTTGCGAGCACGCCGCTTCCGCCTGCACCGAATACGGGCGCGCCGGCCCCCGCGTCGCCTGCAGTGTCTCCGGCCGCCACGAAGTAAACCGCGTCGCGCCGGTTGAACGAACCGGCGTGATCCGCATCGTTGGGCTCGGTCCGGGCGACCCGGATTTGCTCACGCTCGGAAGCCTTGAAGCGTTGCGCTCGATTGGGCGCGCAGCGACGGTTCTGGCGCCACCCGAGCTGGTGCTCTTCCTCGAGAACGAAGGCGTCGAGCTGCTTAAGCTGGTCGAACGCCCCGGACTGTTCATGCGCGGCAGCCGCGAAGAGATCGATGCGTTCGTGATACGCGTCGATCCGGGACGCGACACCGGGCTTGGCGTGCTCGGGAATCCGCTCTCGGATTTCGCCGGACTTCCCGTGCTCTTGCGCGCGCTCGAAGCGCGCGGCATCGCCGCCGAAATCGTTCCTGGCGTTCCGAAAGCGACGCTGTCCGCCGCGATTACGATGCCGCTCGTGCCGTTGCCGCCGGGCTCGGAGCATCATTCGTGGGAAGATCTGGTCGAGATCATGGCGCGCTTGCGGCGCTCGTGCCCGTGGGACCGCGAACAAACGCATCGCTCGCTCGTGCCGTATCTGATCGAAGAGACCTACGAAGTCGCCGAAGCAATCGAAGACGATCGCAACGATGCGCTGTGCGAAGAACTGGGCGACTTGCTTTTGCAAATCGTGTTCCACTCGCAAGTGGCGACCGAGCGCGGAAAGTTTTCGATCGCCGACGTGATCGACGCACTCTCCAATAAGATGGTGCGCCGGCATCCGCACGTTTTCGGCGATCAAGCCGTCTCGGGCGTCGCGGAAGTCTGGAAGAACTGGGAGCAAATCAAGGCCGCCGAAGGCGCCGCGCTCGGACGCAACAGCCGGCTCGACGGAATTCCGAAAGCACTTGGTGCATTGCAACGCGCACAGAAAATGCAAGAAAAAGCCTCCCGCGTCGGTTTCGACTGGCCGGACGCACGCGCGGTGACTCACAAGTTGAGCGAGGAAATTGCGGAGCTGGCCGAAGCGCAAGCCAGCGGCGACAAAGACCACATTCGCGAAGAGATCGGCGACATTCTCTTCACGCTCGTGAACGTTACGCGCCAGCTCGGCATCGACTCCGAAGGCGCGCTGCGCGAGGCCAACGAGAAATTCTACCGCCGCTTCGCGTTCATGGAGCAGCGCGCGTCCGCAGACGGCCGCAGTCTCGGCGATATGAGCATCGACGAACTCGAAGATCTATGGCAGCTCGCGAAAACAGCGGCGTAACGCTGCGCGTGCGCATGAGCGCGCACGATGCGCACTACGGGGGCAACCTCGTCGACGGCGCACGAATTCTTTCGCTGTTCGGTGACGTCGCAACGCAGCTGCTGATCGAGCACGACGGCGATGAAGGACTCTTCGCCGCCTACGAGAGCGTCGAGTTTCTCGCGCCGGTCTACGCCGGCGATTACATCGAAGCGTACGGCGAGATCACGAAGACCGGGAACACGTCGCGCACGATGAGCTTCGAGGCGCGCAAGATCATCGCTGCGCGTCCAGATCTTTCTCCCAGCGCCGCCGATGTCGTCGACGAACCCATCGTGGTCGTGCGGGCGCGCGGAACGTGCGTCGTTCCCAAGGCCAATCAGCGCAACGTTGCGCCTCGATAAATTTCTTAAAGTCGCGCGGCTCGCAAAACGCCGCACCGAGGCCAAAGAGGCGCTCGATGCCGGACGCATCTTCGATCGGCGCGGACGACCGCTCAAAGCGGGTTACGACGTCAAGGCCGGCGACGTGCTCGAAATTCACTACGCTCGCAAAATCCTCACCGTGCGCGTTGAGTCGGTTCCGTTGCGCGTGACGCCCGGCGTAAAGCCGGTCGAGCTGTACACGATTCTCGGCGAACGCAAAGACTCGGAACAGTGGCTCTAACCAATCGCGTTTCGTTTTCGGCGGACGTCAAGGACGCGCTGGCGCGCGACCTCCCCGCGAACGTAGCCGCGCGCGCGGCGCTGCGCGACGGTCTTGCACGGTACGGCGCACGCGAGGGCACCTTCCGCACGCAACGTCCGGCCGTTGCTCGTCTGGCGCGCGTGCTCTCCGGCGATTCCCCCTCGATTGCGAAACTCGCCGGTAAACGTCTCTATCGTACAGCGACATACGAACTTGCAATTCCGTTACCCGCATCGCGCATGCCCCGTTCGCAGCCCGAGCGCAGAATGGAGGCACGCGGTGCGTTTCTCGCATGCGGTTCGGTCGCAACACCGGCACACGGCTACCATCTGGAATTCGTCGTCGCAGGCGAGCATGATGCGACGCGCTTGACGTCGATTCTCACGCAGCTCGGCGTCCCTCCCAAACGCACGATTCGCAAGAGCCGCGCGCTGCTTTATTACAAGGATCTCGATGCGATCGTCGCCGTGCTCGGCCAAATCGGCGCGTATAGCGCCGTACTGCAGCTCGAAGACGTGCGCGCGATAAAAGAAACGAAGAATCGCATTCGGCGCTTGGTCAATACCGAAGCTGCGAACCTCGATCGCTCGACCAGCGCCTCCGCGACACAGCGCGAAGCGATCGCGCTCGTCGCCGATCGCTACGGACTGCGCAGGCTCACGCCGGCAATGCGCGAGATCGCGCAGTTGCGGATGCAGCACCCCGAAGAATCGCTCTCACAATTGGGCCGGCGTTGCCGCCCGGCGGTCCCCAAGGCAACCGTCAACGGCCGCCTCGCCGGCATCCTCCGCTTGGCGCGGCGTCTTCGCGAGGGCGGAGCAAGGGTATAGCGGAAGGCGAGCCCCGCACTATCTGACGAGGGAATTGAATGCGTATTGGGATCAACGGGTTCGGCCGGATCGGCCGTAATTTCACGAAGGCGCTTTTGGAACGGTATCCGCAGGTCGCGATCGCGGCCGTGAACGACCTGACCAGCGCCGCCGAACTCGCGCATCTCTTCAAGTACGACTCGAACTACGGCGTGTACGACGCCGCGGTCGGAGCCGAGGGCGATCAGCTCAAGGTCGGTTCGCAAAAAATCAAGGTCGTTGCCGAGCGCGATCCCGGCAAGATTCCGTGGAAAGATCTCGGCGTCGACGTCGTAATCGAATCGACCGGCTTGTTCACGAATGCCGAGAAAGCCGGCTTGCACATCAGCGGTGGCGGCGCAAAGAAAGTCATCATCTCGGCGCCTGCCAGCGGTGAAGATATCACGCTCGTCCTCGGCGTGAACGACGACAAGTACGATCCCGAGAAGCACAAGATCATCTCGAACGCGTCGTGCACGACGAATTGTCTGGCCACCGCCGTCAAGCCGATCGTCGACACGCTCGGCTGGCAACGCGGCTTCATGACGACGATCCACTCGTACACGAACGATCAGCACATCCTCGATGCGCCGCACAAAGATTGGCGCCGCGGGCGAAACGCCGCAACAAATATCGTTCCCACCTCGACCGGCGCCGCGAAAGCGCTGTACTTGACGATCCCCGAAGTCCAAGGAACGTTCGACGGCTTCGCGCTGCGCGTTCCGACGCCGACCGTTTCGATGATCTATCTCGTCGCGCAGACGAAAAAGCCGACGACGAAAGACGAGCTGAACGCACTGCTCAAACGAGCGACCGAAAGCGGCCGGCTGAGCGGCATCATGCAATACACCGACGAGCTGCTCGTCTCGAGCGACTTCAAGCGCTCGCAGTACAGCTCGATCATCGACTCCGGGTTGACGAACGCCAACGGCGATCTCATTCAGATCGGCGCGTGGTACGACAACGAATGGGGCTACTCGTGCCGTCTCGCCGACGTCGCTAACATGGTGCTCAGCAAGATGCCGGCAAAGGTCTGATCGACGTTTGCGGTTTCTGACCCTTAGCGACTTCGACTATCGCGGCCGCCGTGTGCTGGTGCGCGAGGACCTGAACGTCCCCATGAGCGATGGCAAGGTCGCAGACGACACTCGCTTAGTGGCCGCGCTTCCGACGCTGCGCAAGCTCCGTGAAGGGGGCGCGCGGACGATCATCTGTTCGCACCTGGGGCGGCCCGACGGCAAGCGCGATCCGAAATACTCGCTCGAGCCGGTCGGGAAGAGGCTCTCCGAGCTGCTCGAGGTTCCGATAACATTTGTGAACGATTGTATTGGGCCCGAAGCCAAAGCCGCGGCCGAGAAGCTGCGGGACGGCGAGTTCCTGCTGCTGGAAAACGTGCGCTTCCATCCTGAGGAAGAAAAAAACGATAAGCACTTCGCCGAGGAACTTGCCGGGCTCGCCGAGCGTTACGTCAACGACGCCTTCGGTACAGCACATCGCGCCCACGCCTCAACCGAAGGCGTCGCTCATTTTCTCCCTTGCGCGGCCGGTTTGCTGATGGAAGCCGAGCTTTCTGCGCTCTCGAAGCTGACCGAAGATCCGAAGAAGCCTTATGTCTGCGCGATCGGCGGCGCCAAAATTGCCGACAAGATCGGCGTCTTCACGAATCTGATCGGCAAAGTCAGCGGGTTCTGCGTCGGCGGCGGGATGGGCAACACGTTTCTCGCGGCATCGGGCGTTGACGTCGGCAAATCGCTGCGCGATCCCGATCTCGAGCCGGCTAAGAAAATTCTCACGCTGGCACGCGAACGCGGCGTCGAATTTCATTTGCCGACCGATGCGATCGTGGCGGAAAATCTCGACGAAGGCACGCCGTCCGCAGAAGTGTTGCTCCTCGAGCCGCTCGGAAACCGGATGATCCTCGATATCGGTCCGGCGACGTCAGGCGTCTATGCGAACGTGATTCGCCAAGCACTCACGGTCGTCTTCAACGGCCCAATGGGCGTGTACGAGAAGCCCGCGTATCAGCAAGGCACGCGCGTCATCGGCCAAGCTCTCGTCGAAGCGACGAAAGACGGGGCGACCACCGTCGTCGGCGGCGGCGATGCTGCCGCGGCCGCGCACATGCTCGAATTCGACAAAGGCGTTACGCACGTGAGCACCGGCGGGGGCGCGACGCTCGAATTTCTGGAAGGCAAAACATTGCCCGGAGTCGCCGCTCTCGAAGCATGCAGCGCCGCACGCTAATCGTCGGCAACTGGAAGATGCACAAGACGATCGCGCAAGCACGCGACCTCGTTCGTGCGTTGCTCGACGACACGTCGTGGCAACATCCGGACGTCGACGTCGCAATCGCGCCGCCATTCACGGCACTTGCCGCCGTCGCAGCCGAGCTTGCCGGCAGCGACCAACCGTTGCTTGGTGCGCAGACCATGCATTGGAGCGATCAAGGTGCCTACACCGGCGAGATTTCACCGGTGATGCTGCTCGAAGTCGGCTGCACGTACGTCATCCTCGGTCACTCCGAACAGCGCGCCAACTGCGGTGAGACCGACGCGACCGTCAATCTAAAAGTAAGGTCGGCGCTTGCACACGGCATCACGCCGATCGTCGCCGTGGGGGAGTCGCTCGAAGAACACGAAGCCGGACATGCGAAAAAACGCGTGACGCAGCAGATTCTCGGCGCCTTCGACGGCGTCGACGCCAACGGACGTAAACGCTGCGTCCTCGCCTACGAGCCGATCTGGGCGATCGGCAGCGGACTTTCCGAAGATCCGAGCGCGGCGAACGAGGTGATGGCCGAGATCCGCGCGATCGACGCAGCCTTCAACGGCGTTCCGATTCTGTATGGCGGGAGCATGAAGCCGAACAACGTCGCGAGCCTCGTCGCACAACCGAATATCGACGGCGGCCTCGTGGGCGGCGCGAGCCTCGATGCGCAAATCTTCACCGAGCTGATCCGTAACGCACGTCCGGCGGTGGCTGCGTGAGCGAAACGCGCCGGCCGCTCGTCCTTGCCGTACTCGATGGCTGGGGCGTGCGAACCGAGACACACGGTAACGCAATCGCCGCAGCGGAGCTACCGAATTGGCAGCGTTTCCTGGCGACGTATCCGCACACGCTGCTCGAAGCCAGCGGCGAAGACGTCGGACTCCCGCACGGCATCATGGGCAACAGCGAAGTCGGACACATCAACATCGGCAGCGGACGCGTCGTGCCGCAGGGCGTCGTCGTCATCGACAGCGCGATCGCCGAAGGCAGCTTTGCGAAGAATCCCGTGCTCCAGCAGGCGATCGCACACGTTCAAAAGACGAGCGGTACGCTGCATTTTCTCGGTTTGCTGAGCGACGGCTGCGTGCACAGCTCGATGTTGCACCTTGAAGCGCTGATCGATTCCGCCGCGAACGCAAAAGTGCCGTTCGAGATTCACGCGTTTCTGGACGGACGCGATACGCCGCCGCGCTCGGCGCTAAATTACATCGACCGCATCAGCAAGCGGCTGGAAGCCGTCGCGGCCCCGAACGCGATTGCAACCATCAGTGGGCGATTCTTCGCGATGGACCGTGACAAGCGCTGGGATCGCGTCGAGCGGGCGTACGATGCGCTGGCAAGCGGCAAGGCTGCGTTCAACGCGCCGACTGCGCGCGCAGCAATCGAAGCCGCGTACGCGCGAAACGAAAACGACGAATTCGTGCAGCCGACGCTGATCGGAGCCGTGCGTCCGATACGCGAAGGCGACTCGGCGATCTTCTTCAACTTCCGGCCGGACCGCGCGCGGGAGCTAACGCTGGCGTTCACGGATCATTCGTTCTCGCACTTCAATACGGTGAAATACGGCGACCTCGTCTTCGCTACGATGACGAGATATGAGGAGAACTTTCCGAACCCCGTGCTTTTCGGACCGCGCCCGCAGTCGCAGACGTTCGGCGAAGTCATCGCCGAAGCCGGTCTCCGTCAGCTGCGCCTGGCCGAAACCGAGAAGTACGCGCACGTCACGTATTTCTTCAACGGCGGCCGCGAAGACGTTTTCGAAAACGAAGACCGCATTCTGATTCCATCGAACCGCAAGGTGGCGACCTACGATCTCGCGCCCGAGATGATGGCCGCCGAAATCACGACGGCCGCGATCGAAGACCTCGATCATAAACATCACGACGTGATTGTGATGAACTACGCCAACGCCGACATGGTCGGTCACACGGGCGTGTGGGATGCGACGATCTCCGCCGTTGAGACGCTCGACGTCTCGCTCGGACGGCTCGAACAGCGCGTCCTTGCACGCGACGGCATTTTGGTCATCACGTCCGACCACGGGAACGCCGAAGAAAAGATCGACGCCGACGGAAATCCGCTCACGGCGCACACGACAAGCCCCGTGCCGCTCGTGATCATCTCGCAAACATCGGTCGGCACGCTCGCGAACGGCGGCAAGCTCGGCGACATCGCGCCGACGCTGCTTCCGCTGATGGGCTTGCGCGTACCGGGCGAGATGACCGGCAAAAACCTGCTGGCGTGAACGAGCTCGCAAAGCGCGCGGGCGGCGAAGTCGATCTCGCGATCGTTTTGGGAACCGGTTTGTCCGGACTCGTAGCGGAGCGAATTCACCACCCGAAAAAGATTCCGTACGCGGAGCTTGGACTGCCGCGCGCAACGCTGCTCGGACACGCGGGCGAAGCGATCGCCGGTGAGTGGCACAAACGCCGCGTCGTCGCTTTTTCCGGACGCTTTCATCTCTATCAAGGCTTTGACGCGCGACAAGTTACGGCGCAGGTCGATCTCGCGAGCGGCGCCGGTGCTAAGACGATCATCCTTACGAACGCATCCGGCGGTTTGAATTCGAACTTCAAGGCGACCGATCTCATGCTGATCACCGATCAGATCAATCTGACCGGAACGAGCCCGCTGATCGGTCCCGACGAGCCGAATCCGTTCATCGAAATGCTTGGCGCGTACGATTCCGAGCTGTGCGAGATTGCGCGGCGTCGCGCCGCTTCGCTGGGCATCAGCTTGCGCGAAGGCGTCTACGCCGGTCTCGTCGGGCCCGCATTCGAGACGCAGGCTGAAGCGCGGTGGCTGCGCTCGATCGCCGATGTGGTCGGCATGTCGACTGTGCTCGAAACGATTCGCGCGCGCTACTTGAAGATGCGCGTCCTCGGTTTCAGCGTCATCACCAACATGGTCGGCTTACCGACCTCTCATGAAGAAGTCATCGCTGCCGGCAACACGCGCGCTGCGGACCTCGCCCGCCTCCTCGACGCCATCGTCGAATCGCTGTAGTTGTAGCGCGAGCAGCGGGCGCGATCACCGGGCGCACGTGGGAGATCACCGGGCGCACGTGGCGCGATCACCGGGCGCACGTTCGATTTCCGCTGGCGACTGACTTCGCGCAAAGGGCCGCCTCACGCAAACATTGCGCGATTCGCTTCCCCTTTGTCATCCTGATAGCGCCCGCAGGGCGCGTAGTCGAAGGACCATTCCAGTAACGCGGGCAGCGAAACGATGCACCAGATCGAGCACGCGATCGTACCCCCAACCTTTAGAGGTCGTTTCGGCGCCGGCAGGATTACCTCGGTCCTTCGACTTCGCAACGCTGCGCGTTGCTACGCTCAGGATGACATATGGCGAGCGCTACGCTCAGGATGACACCAGGGGCGTGATCGTGCCCAGAGGCGGCCCTTTGCGCGAAATCAGTCGCCAGCGCAAATCGAACGTGCGCCCGGTAATCGCGCTACCTGTGCCCGGTAATCGCGCTACCTGTGCCCGATAATCGCGCTGGGTGCGCCCCGGTAATCGCGCTACGTGCGCCCGATAATCGCGCTGGGTGCGCCCGGTAATCGCGCTACGTGCGCCCGGTAATCGCGCTGGTTGCGCCCCGGTAATCGCGCTGGGTGCTCCCGGTCTGCAAGGCTCCGACTGCATTCGCGCGAACCGCGATGCACATGAGCCGTTTATCTCGTTCGCGTTTTCTTGGCACAGCAACCGCTGCGGCGATGACGCCGATGGTCGAGTGGATCAGGCCGGCAATGGCGGAGGCTGCGCCCTCGAAGCTGTCAGACATCGATCATCTGGTTTTCCTGATGCAAGAAAACCGGTCGTTCGATCACTACTTCGGGTCGCTTTCGGGCGTACGCGGTTTCGGCGATCCAAAAGCAATTGAGTTGCCGGAGGGGCGGCCGGTCTTTTATCAGCCCGATCAGCTGACCAAGGGCGGCTACATTCTTCCATTTCATCTCGATACGAAGACGACAAGCGCGCAACGCTTGCACGATCTCAGCCATGCATGGAAGATTCTGCACGAGAGTTGGAACGGCGGAAAATTCGACGGTTGGGTGAGCGCGCATCGCGAGAGCAACGGCGCGAGCGGTCCGTTGACGATGGGCTATTACACGCGCGGCGATTTGCCGTTCTATTACTCGCTGGCCGACGCATTTACGATTTGCGACGGATACCATTGCTCCGTGATGGGTCCAACCGATCCGAACCGTTACTTCTGGATGAGCGCGTCGATCGACGCCGACGGGAAGAACGGCGGCCCGGCCACCTACAACAACGAGCACAAGCGCTATACATGGCCGACCTACGCCGAGCAGTTGCAGAAAGCCGGCGTCTCGTGGCGAATTTATCGTCCGGAAAGCGATCGCGAATACCCGGTCGGCCTCGACGTCGTCATGAATTTCGCGCCGTTCCAAGACGCTGACAAGAGTTCGTCGTTCTACGACAACGGCGTGAAGCTGCGTTCCGTCGATACGATGCTGCAAGACATTCGCACCGGAAATCTGCCGTCGGTCACGTGGATCATTCCGCCGTATGCGCTCTGCGAGCATCCCGACATGCTGCCGGCAGCCGGCGAAGATTACGTGCGCCAGATTCTCGAAGCGTTTTGGTCGAATCCAAAGACCTGGTCGCGCACGGCCTTTATCATCGTCTACGACGAGAACGATGGGCTCTTCGATCACGTCGTGCCGCCGACGCCGCCGGCCGGTGCCGCAGGCGAATACGTCGGCGGCGCACCGGTCGGTCTCGGTTTCCGCGTGCCGTGCCTCGTTATCTCGCCGTTTTCGCGCGGCGGATACGTGTGCGGCGACACCTTCGACCACACGTCGTGTCTGCGTTTGATCGAGAAACGCTTCGGCGTAGAGGTTCCGAATCTCACGGCTTGGCGGCGACAAACCTGCGGCGATCTGACGAGCGCATTCGGCTTCGGGGAAGCTCCCAACACAAGCGTTCCATCGCTGCCGCAAACGGCTGATGCACTCCGCGCCGTCCAAGCCGCGCTCAGCAGACTCAACCCGCCGGCGGTCCCCTTTCACCAGGCGATGCCGAAGCCCGAACCCGGAACGATCGTCCGGAAGCGCCGAGGCACCATCGCGTAGAAGTTAGGCCCTATGCGGCTTCGTACGCTGGCTTGGGCCTTTGCCCTAGTCATTGTTTTCATTTTTCCGATGGCCGTCCGCTGGAGGCTAGAGCCTTCCGCGTCTATTCCTATCTTGACGAAATCAGACGCGTTGTACGATGCGTCGGGCGCCCTGCGCATCCAGGATGTCACCGGCGACGCTCGTACCGCATTTACGAGTGCGGCAGCGTTGCAGACGTTCCCTGAGGGCTACGTTCCTCGCGTCTACTGGTTTCGCGTAACGTTTCCGCGCGATGCGTCGATTTCATCGCCGGTACTCTCCTACAGCTACAAGGTCACGCAGATCGACGTCTATCGCGCCACCGGCAACAGCTTCGAACACGCAGGCGCCGGATACGACCTCGCGGATCGCGATACGGCACTTGTTCCCGGAATATTACAGGTACCCGAATGGGCGCTCGACGGCGCGCCCATCTACATGCGCATCGCGACGGTCATAGACCCGCGCTCGGTGACGTTCCGGCCGCTCGCGCCGGTGTTGACGGCTTCGCTTCAGCGGCGTATCGCATTTGGATTTTTCGTAGGCTTCTTCGTTGCAATCGGCGCCTTCAATCTGTGGACATTCTTTGCGCTGCGCGATCGACCGCTGCTCGATTACGCGACCGTCATGTTTCTCGAAGCTGCCGCAACGGTCATCGGCTACGGCGCACTGTGGCAAGTACTTCCGCCGCTCACGTTCTTGGCCCGCGAGCTGATCTACGACTGCGCATCGCTCGGTGCCGCCGTCGCGCTAACCGTGTTCACCATCGGCTTTCTCCACCTGAGCGTACGCGACCGTCACGCGTTTTCCGTCGTCTTGTTCGGGACGGCGTGCGTGCTGACGGTCTACCTCACCGACTTCTTTCCGAACGCCACGCTCGCGTGGACGTGGACGCTCGTGGCAAGTCTGTTGTTCTACGCGACGTTGTTCTACGCCGGCGTGCGCGCGGCACGCTCGGGAATGCGCATCGGAACGATCTATGCGATCGGCATCGCGTGCACGATGCTCGGATACGCCATCAATATGAGCTCCTATGCGCTTCCGCGACAAGACCTCTTTGTCTACGCCTGGCAGGTCGGCGACGCGCTGCAGGCGCTGATCTTGGCGATCGCCGTTGCTTCGAGCGTGCAAGAGACGCGTGCGGAGAACTTGCGACTCGTTTCGGAATCACGCGAACTCACGCAGCTTGCGGCGCTCGACGGACTCACCGGTGTCCTCAATCGCCGCTCGTTCGATCAAGCCTTGGACGATGCGGCGACGCGTTCCATTGCAACGAAGAAGCCGCTGGGCGTGCTGATCCTAGATATCGACCACTTCAAGGACTACAATGACGGACTTGGGCATCAGGCCGGCGACGAAGCCTTGCGCGCGGTCGCGCAAGCTTGCGGTTCTTGCGTACGAACGGGAGACGTCTTTGCGCGCTACGGCGGTGAAGAATTCGCCGCGATCGTTGTCGACTCGACGCTTGAAGATCTCCAACGTATCGCAGACCGTATGTTCATCGCCCTATCAGCGCTATCGATTCCGCGCGGCGACGGGAACCCTCTGACGATCAGCATCGGCGGCGCGAACGGTACGCCGTTATCGCCACGCGACGCGACCGAGATCTTGCACGCTGCCGACGCCGAACTCTACGCAGCCAAACGCAGTGGCCGCAATCGCGCCAACTTGAGTCTCTACGAAGTTCTCGTGTAGCGCGAGCGGTTTATTCACCTTGCTCGATCGGCGACTCGATCGCGTGAATGATATTGTTTGCGACGTAAAAGCTGGTCCCGCTCACGACGATCGTCTCCGCATCGAGAATGCCGGCTTCGACCAATCGATCGATTAGGGCTTTGGCGCTCGGATACTTTACCCCAAGTAAATCGCGCGCAATCGGCACCGAAATCGCCGGAATCTGAAAAAGTGCATCGATCAGTCGATGAACGTTTTGCGTCGTACGAGGTCCCGTTAACCTCTCATGGTACCGCTTGCGCAGATCCGAGAGTCGCGACGTTCTCGCGGTCGCATCGACCGCTTGGGTGCGCACGCCGCGAAGAAAGAACTCAATCCACTCTTCCCAATGTCCCTGGGTGCTCACATCTAAGAGCAAATCGTAGTATTCGTCGCGATGGCTCTCAAGATAGACGCTTAGGTACAGGAGTGGCCCTGTTAAGACGCCGGCGCGTTCCAGTGCAAGGGCGATCAGCAGTCGCCCAAGGCGGCCGTTCCCGTCTCGGAACGGGTGAATCGTTTCAAATTGGTAGTGGGCGACGGCCAGCTTTAGTAACAGTGGTTCTTTGTAATCCTGTAAGTACACATCGAGATTTTCGAGGAGCTCCGGCACGAAAAGCTCCGGCGGCGGCACGAACCGAGCGTTTTGAAGCGGCGGTTTTCCAATTACTACAAGACAATCTCGAATGACACCGGGGGTCTTTTCTCGCGCGTCGGCCCCGCGCATGAGGATCTCGTGCATTTCAGAAAGGAGACGCCGTCCGATCGGTAGATCGCCACACCGGTCGCGGCCGTAGTCAAAAGCAGCGAGGTAGTTGGCAACGATCTCATCGTCCTTTCGTTTTTCCGGCTCCGCGCTATTTGCGGCTTCAAAGATGATGAGATCTGCGAGCGTCGTGTGCGTGCCCTCAATCTTGCTCGAAAGCACAGCCTCGCGCCGTAGGAAATTACGAAATAGCAAATCGGGGCGTTCAATTTCGCGCGCCATCCCTCCGAGACGGGCCAGAGCCTGGTCAGCCTCGGAAAGTGCTAGCCGCAATTGCCTGGCACCAAAATCGCGCGCCGGCGGGAGTGAAGCGGGGACAAAGGCGTGGCCCTGATTGCCTAAGGCATCGGTTGCCTCGACGAGCCGGCCCGGTGCGGCCTCCGTAAATTGCTCAGGAGTCATGAATGCTGAACTTACAGCGTTCGCGACCATTAAGTTTTCGACCCTCTTAACCTTACAGTAGAGGGGTTTCTTTCAGTTTAAACTGCCTGCCAGGGCTAGGTCTTAGACCAAGCGCCTCCGCTACTTAGCCGATCCGCTGTCGAGGTTCATCAGGCCGCTCCCACCGCCGAGCATTTGAGGAACGCGCCCGTCCCAACCGTTGTCCTTGGTCATATGCTCGATGAACGTGAGCGAAACGAGGTCGGCAGCAATTCGCGGATCCGTGCCGAGTCCTTCACGCCGGAGCTGCTCGGCTTTGCGATCGCCGTCGGCGGTTGTGACCTCTTGTTGCGCGAGCACACGCTTCGTGTTCAGAACCGTTAGCTCGCGCTGATACTCTTGCTCGGCGGTGGCGCGCGCTTCTGATGCTTCCTGATATTTCGGTCCAAACGAGATATTGGTGAGCGAAACGAAGGCCATGCGAACGCCGTACGGCTTGAGATCGCGATCTAAATCAGCCTGCAGGTCGTTCGCGACGCGCGCGCGATTCGCAAGTAAAACCGCCGCATTATAGTTGGGCTCGATTTGCTTGAGCCAATAGGACGCGCGCGGTTCGATGAGCCGCTCGGAAATGCTCGTGTCGCGTCCGTCGTTGCCCTTGAATTGCGCGACGATATTCCGCAGCTTGCTGTCGTCGAGCGAGAAGTTGATGACGTAGTCGTTGTCGGCGTTCTGGAGATCTTTGGTGAAGACTTGATCGCCGGTAATTTTCAACGCGCGCATTTGCGTATTGATGGGATAGACCCCGTTGATCAAGGGCCATTTGAAGTTTAGACCCGGTTCCAAAACGCGATCCGTCAGCGCACCGTTGAACGTTACGATATCGATCTGACCGAACGGAACGATCACCATGCCGGAATCGACGACGACTGCAGCAGCCATCACGGCAAGCGCGCCGGCCGCCGGCAGCGGCGATGTCCTTACGCCCATGGTCTTCGTCCACAACCAGAGCATGTAGTACACGCCTGCCGCGATCAATCCGAAAACAACGAGCACGATAAGCTGCATAATCTACCGCCTTCCTGATCCCCTGAAATTTACTATTCGCCGGGCGGTCCGAAGTTTCTCGCCGTCTAGGGTTTTCGGGCGATGAAGGCGATGGTCGTGAACGTCATCACCTCCTGATCTTTCTGATTGTAGACCTGGAAGCCGAGACGCATGATGCCGCGATCCTCCCGCGAGCGTGATTCGCGTTTCTCGAGGATCGTAATTTTGGTACGAATCGTATCGCCGGGACGAACCGGTTCCGTCCAGCGCAGCTCATCGATGCCGGGCGAACCATATCCCGTCTCGTTGATCAAACCCATGTGGAAAAACATCCGAAACGCAAACGTGAGCGTCTGAAATCCGCTTGCGATCAAGCCACCGTACGGCGATTTCTCGGCCGCTTCCGTGTTGATGTGAAACCGCTGCGGATCGTACTTGAAGGCAAAGTCGATGATGCTCGCTTCCGTCATCGTTACGCCGGGCGACATCATTGATTCGCCGATCGTGAAATCCTCGAAGTAACGGCTGCCGATCATACCGGAACCTCAACGCCTATCTTGACGACGCGATCGGGCGGGATATCAAGAACGGATTCAATCGGAAGTGCGTTCGTCACCATCCATGCAAACAAGGTGCGTTGCCAGCTCATCAATCGGTGTCCGTCTCCTCCAGGTATAAGTGTTGATTCTGCGAGATAGAATACAGTATCGTCGAAGACATTATCTTTTGCCTTTTCGCGACATAAGACAAGTATCTCGCCGGTTTTGGGCGTCTCCATAAAGCCGTAGTGTGCTGTGACGCGATAGAACGTCTTCTCACGTAACTCTTCGAGCTGTATTCGATCCTTCGCCGGTACCCATGGCCGCCGCTCGTAGATGATGGTCAGCAGTACGACCGTCTCGAACGTGACGTGCGTGCGTAACCACTGATGCGTCAGCGCATACGGAACGCCGGATGGATGCGCGGTAAGAAACACCGCTGTCCCGACCAACTTTGTGGGAGGCCGCGCATCGAGGTCTTTCATGAACTCGTCGACCGGAACGCCCATTTTTTCGAAGGCTCGCGCTTGACGTCTGCGACCGGTGTTCCATGTGACGAGGATGTTGAAGACGACGATCGCGATCAACAACGGAATCCATCCGCCCGTCGGAATCTTCGCGATATTGCCGATCAGGAACGAGCCGTCGAAGCTCAAAAAAAGGAGCGTCACGATGGCAGTCTGCCACCATCGCCAATGCCACGAGCGCTGCGTCAACGCCGCGAACGCGATCGTCGTGGTGATCATCGTCAGCGTTACGGCTAGTCCATATGCGTCGCCTAAATTGGCCGAGTGTTTGAACGTTATCACGAGCACGATGCACAAAACTCCCAGGACGACGTTCACGAACGGGATATAAATCTGCCCGGCTTGCTCGCGCGACGTGTGGACGACTGCAATGCGCGGTATGTACCCGAGCTGCACTGCTTGTTGCGTTAGGGAAAATGCGCCGGAGATCAAGGCCTGCGAGGCGATGATCGTGGCGGCCGTTGCCAGCAGCACCATCGGCATCAGACCCCACGACGGTACGAGCGCATAAAACCCGAACGACTTCGGAGACGAGAGCGCAAACGCGCCCTGTCCCAAATACGCAAGCGTCAGCGCCGGAAAGACCGCCGCGTACCAGGCAAGACGGATCGGTCCGATACCAAAGTGTCCGAGGTCGGCGTATAACGCCTCCACACCTGAAACACAAAGCACCGTGGCGCCGAGAACAACGATTACCATGATGTTGGCGTGGAAAACGAAGCGCAACGCATGCAACGGGTTAAGCGCCGCGAGAATCTCCGGATTGTGCACGATCGAATTCGCACCCAAAACCATGAGCGCCGCACACCACAGTAACATCACCGGCCCGAAGAATGCCCCGATCTTTCCGGTGCCACGCGACTGAACTGCAAAAAGCGCGATGAGAATGAGAACCGTGATCGGCACGGCCATATGCAGGGCGCCGGGCGTGGCAACATCGAGGCCTTCGACCGCGCTCAGAACCGAAATTGCCGGCGTGATGATACCGTCGCCGTATAGCGCCGCCGTACCAAAGAGAATGATGAGCGCGATGATCGGCAGCGTCTTCTGCTTGGCAGCTTTAAGCGGGTCGGTCGGATAGATCAAACCCAAAAGGGCGAGCGTCCCGCCCTCACCGTCATGATTCGCACGCATGATAAACGTCGTGTATTTGATGCACACGACGCCGACGAGCGTCCAAAAAAAGAGCGACGAAATCGCGAGCACGTTTTCGTGCGTCGGGGCGGGTGCATTCGGACCGAGGAAGCACTGCTGGAACGCGTAGAGCGGGCTGGTTGCAATGTCTCCAAAGACGACGCCAAGGGCTCCGAGAGCGAGAAACGAGCCTGCTCTCGAGCGTCCTTGCGATCCCATCGCGGCCTATTTCGCTAGAAGAAAGGGAAACCCCAGATGGTCGCAACGGAGCCGGCTTGCGAGCCGACGGGTGTCTGCGTGGAGGTTGATGCGAACGAGAACGTCGACGACTGGAGCACGCCGGCCCACGTGCCGTCAGGCGAAGTAACGACGCGAGTCGCAACCGGCGAGAACGTGGTGCCGAACGAGAACGCGCTTCCCGTGTTCTCTTCGTACAAGCCGACAATGGTGTTGCCGCTGCTAAAGAGCAAGCCGGGTACGCTCGATATCGTTGCCAGGGATCCGACGCTGCCGGAGTTGCTGCCGTACGCGTTCGCTTGTATATTCGCCAAGCACGGTGAGCTGTCGTAGAACGAACACGTTACGATCGCGTTATGGGGGGTTAGGTTTACGTCGAAAGCGCGGAACGACGCGTACAAATTCGCGTCGTCAAACGACGCGGCCGTCGTCACGACGGACGACGAAAACGAATAAATAGTGTTGCTGACGGAGACGCCATTGAGGCTGAACGGACCTCCCACGGGCGATCCGGTGTTGGCTCCGTCGACCTCATATAAATTCACCGTGTTAGCCGACGTCGCGAAAACGTAATCATCAACACCACTTGTGAGCGACGTAATCGAGCTGCCGGCCGCCGCAACGAGGCCGCCGGCGATTGCGCCGTCGTTCGTGGCTCCGTCCACGAACGGATTATCGACGGCATTCGTATAGTCGACTCGTTGAATCGTGCCGTCTTCGTTCAGGATGTACGCTTGCAGATTAGGTGTCGCGGTAATGTCGAGACCGGTCGTGCTCCCAAGCGTCGTCTGCACGACCGGAACGTAAATCGCGGGGGCAATAAACAGATCGTTTGCGAGGATAATGTCGACGGTCGGATTCGAACCCGCAGCGTCGAGCACGACGATCGCACTGTTGCCGTCTTGCGACATCGACACCGGATTGGTAAACGTCACCACGCCGCCCGTGTTGTACGACGTCAGCGGAACCTGACCGCACGCGTACGAGGTCGGGCTGCCGCCGACGAGACCAACCGCGTAGAGACCACCGGAAGACGCAACGAGAGCTGTCTCATTGACCGAATAGAGCGCGGAGAAGTTCACCGGGAAAGTGCCGCTCGAGGTGCTTGCTGTGAGCGCGCCAGTCTCTCCGCTGAGATTACTCGGCGAGGCCAAAAACCAGTAGTCAGGATCCGGCGCGCTATAAAACGTGTAGGACGAACCGACGCTGTTTCCCGCGTACATTATCGAAAACGTGCCGGCATTGAACGTTACGGGATTTGCAAGCGGGCCGGTGACGATCGAGCCGTCGATGTCCTGGAAGAGGAAGTTGGTGCCGAATCCGTTGACGCACGGTGTCGGGCTCAAGGCCGTTACCGAGTTCGCGATGCCATACGTTTGAATGAAGACCGCCCCGGAGTAGGGGATGCTGATCGGCGCCGGTGCCGTTCCATAGCTCGAGATCCCGGGAAGGCCGGGAGTCACCGAAAGCGTGCGGTGCTGTGAGTCGTACGTGGCAGCGTAAAACGTATCGCTGCCGCTCGGTACGTAAATATCACCGGCGGTCGTAAGGCCGGCCGCCGTTTTTTTCGCGCCCATCGCGCTGGTGCCGTTCCTCAGTCTAGTTTATAGCTCCCGCTCGCATCGACGCCGATTTGGCGGTCGCCAACCGGTGCGCTTCGCGTGCTGTGATCCCAAAAACCGGCGGGTGGTGCAAGCGGGTTGCTTGAGGGGTCCTCCTGGCTTCTGAACGCCTGGGTGCTCAAGGCGATCGTATCACCCGGCTGACGCGGATAGTCGCGCGGCAGACGATCTTGTTTTTCGCTCGCAAGGTCTGCGAGTGCGAGCGGCCGCGCACCGGAGACCGAGGTGTTCGTGGCGCTTGCAATATCGTTCACTAGACTTCTCCTATGACTGCAGCGCGCATACGATGCAGCGCTGCGCAGTGCAGTTGCGAGACGCGTTGCGGCGTCACGGCCATTGACTCGGATATCGTGCGCAACGGCGTATCCGCGAAGTAATGCCGCTCGACGATTTCGCGTTGACGCGGCGAGAGGCGCTCGAGCGCGCGGTACACGGCACGTTCGCGCGTGACGCACTCGTACAGCTGCGCGGGATCGTTGCCCCAATCGACGCGAGTGCGTGCGCCCGCCGGCAACGACGCATCGAGCGAGAGAGGCAATCCGCGCTCGACCTGCGCCCGCGCACGCGTGATGCCGGGTAACGCTTCTTCGAGTTCACGCTCGGAAAGCGGCACCTCTCGCCCGGCTTGTAACCGATCGCCTTCGCGCACGCGGCGGCGCGCACGTTCCGAGACCGGGTCTTTGCGCCGTAAGCCGTTGAGCATCGCCCCGAGAATCACATGACGTGCATACCGGTCGAGCGTCACACCGCGACTCGCATCGTACGTGTCGAGCGCGCGAACGAGTCCGAGCGCGCCATCGCCGACGAGGTCGTCTTCATCCGGCACGCGACAGATGCGCGCGACGCGATGGGCGATTCTGAACACAACCGGAAAGAGTTTGCGCACATGCCGATCGCGCTCGTCTGCACTCATCGAGGTTTGGGTATGAACAACTGTTGCGCAACACTGCCGAGCGCGATCTCGCCGACCGGTCCGAGCGGTTTCGTGAGCGGCTCGAGCACTTGGGTGAAAAGCAGCGCTTCGAAGACGCTGGCCGCGCGCGGCTGCGGGTCAGGTGCGGTGCAGATTGTTTGCGATTCGCTGCATCTCATCGGCAGCCTGAACTCCTTTGGCGTTAGCTTCATACGCGCGCTGCGCGGACAGGATCTCCATCATCGATCCGATGATCGAAACATTCGAACGCTCGAGCATGCCGAAGCCAATCTTCGGACCGTGCTCGCCGCCGGGAAACACACGCACCGGCAGACCCGCACGATGCGTTGCTGCAAAGCGCGCGCTGCCAAGCGGTTCGAGCGCTTCGGGCGCTGCAAACATGCTGAGCACGATACGCCCGCAATCGGACTTACTGCCGCCTGCGCGCTCGCAATGCACGCGACCGTCGGGTTCAACGCTGACGCTCGTCGCGTCGCTCGGAATACGAACGCCCGGAACACGCCAGCCGTCGCCGGTTTCGAGAGTGCCGTTCGGCGCGCGGTGAAATTCGCCGTTGCGCGTGTACGCGGTTCGGGAACCATTCGTAAGGACGAAGAATCCTGATCCGTCGATCGCGACATCGAACGGCCCACCGCTCTTCTCGAGTTTTCCTTGCTCGAAAACGGGATGCGTGCCGGAGGGAACGACGCCGAGTCCAATGCCGCCTGCGACGCGTACGTCGCTGAACGCGGCTGCGGCTTGTTTGAAGCCGGCAACGTCGGCGTTCGCGAGATTGTCGGCGACGACGTCCAGATGAATCTGCTGCGCGGCCATGCCGGAGGCCGCAACGACGAGAGCTCGGTTCATCGCAGCCTCGCCAGCTCGTTGACGGCTTTCGCACGCGTCTCATCGATCGCACCGAGTGCCTTTTGCGCGGTCTCGAACGCGCGCTGCGCGTCGAGCACGTCGACCATCTCACCGACGGCGTTGACGTTCGGGCTTTCGAGCGCGCCGCTCACGAGCGAGGATCGATACGGCAATGGAATGCGGTCGAGTAACTTTCCGTCAGGCGCAACACGCACGAAACCGTGCACGCCCTGAACGCGTGCGCCGCCATCGTCAGCGAGAAAACCATGCGCGTCGCGCATGAACGCGCCGTTACGCGTAGGCTTGCCGCCGATCAGGAACGCTCCGTCCCCCACGATCGCGAGATCGAGCGCGCGCCCGGTATGCCGAAGCGCACCTTGTTCGGACGATGTCGTCTTCTGCGTTACGAGCCCGCTCGCCGACAACGTGACCCGCGCTACGGCCTTCCGGAACCCGTCTGATGAGGCGTTCGCAAGATTCTGCGCCGCGATTTCGAGCCGCGTACGAGCGGTTCGCATCGCGCTCGCGGTCCAGTCGATTCCATCCATGCAGCGCAGTATCGCCGCACGGGGTTACGCGTATGTTGCTACGACTTGTGCAATAAAATGGCCAACATGATCGTGATCCATGTCCCGACCGTCAGCGACATCATCCGCCACCCCACGCGACCAATATCGTCACGAACTTCGCCAATCTTGCGGTCAAGGGAATCTAACCGGCGATCCATGCTATCGAGCCCCTTGTCGACTTGCTCGTAGGCGCCTTCGAGACGCGCCGTACGTGGTTCCAAGGGCTGGGCGGTCATGTGTAGTTATTTCCCCCGACCCGCCCCGGAAGACCTATAAGAGTGTCTTCGCCAGCTCCGCGAAGTTCGCAACGATGACGTCGGGCTGATACGGCGTCTTGCCGAACGGGCGTTTTCGCCGGTCGATGAACGCCGAGCGCATGCCGAACGCTTTGGCTCCGAGACAATCGAAGGCGTGATTCGCGACAAAAAGCACTTCGTGTGGTTTGGCACCGATCAGCTCCGCGGCTTTCTTGTACGTGGCGACGTGCGGCTTAAACGATCCGGACTCGGCGACCGAGATCACGCGATCGAATTCGATGCCGGAATACGGCACGCCGCTCGCGAGCATGTCGCGATCGCCGTTGGATAGGATGACGAGCTTGTATCTGGTGCGCAAGCGATCGAGCGCCGCCGGCACGTCCGCGAAGGGCTTGAGCCGCGTGATCGCGTCGACGAGATCACGCACTTCCTGATCCGTGTGCGCGACTTCGGCCCGGTCGAGCGTGTAGTCAAGCGCGGCAAAACCAATCTCGCGGTAGGGCGTGTGTTCTTTGTGCAAGAGCGCGTCGATCATCGAGTTCTCGAAATGCGTTCGGCGCCACCAGGTGACAAGCTGCCCCGGCTTGCCTTCGTACTTCTTCTCTTTGAGATACGGCGCGATCGCTTCGGTAAGCCCGGCTTGCATGTCGACAACCGTGCCGTAGAAATCGAACATGAGCGTCGAGACGCCGTCCACTAGCGTTCGCCGATCGTGACGAGATACTGCAACGCCATCCGCGCTTGTCCATCGCGCGCGTACATATCGAACAGCGCTTGAGCCTCGCGATGAAGTTGCTCGCTCTGGGGTCCCGTGTGCGGAAGGTACGAGCTGCTGTTCACGCGGTCGACGATGCCCGCGGCATCAAAGATCTGTTCGCTCGGCACCGATCGCTGCCGCACGCTGCGCCATCCGTCGAAAAGTGCAAATGTCTCGCGCGTTCGCGCACGCCGCTGCTCGGTGTCGTCGGTTGCGAACTTGCGGACCAGATTTCCGTATGCGCCCGCGAACGGATCGCTTTCATCGCGTTCGTAGTAGACGAGTGCTGCGCGTCCGCCGTCTTTGAGAATGCGCATGATTTCCGGATACGTGACGGCCGGATCGAACCAATGAAAGGCTTGAAACGCGGCAACGACGTCGATGCTCGCGTCTGCGAGCGTCGTTTTCTCGGCTGAGCCATCGACCCACGTCACGCGCTCGTGCGTACCCGCCTTCGCGCGCATGGCGACGTTCGGCTCGACGGCGCGAACATCGGGCCCGTGCGCCGCAAGGAGCAGCGAGGACGTTCCGGTCCCTGCGCCGAGGTCGGCGACGACGAGGCGGCTCGGATCGCCGAGTCCCTCAAAGATAATCTCGCCGACTTCGGGCGGATAGCCCGGACGGCCGGCGTTATAGACGCCCGCTAAGGTCGTAAAGCGTTCTTTTTCGTTCACGAGCAAAGCGTAGCAGAAAGATTCCGGCTGTCCCTCGACTTCGCTCGGGATGACAAGCCGGAGTTGTCGATTTCCAGGCAGGCCATTCGTCTTAGGGGTACGGAGGAGAAGAACCAATGCAATACATGCTGCTGATCTATTTACCGAACCGCCCGGTGACGCCGGAAGAGCGCGAAGCCGCTATGCCGGCCTGGATGGCCTATTCCAAAGAGCTGCAAGACCGCAAGGCCTACATCGCCGGTGCGCCGCTTGCCGAACCGACGAGCGCGACCACGGTGCGCGTGCAAAACGGGAAACGCGCCGTCACGGACGGTCCGTTCGCCGAAACGAAGGAATGGCTCGGCGGATACTACCTGCTCGACTGCAAGTCGCTGGACGATGCGATCGAGCTCGCCGGGAAATGCCCCGCTGCGCAATATGGATCGATCGAACTTCGTCCCGTCGTCGACATGTAATCAATCCGCGACGATCGAGCAATCGTTTCGCGATGATGCGGGACGCGCGCTCGCGACGCTCGCCAAGCACCTCGGCGACATCGAAGCCGCAGAGGATGCTCTTCAGGACGCATATCTCGTCGCGTTGGAACGTTGGCCGCGCGACGGAGTGCCGCAGAATCGAACCGCCTGGATCTTGGCGACGGCGCGCAATCGTGCGATCGACAAATTACGACGCGAGCGTCGCGGACGCGAGAAACTCGAGCTTCTCGCGACGCTCGATTTCGTACACAATGCGGAAGATGCAACAGAAATGACGGCTGTACCGGACGACCGGCTCGGATTGATGTTCGCGTGTTGCCACCCCGGCCTCGCGGTCGAAGCGCGCGTGGCGTTGACGCTGCGCACGCTCGGCGGACTCGAGACCGCTGAGATCGCCGATGCGTTTCTCGTTCCGGAAGCCACCATGGCGCAGCGGCTCGTGCGCGCCAAGCGCAAGATTCGTGAAGCGGCAATCCCACTCGACGTGCCGCCGGCGCAACGCCTTCCCGAGCGTCTCGCCGACGTGTGCGCGGTGCTGTACTTGATTTTCAACGAGGGCTATCTCGCCTCACGCGGCGAGCAGCTCGTTCGCCACGATCTCTGCGAAGAAGCGATTCGTCTGGGACGGATTCTGATGCGGCTGATGCCGCAAGAGCCCGAGGTAATGGGACTGCTCGCGCTCATGTTGTACGCACACGCACGACGCGCGGCGCGCACCGGCCCGGCCGGTGAGCTCATCCCGCTTCCGGAGCAAGAGCGCACGCTCTGGAATCGCGAGCTGATCGCAGAAGCGAATGCGCTGCTCGGACGCGCCGTACAGCATCGTTTGGCGGGCGCCTATCAACTCGAAGCGATGATCGCGGCGGAACACACGAACGCACAGAGCGTCCAGCGCGTGCATTGGGACGCGATTGCACGCATCTACGGCGAGCTTGCCGTGGTCGCGCCGTCGCCCGTGATCGACTTGAATCGCGCAGTCGCCGTCAGCTTTGCAGACGGACCGGAGTCCGGACTGCGAATCCTCGATGCGATCGAGCCGGAGCTGCTCGAGAGCTATCATCCTGCGCACGTTGCGCGCGCTGATTTTCTCTCGCGGTTGGGACGCCGCGGCGAGGCGCGCGAAGCTTACGTAGCGGCCCTCGCACTCACGCAGAACGCCGCGGAACGCGTATTCATCGAAGGAAAAGTCAGGGACTTGGATCAGTCGACCCTAGCCTGATCGCGAGAGCGCGTGATAGGGTAATGTGCACAGCGAGGAAACGACATGGCGCATCGAGCAGCAGCCCTGCGATACGAAGACCTCGAGGCGTTCCCCGAGGACAACACCCGGCGCGAGATCATCGACGGAGAGTTGTTCGTGAGCCCCTCGCCGTCGCTCCGGCATCAAGAAATCGTCGCGTCTCTCTGGGCAGCTTTCCATGCGTACGGGCGAACCCACGACGGCAAAGCGTATGTGGGTCCGGTCGACGTCCTTCTCGCGGAACACGATGTCGTAGCGCCGGACGTGATCTACATTGCAGCCGATCGCGCCACAATTCTACAAGAGAAGGCCATCTTCGGCGCTCCGAGCTTGATCGTTGAAGTCACGTCATCGAATCGCTCACGCGATCGCGGAAAGAAATTGCGCCTCTACGCGCGCTCCGGCATTCCCGAATATTGGATCGTCGATCCGAAGCACCCGTCGATCGAACGTTGTAGCGACCCGGTAGGAGAATGTTACGCGAACGTTCAGATTTTCACCGAGACGATGAATGCCGCAACCTTGCCCGATCTGCGCATCGTAATTCCCGAACTCGTCGACTGAAACTCGCGATAAGTCCGCCCTTTCCGCCCATGGAGGCGCAGCTCACGCGCGCCTTGCCGCGCGGCGAGAATTTTCTCTTCGAGCCAAAGTGGGACGGCTTTCGCTGTTTGTGTTTCCGTGACGGCGACGAAATTTATCTGCAATCGAAATCATCGCGCCCGCTGGCGCGCTACTTCCCTGAGATCGTTGCAATGCTCAAGGCGTTGCCGATGCGCAAGCTCGTCATCGACGGCGAACTCGTGATTTCCGTCGACGATAAGCTCGACTTCGATCAACTGCTGCAGCGCATCCATCCTGCGGAAAGCCGCGTGCGCAAATTGTCCGCGGAATTTCCTGCGCAACTCATCGTCTTCGATCTGTTAGTCGATCCGGAGGGAACACGCATTGCCGATCTTCCACTCGAAGAACGCCGCGCGCGTCTCGAGCGTTTGGAAGGCTTGCGTCTTTCCGAAGCCACGCGAGATCGTTCGATGGCCGCAAATTGGCTTTCCGAATCGAACGCCGACATCGACGGCGTCATCGCGAAGCGCTTGGATTGCCCGTATCGTTCGGGCGAGCGCGACGGCATGTTCAAGGTTAAGCGCTTGCACACCGCAGACTGCGTGATCGGCGGTTATCGCACGAGCGACGACGGGACGCGCATCGCGTCGCTCCTACTCGGTTTGTACGATGCCGATGGCATTCTCCAGTATGTCGGCTTCACGTCGAGCCTGAATGCCGAAGACCGCGCGCATCTCGAACGCGAGCTCGAAAAGCGGAAGGCCGAATCCGCATTCACCGGCCGTTCGCCGGGCGGACCGAGCCGCTGGAGTCACGGCAAATCAACGGAGTGGGTGCCGGTGAAACCGGAAATCGTCATCGAGGTCGGATTCGATCACGTGACCGGTGGACGTTTCCGGCACGGAACTCGCGCACTGCGCTTTCGCCCCGATAAGGCGCCGCAGCAGTGTACGACCGATCAGCTTCGGTAGGCTACTGCGTCCGCGGCGGTTTGGTGCGCGGCAGCTCTTCGGTCGCGCCCGGCCGATAGGTGTATGCGCCTGAGGCCGGCGGAGGCGGCGCGGAACCGGGGGGCGGCGGAGGAATCGGACCGATCGTCATCCCGGAGCGCGGAAACTGCGCACCGGCCAGCATGGCGTTCGCAATTTGCGCGAGGCCAACGAACATCGGGATCAAGCCGCCGAGCAACCAAGGACCCGGCACGAAGACGCCATCGCGCATGCCGATGAACGACAGGCCGATCAGCAGAGCAAACCCGACCGCCGTGGTGACGATGCCCTTACGCAGACAATTCTGAGCGTTCTGATTCCAGTTGCTTGGGTGCGAGACGTACATCCCAGGGCCAGGGGGCGGGGCCGCCTGGCGGGCCGCAAAGACGTGGTCCCACATCTCCCGGTTTGAAGAGTCGCCGGGAGGGGTGATGCCACGCTTGATCATCTCCATGCGCTCCATGTGCTTGAGCATCCGGGTGACGATCCACCCGGCTACGGGGAGGCCGAAGATACATACGACTGCGAGAGCCGCTACAACATTGTCGTCCATGCTGCCCCATTTACAGTGCGACCCCGGGGAAATGTTTCACGGGCGGGCAAGCGGTGTGGAAGCCCGAAACATTCCGGCGCCTTCCTTCGTAGGTTTTTGTGCATGGCGGCCATCTCCGCTCCCTCGGATCAGGATCTCGTAACTGGGACGCTCGCCGGAAACGGTGCGGATTTTGAAGTCCTCATCAGCCGGTACGAGCGCGCCGTCTATAACCTCGCGCTCCGAATGCTGCGCAACGTCGAAGACGCCAAGGACGCGACGCAAGAAGCGTTCTTCAAAGCATATCGCTCGCTACGCACGTTCAAGACCGGCGCGAAGTTCTCGACGTGGATCCTCGCAATCGCGTACAACGCGAGCTGCGATCGGCTTGCCAAGCGTCGCCGCTATTCCGATAGCGGACTCCCGGAACGCGCCGACCCCGGACCCGGACCGGCCGAAGAAGCTGAACGTGAAGACGAAGCACGCGCCTTGCGCTACGCGATCGATCAGCTTCCGGACAAGTACCGTGCCGTGATCACGCTCTACCACCTGCAAGGAAAGCAGTACGACGAGATTGCGACGATATTAGGAGTGCCGATGGGAACCGTGAAAACCCACCTGTTCCGGGCAAAAGATCTCCTACGCCGGCGTTTGTCAGGCGAACAAGACGAAGACGAAGAACCTGTCGCGATCAAATCACGGTTTGGTTGGATGCAGAGAAGGATGGCCGCAGTACTATGAAATACGACGACGCAGCACTCGAACGCGCACTTGACGCGCTTTCGCTCGAGGATACGCCTTCGGATTTGCATTCGCGTATCGTTGCGGCGATCGCTCCGCGACCGCAAACGGCTTTTCGACCCTGGGAGTTGTGGGTCGTCGGCGTCGCCTTCGCAATCTGCACTTGGTTGATTTTAACGATCGTCGGCGCACCTTCCGAAGCGCTTCGCATGGCGACGCAGCATCTGGAAGCCGCGATCATCACGATCGTCACGCCGCCTGCGGTTTATTGGCTGGCGCTTGGTGTCGTTACCGCAATAGTGGTGCAAGCGAGGCGCGCACCGCGTTCCCAAACTCCCGCGTACTAAGCGCTTTCGAATCGCCGATCAAATCGGCGGTGCGCAAGCCGTCTGAGAATACGTGCGCGACGGCACGCTCGATACGTCCTGCGCTCTCGGAATCCGACAGCGAGTAGCGGCACAGCAACGCAGCTGAAAGAATCGCCGAGGTCGGATTCGCGATGCCCTTGCCGGCAATGTCCGGTGCGGTTCCGCTGATCGGCTCGTACATGCCGAATTTTCCGAATTCGGTTGTCCCGGTGCCGATGCTCGCGCTCGGCAGATTCCCCAGAGAACCCGCAAGCATTGCGGCCTCGTCCGAAAGAATGTCGCCGAACATGTTCTCGGTGACGATGACGTCAAAGCGTTTTGGTTCGCGCACTAAATGCATCGCGGTCGCGTCGACCAGCATGTGCTCGAGCGTAACGTCCGGGAATTCCTTGCTGACTTCGTCGACCACCTCGCGCCACAGACGGGAGGTCGCGATCACGTTGAGCTTGTCGACGGATGTGAGTTTCTTGCGGCGTCCGCGCGCCAGCTCGAATCCGAAGCGCGCAACGCGGCAGACTTCGTCTTCGTCGTATTTCAGCTCATCGAACGCGCGTCGCTTGGGCGTGCGCTCGAAACGATGTTCGCCGTAGTAGACGCCGCCGGTCAGCTCGCGCAGCACGATCAGGTCGAGCCCTCGCACGAGCTCCGGCTTGAGGCTCGATGCGTCTTCGAGCCCGGGAAACACGTTGACCGGCCGCACGTTCGCGTACAACTCGAAGTGCTTGCGCAAACGCAAGAGCGCCCATTCGGGACGCTCCTCGAGCGGCTTGCCGTCGAATTGTAAACCGCCGACGGCGCCGAACATGATCGCCGATGCGCGCTCGCAGATCGCGAGCGTCTCGTCGGGCAGAGCACCCTTGCCTGCGAGCAACGGATCAGCACCGACTTCGCACGGGACGTATTCGCAATCCGGTCGCACTGCGCGCAGTACGTCGAGCGCTTCCCGCGTAACCTCAGGTCCGATGCCGTCGCCCGGCAGTACTGCGATAACCGGTGCCATCGCGACTAGATAAAGTTAAATGCGGGGCGCGGTCCTTCGAGATAGTACGTCAAGCCAAGCTCTTTGGCTTGCGGATGCAACTTCTCGAGCGTCTCGCGAAATTCGTCGCGGCGCGTCTGCGTCACGAGAAACGCGCCGCAGAATAATTGATGCGAATCGGCAAGTGCCTCGATCCGGCGCGCGGCCGTCGAAACCGCCGAGCACGCCCTCCAGACTTGCATGATGTGATCGCTGTGCGGTCGCACGGTCTTGCGGTTCGCGTCTTCGCGTGGGCGGGCCATCATCGTACGCAAAAGGTACGGCGTCAGCTCCGGCAAGCGATGCGGGCCGCGATAGACGTGAACGGCCCACTCAGCCTTGCCCGCGATGCGCGTCAAACTGCGGCGAAAGCGCGTATAGTGAGCGCGCGTCGCCATGTCGAGCGACGTAGAGTCAGCGTAGACGGTGAAGGGCTGAACCGGAACGACCGTCCCTTGAATCATCGCGCGGGAAACGATTGCTTCGTGCAGACGTGCTTCGCGCACAAGCCAGCTCGAATCGTTCTTCTTCAGCTCGAGCGTCTGCGGCGTCCAAATATCCGCCTCGACGGTGCGCAGCAACAGCGCAATCTTCTCGAAGCGCGAGAACGTGATGCGTTCGCCTTCGACCCGCAGACGGCGCCCTGCAAATTCTTCGTCTGCGACACCGATAAGATGATAGGCGCGATCGACTGACGCGAGAGGCGCCTGTGCACGGCTCATTGGACGAGCGTGTGTTGATCGGGAAGTTCAGCGATGCCGTTGAGTATTACCGGGCTCGGGGCGACTCGTTCCAGTAATGCAAGGTGGGTCATCAAGAGACTCCTCAGTTCGCTCCGTGCCTTTTCGGCGTTGTCGAGAGATCGCTGGTACTCGCGCTTTGCTTCGTCGGTCCGTTCGACCAAAGAGCCGATCTCCTTTTCCGCTTCCATCTTCGCTTGCGCTTTGATGACGTCGGCTTCTTTGTGGGCTGTCGCCTTGACCTCATCGGCCGTGCGCTGCGCGAGGATCAGCGTGTTCTGAAGCGATTCTTCCATCGCCTTGAAATGACTGATACGCTCGCGAAGGTCCGCGGTTTCCGCTTCGAGCGCGGCCTTTTCCTGCGCCTCGTCCTCGAGCGATTCGATCAGGTCATCGAGGAACTGGTCGACCTCTGCGCGGTCATAGCCTTGCAGCGATTTCTTGAAGGTCTTGTGCTGTATGTCGACTGGCGTGATCCGTTGCATCGTACCTTAGCCCTGCCGCGCGCCGAATGTGGTACGCGGCTTGAGGTCGATTAGTGTGTCGTTTTGAATTGCTTCGCGCACACCGGCAGAATTTACCGCAACGCCGGCAGGCACGACGAGATAAATTGAATCGGCGAGCTTCTGAATCTTTCCGTCGATTGTGTAGGCAACGCCTGACGTAAAGTCGACAACGCGCTGAAGAAGCGAGCGATCGGCGCCTTGCAAGTTGACGATTGCAACATGGCGCGAACGCAGCGCGTCGGCGATGTCGGTGACGTCCCCGAAAGCGGCGGGCGCGAAGATCGCGACCTCGACGCCTCCGGCGCGAATACGATTGGTCGACGTGATCGGCACGACGTTACCGTGCTCGTCGAAGTCATCATCGTCGTCATCGCGCAGTGAGAAGAATGAACCGATGCGCTCCAAAACGCTCATGCGGGAGTGCCTCCTTTTCTCGGGCGTGGGCCGAAGATCGCGGTGCCGACGCGGATCATTGTGGATCCGCATGCGACCGCGATTGGCCAGTCAGCGCTCATCCCCAGGGATAGGATCTGTCCGCCCACGCGCTGGTGCGCCTCAGCCGCGCGCAGAAATGCATCTCGAATGGTGGTGGGATCGTCTGTTAGCGGGCCGATCGCCATCGTGCCGGCGACCTCGAGCCCCTCGGCACGCAACCGCTCGGCGATCTCTGGTGCCAGCTCGGGTTGCAGACCGTAGCGCTCTGCCGCCGAGATGTTGAGCTGGAGCAGCACGCGCGTCGGCGTTTCGCGTTCGCGCGCGGCTTTGGCGAGCGCCAAGCCGGCTTCGAGGCGATCGACGCTCTGCACGAGATCGAATTCGGCGACCATCCGCTTCGCTTTGTTCGTCTGCACGTGCCCGATGTAGTGGCGTTCGGCCGAATGCGAAAGGCCCGCAAACTTCGGGATCGCCTCCTGGACGTGATTTTCGCCGAACGCGCGAATGCCCGCGGCATACGCTTCGAAGACGAACTGCCGGGGTTGAAGCTTCGAGACGGCAACGATCGCAATCTCAGCCGGGTTTCTGTTCGCAGAGCGAGCGATTTCCGCGACTTCTTCACGAAGACGTTGCACGCGCTCAGCGATCGTCGTCGAAGCGTTCATCGGCGCTCCGAGGGCGAGCTCCATGGAATGTTCTCTTCCACAGGCACCGTGCCGCTCCCCCATTTGAAAGGTGAAGGATGCAAGAGATTCGCGAGACCAGCCGTCGACCCGCGCCGTTTGAAAAACCGCAATCGGTTGCGTTCGATGGCTCGTCACTGTGGATCGGATCGATTGCGACGAGCAAAATCTATCGTCTCAATCCGGATACGCTTGCAATCGGATTTGAAGCCGCGGCGCCCGGCAAACCGTGGGGCATGGCCGCGATGAACGGCGAGCTGCGCGTCATTTGCGGCGAAACGGAGGAAGACAACCGCTTTGTCCGTCGCTTCGTTCCGGGTTCGGGCTTCACGCGCGATGGGGATTTTCAGTGCCCCGAAGACACGGGCTCACAGCTGTCGTTCGATGGGACACGCCTCTACGTCAGCCAGTGGTATAAAAAGCGCTTGCTGGCCGTCGACACCAAGGGCAACGTCCAAGAGACGATCGAGATCCCGCACGGCGTCTGCGGTCAAACGTTCGCGAACGGCGCCTTCTACGTGCTAACCACCGACGACGAAGCCAAAGGCGACTACTGGATCACGCGCGTAGAGCGCAACGGCTCGAACAAGGTCGAAGACATCGCGCACGTCTCGTTCCCCGCACGCGCCCTCGCGTTCGACGGCAAGCACTTCTGGACGAACCATCGCGAGGCCGACCAGATCGTCTCGTTCGACCTTCCCTAGGGGCGCACTACCACTTCCGATCGAGCGACGCGAAAACGTCGTCGACCGGAATCTGAAGGCCGGGAAAGCCCGCGTGCTCGATCGTTTCCCGCGCGCGAAAGATCGCCTCGCCGTGCACATCGGTAACACGAATCGTGCGCGTGGCCGGATCGACATTGAGAACCAACGTTGCTCCATGCGCGAGATAGAGCTCAGTTTTGCGACGAATTCGCAACTCGCGATCCTCGGGCGAGCGAACCTCCACGACGATATCGGGTGCGAAGGGCGGCCGCTCTTGCTCTTCAGCCGAAAGCCTCGCGAGGCGTTCTCCCGAGACGTAGGCCACGTCGGGAACGAGGGTAACGCCTTCGCCGAGATAGGCTCGCAGCTCCATTGCTACGCTGCCTCGATCACCGCCCCACGCCTTGAGGAGAATCCCCACGTTAAGCATGATCTCGCCATGGCCGCGCTGCGGGCTCACCTTCTCGTGAACCACGCCATCGAAAAGCTCTTTGTAGGGTTTCTCGTCCAACCATGCGTCGATTGACAACATCGCGACCTCACACCGACCTTATCACGCGGTTTTCGCGCGTGACAAGATTACGCGGTAGGATTCGGCTTTAAGGTCTCGTCGGTGTGGGTGCCGCCCTGCAGGGCACGCACGATGAGATAGATTCCCAGGACGATCATTGGAATGGAGATCAGCTGCGCAGCGGTGAGTGGCCCCAGCGTTGCGTCCGGCTCGCGCCAAATCTCGCCCAGCGAACGGCAGATGCCGTAGCACGTGAACCACGTCCACGCAACGACACCATCGGGCGCACGGCGCCGATAAACGATCAGGAGGATCGGCAGGACCAAGATGTCGAGGATCGCTTCGAATATCTGCGAGGGGTACCGATAGCCGTAGTAATTCGGGAATTTGATGCACCACGGACGATCCGGATTGCAAATGTCTCCCGGCAGCTCGTCGTTGATGAAATTCACAAAGCGCGTCAACATGAGCGCTATCGGGATCATCATCACGATCTCATCGGCGAAGACCTGAAACTTGAGCTGCGGACGCTTGCGCAAGAATAGCCATATCGCAAGCATGACGCCCATCAGACCACCGAAGAATCCCATCCCGCCATTCCAGACGGCGATGATATTGAGCGGATTCGAGATATAGTCGCCCAGCGTATGCCGCGTGACGATGTCGGCCGCGACGAAAAAGAGCCGCCCGCCGACGAGCACGCCGATCAGCGCGTAGACGAGAAAATCCTGAATCTCTTCGGTCGACAACCCAAGCCGGCGTCGCCCAGCCGGCCGATTCAACCAGAGAAAGACCAGAATGAATCCGGCCAAATACGACAGGCCATACCAATGTATGCCAACGGGCCCGATCTGAATCGCGATCGGATTGATATTGGGATAAGTAAACCAGTGCTCCACAATGCGCGCGTTAGCCGGAGGCGACGGCTCCTCCCTGCTCGAAACGCGGCTGGTCGATGCAGCCGAATCTCAACGTCTTGACCGCGCTCGGTGCTGGCCTGTTGTCTTTCATCTCACCGTGCGTGCTACCGCTTGTTCCCGCATATCTTTCATTTTTGACGGGTTCGAGCGTCGAAGAATTACGCGACGGCACGCAGCAGATTCACCGTCTCAAGGTGTTCTTGCACGCCGTTGCGTTCACGCTTGGCTTCTCGTTCATCTTCATCACGATCTTTGGGCTCGGTTCGGCGGCGCTCGGCGCAGCCTTCGCGGCAAATAAAGAACTCATCGCCAAGATCGGCGGCGTCGTCATCGTGGTCTTGGGCCTCAACATGATGGGCGTCTTCCGCATTCCGTTCTTGATGATGACGAAGCGCGTGCAAGTCCACAGCCCCAATCGCTCGCTGCTTGCGTCGTTCTTGGTCGGCGTCGGATTCGCCGCGGGCTGGTCACCATGCGTCGGTCCGTTTTTGGCGAGCGTCATCTTGCTCGCATCGCAACAAACGAATATCGGCAATGCAATCTTTTTGCTCGCCGTCTATTCGCTGGGTCTCGCAATTCCGTTCCTGATAGCCGCCGCAGCAATCAGCTTCTCGCTCTCTGCGATGAACCGGATCAAACGGTTCCTCGGCCCCATCGAGTTCGTAGCAGGCGGCTTGCTCGTCGCGACGGGATGCATCGCGTTCTTCGGACTGTTTTCAAAAGTCGCGAGCTTTTTCTCGCAGTTCATCCCGACCCCGAGTCTGTGACCGGACTCTGGCTCTCGGCCCTGATCGTGCTCGTCGCCGATCAGCTAACCAAACGCCTCGTCATGCACACGTTTCTTCCAAATGAAAGCCGCACGGTGATTCCACACGTGCTGTGGTGGGATTACGTGCAGAATACGCACGGCGCATTTGGCCTCTTCGGCGATTCGGCCGCTCTGTTGGTCGTGATGGCGCTCGTCGTGCTCGCGGTCTTCTGGTTCGCGTTCCGCGATGCAGCACGTCAGTCGCTAATCGTGCGCATCGCCTTCGGTGCGATCGTCGGCGGTGCGATCGGTAATATCGTCGATCGCATCCACTACCACTTTGTCGTCGACTTCATCGACCTGCACTGGTGGCCGGTGTTCAATATTGCCGATTCATGCATCAGCGTCGGCGTCGTTACCCTCGTGCTTGTGAGCTTGCGAACTGAAGCAGTACGTCGCCAAGCAGGAGGATGACGGCCACCGCACCGATGCGGTGATCGCGCGCATCAGCGGGCTGCCGCGTTCGCGTGTCGCGGCGGCACACAAGGCTACGCTGATTCGCGTCAACGGGGAGCCGGCAAAACCAAGTCTCCCGCTGCACGAAGGCGACGTCATCGACTATGACGTGACGGCGCGCCCCGACCTTGTCGTCGAGCCCGAGGATCTTCCGCTCGAGATTGTGTTCGAAGATGACGATCTGCTCATCGTCAACAAACCGGCTGGAATGGTGACGCATCCGGCGCACGGCGCGAGCGACGGAACGCTCGTGAACGCGTTGCTCGCGCACGCACCCGCGTTACCCGGCGAGCGCGTGCGCGCTGGACTCATCCATCGCCTCGACCGCGACACCAGTGGTCTGATCGCAATCGCCAAGACGCCGGAAGCGCTCACGACGCTCGGGCGCGCGATGCAGAAGCGCTACATCCAACGCGAGTATCTTGCGATCGTTCGCGGCATTCCGGAAGCTCCCGAGGGAACGATTGACGGTCCGATTGGACGCGATCCGACGAACCGTTTGCGTTTTGCGATTCGCTCGGACGGACGTCCGGCAGTCACGCACTATAAGCTGCAACAAAAATTAAACGGCGCCGCTGAGCTGCTCATCCAACTCGAAACCGGACGCACGCATCAGATTCGCGTGCACCTTGCGACGATTGGACATCCCGTGATCAACGATCCGATCTACGGACGCGCGGATCACCGGCTGGCGCTGCCGGGGCAGGCGCTTCACGCGTGGCGTTTGGATCTCAAGCATCCGCGAACCAAAGAGCGACTGCACTTCGAGGTCGAGCCCCCGCCCGAGTATCTCTCGGCACGAGAATTTTTGCGCGCATGAGCTTCGGGCTCGACGCGACGAACGGCCCGGCGCGCGCGGGAACGCTGGCGCTTGCGCACGGCACGGTGCAGACGCCCGCCTTTATGCCAGTCGGAACGGCCGCCACTGTTAAAGCGCTGGCCCCGCGCGATCTCGTCGAAATCGACGCGCAGATCGTCCTCGCCAACACCTATCATTTGTGGTTGCGGCCGGGTCTCGAGACGATCGTTGCCGCCGGCGGCTTACATAAGTTCATGGCATGGGAACGGCCCATTCTCACCGACAGCGGCGGATTTCAGGTTTTCAGCCTCGAGTCTCGACGTGAACTGGATGACGACGGTGTCACGTTTCGCTCGCATCTCGACGGCAGCACGCATCGATTCACGCCGGAGAACGTCGTCGCATTTCAGGAAGCGCTCGGCGTCGACATCGCGATGGCGCTCGATGTTTGCGTTCGGTTGCCCGCCGATGATGCAACGCTAGGCGAGTCCGTCCGTCGCACGACGGAATGGGCAAAGCGCTGCCTCGACGCCTGGAAAGCACGCGAGAGAACGTTGCTCTTCGGAATCACGCAAGGCGGGCTCGATCAGCACTTACGCGCACAAAGCGCCGACGAACTGATCGCGCTCGATTTCCCCGGGTACGCGATCGGCGGGCTTTCCGTGGGCGAAAGCCGTGAAGCGACGGAACGCATGATGCGTTTTGCGGCATCCACGCTTCCGGCGGAGAAGCCGCGCTATTTGATGGGTGTCGGAACGGTCCGCGATGTGATCGTAGCCGTCGACTCGGGGATCGACATGTTCGATTGCGTGTATCCGACGCGTTGCGGTCGCAATGGCCGCGCGATGACGCGCCGAGGCGAGCTGCACATCAAGAATGCGGCGTTTACGCGCGACTTCTCGCCGCTGGATCCCGAGTGCGACTGTCAAGTCTGCAAAACGTATACGCGAGCGTATCTCTCCCATCTCTTCCGAGCCGGTGAAATGCTAGGCGCGCACTTGCTCTCGTATCACAACGTCTACGTGCTCGTTCGACTCATGCGCGATGCACGAACTGCAATCTGCGCCGGCACGTGGGAGAACTTTCGAGAAGCGTTCCTTACGCTCTAATAGCTCCCGTACTTCGCGCCCGCGCGACAGCCTCACCGCGACTACGCGCCTGAAGTTTTCGTAGGATTGCCGAAACCTGATTGTCGACCGTCTTGATCGACTTGCCGGTAATCGCCGCAATCTCTTTATTGGATCGTCCGAGTGCTAAGGACTCGAGCACGCGCCGTTCTGTAGGCGTTAGCGGCTCCCGTTGTGCCCTAGTCAAGACACGCCGGATCAACTCGATGATTCCGCCGGAAAAGCGCATCGCGCTTGCCGATGGGTCCGCCTCCGGCTCGGTTAACGCGATATGCGTCCAACGAGCGAGATCACGCCTGTATTCTTCGTGCGCAAACTGCGTCAATCGCTCAAAGACGTCTTCAACCTCGGCAATTCGTCCGTTCGCACCGAGGACAGCCGCAGCCATCGTTTCTGATATCTCGATTTCCGGAATTGCTGACGTGGCCGCCGCCCCATCAAATTTGAGCTGTGACGCTATTCGAATCACGCTTAAGGCGGCTTTGTTTGCGGCGTCCTCATTGCCAGTCAGGTGGTTGAGAAATGCCGACTGTGCGTTGAACAAAATTTGACGCGCGTCGATGAACTCGCCGTCTAAAGTTGAATCGCCGAAACTTGAAATCTCCGCGAGCAGCGAAGCGGCCTCCCAATAGTTCTCTTCAATCAGCGCCAACTGCGCCGCAACAATCTGAGCGTTTGCGCCAATACGTTCGCGCAAATTGGCGGGAATCGGGAAGAGAACTCTACGCAACCTCCGAGCCTCGTCCAAATTACCCGAGCGGCACGAAAAGGCGAATAGCGAGCAACTATTTGTGTAGGCGTTTACGACGCTGAGAATGCGGTTGGCTGCCGCAAGGCCTTTTCGCGCGCAGTCGATGGCTTCGGCCTCGTCAGTGGGAGCTGTCGCAACGAGTCGCGTCCGATACGCCCACGACAACGCATTGAATCCACAGCATTCTCCTAATTCAATAGAACGCTGAGCGTACGCCGCCACTTCGTCGAGTAATCCCGCGCTGAACGCTACACGTGCTGCTCGAAGATATGTCCTCGCCTCAATCCGCGGATTTGCGATTCCCGGCAGCAGCGCCAGGGCACTTCGAATCGCCTTCTTCCCGTTGACATGGTCTCGAAAAATCGAAAGACTTTGACCGAGAATACTGAGGACTTCGCAGGCCTCTTCGTCCTGTCTTGGGAGAGGCGTATCGGCAAGCTCAGCGACGACCACGCGCGCTTCATCGAGGTGGCCTTCCCACGCCAAAAGCGCCTGACATAAACGAGCTTTAGCGTACGCCTTAAACCCGGTCTCAGCTAGCTCGGCGGCCTTGCGTAGGAAATCCACGGCGATTGCGGGCTCACCACGTACGAGTTCGTTTAGGCCTCGGATGAGCAACAGTCGAGGGGAAGTTTGAACGGCATCGCCGGTCAACATTGTAAGGGCGGTGCGCAAGAGTTGCGGATCGTCCGAATCAACAAAATAGTACGCGTGACGCTCCAATAATCTACGAACGTTTCGCGGCGCCTCCGAGGCGACCGCGATTTTGAGCGCGTTATCTAGGTCCTTTTGGTGCTCAAACTCGGAGGCAAGGGCCGTAGCGTCCTCGACTCCGTTCGATGTGCAGCGTGCTAACAGCTGCGCTCGAAGAACGTCGTGCAGTCTCCATCGACGATCGTTGCTCTGCCATAGCGGAACGCCCGCGAGCGCAAGGCGATACACGTCTTTCGCTCCGCCGGCCTGAGCGATCTCCAACTCTTCCGGCAATGCGCCATCTAGCAAAACGAGCGTCAGAAGCAACCGATGCTCTTGTAACGACAGCTTTGATAGCAGTTGATCGGACAGCGACTCGATCCCGCGTCCTCGGATCGAGCCGAGTACATGCTCGGTGCTGTGCCCTTGCTGCAGCAGTCGAACGGCATAGATACACAGGAGCGGCCAACCCTTGGTGGCTTCGACTACTCCCTTCGCATCCTCTTCGGTTAGACGGGCGCCCATGGCCGCCGCGAAGTGCTCAAGGTCCGTCGCCGAAAACAAGAGATCGCTCTCAAATAACGGCGCGCCCTCAACACCCTTGACGGTCCATTCGACCGTCGGCAATTGAGCCCACGTTCTCGAGGCTAGTACCCACTGCGACTCGCCCTCAGTGCTATCAACAACGAGACTTAGCAACTGCAGTGCCGTTGCGTCATCTCCGAGGTGATGGACGTCGTCAACCGCGATTTTATAATCTTTTCCTCGGATTGATTCCGCGAACCACGCGCCAAGATCGGATCGTGAGGCACTTGCATTCTGAAATGCTTCGGGGAGTGCTCGCAACAGGTCCGGGAGATCGGAGGACACTGCCTCGCATAACGCCCGCATTAACGCAAGCACCGCGTCCTCATTGGGGCGGATTGACGCAAGGCGGAAGCCGCGTTTTGACGTCAACTCATTCAAAACGGTCGTCTTCCCGAATCCGGCCGGTGCAACAATTTCAGTAATACGATATTGAAGCGCCCTGTCTACAATCGTAGACAGTCGTGGACTAAGATCCATGCGACCATGGCCCTTCTTAGCGGTGCCTAAGGCGGCGCGGTTACTGAATTCCTTATGCCTGCCCCTTGTTAATAAGCTGTGGATAAGCCATTTGGCTCTGCTTGCTACGGGTCTTGATTAGTGGTTTTGCGGGTCGATTTAGTGAATTTTCCTCATTGGCAGTCGCGCCGCAGCGCCGTACGCTACGCACAAATACGGAGTGTCCTCGCTAGCTTATCGCGGAGGGGTTATGCAGAGCGGCCGGAGTCTTTCAAACATCGAACTCGCGATAGTACGAGCCTTGGCGCAGGGAATGCAAAGCAAAGAAATCGCGTCAAGTCTCGATCGCAGCAGACCGACGATCGAGTTTCACATTCGAATGCTTTTCGCAAAGATGGAGGCCCGATCGAGGGCGCAAATCGTCGCCCGCGGCTACGAGCTTGGCCTGTTACGGGATTAGGCGGAGAACGCGTCCCTTGGCGATCGCCGCTATCGTACGATTTACACCGAGCTTCTTAAGAATATTATTTCGGTGCCAGACCACCGTCGCCTCATCGATTCCGAGCTTCTGCCCGATCATGCGAGCAGTCTCACCTGCTGCACAGGCATGTAGAATCTCAGTTTCTCGCTTCGTCAAACGAACGGTTGATTCGTAAATTTGTGCTTCGGCCTGCTGCAAAGCCTGGAACATCATGCCGTAACCGACCAAATCGGGGGCCGTATCACGCAACGGCTCATAATTATCGTCGACTACCGCCTGCATAAGACGGCGCACCGACAACGTCATGCGATGGCTGAAAGCGTGGAACATGCGCATCGCCTCGCTCTTTCGATTTGCGCGCATCAGCACGGTGGCCCCCATTACCCGCGCCAGTAAGCGTAGCCGCGTCTCGAAGACGGATTCCTTCGCTGTGGGGCGTGCCATCGAGAGAGCACGGTAAGCGTACTGTAGCGCTTCCTCTTCATCACCGCAGCCAGACGCGGCGACTGCTCGAAGCCCGTGACATATTGCTCGCTGCGCGTCGCCAATTCTGCCGAGACTCACGGCGCCGAGATACTGGCGCATCGTATCAAAAGCAAGAGTCCAAGAATAGTATAGTGCATCTGCAAAAACGATGACAAACCGTTCACCGTACTTCTCCGCAGCACGAAGGGGCTCGAGTTGAGCGCGAAGGTCCCCCGCGAGTGCTCGATCGCCTATCTCCGCCGCTAACCCATAGCGTGACACCAGTGCGATGAGCCATTGTGTCTTATCTCCCGCCTTCGTCGCCGCGTCCGCACACATATCCGCGTAATGCAAACTAAGAGCTACATCGCCAACATAGTTAGAGTAGATACTCATTAAGATCTGGTAGGCGGTGGCGGCCTGTCGGCTTGCTCCCGCAGCTTCGGCGCTTTCAACGGCGAGATGTGCGTACTTTTCTGCATCAGGAATGTCACCGAGAATATACGCGGCGTGACATGTGCGAATGAACGAGCGAGCTCGCCACAAGTCCGGGAGTAGCAATGCAGACTGTTCTACAGCATCAATATCGGCCCGAGCTCGACTGTCTCCGCGATGCGCGCGAAATGTCGCGCGAAGAGCGATTAGAGGTGAATAATCCGGGGTTGCTGACAGAGCGCTCTCGACGATTTTTTCAGCTTCGATTGTCTCCTTACGTAGAAATCGAAGTACACCCAGGTTCTCAGCGATTTGCGCGCGCAGGTGGCTATCTCCAGCGGCGCTTACTGAGGCACGCTCATAAAGCTCGAGGGCCTTGTCGATGTGGCCTTCATATCTTTTTAGTGCCGCCCGAACCGCCAAGCATGCGGGATCGCTACTTCGTTTCGAAATCGGTATGAGAGAAAGGGCGCGCTCAACGTCCGCGCGGTCGTCCTTTTCGCACGCGTCTAACCCATACTCACGGATCCACGCCAGTGCATCCGTAGCGTCCTTAAATAACTTTTCGCTTTCGGGCTCGTCCACTTGCTTCGCCTTACAGAGGGACAGCAAAAGCGCCCCTTCCCGTCTGAAGAGGGTCCTGCCACCTTGCAATAGGGCATAGCACACGCTGGGGCTCCCCGGCAAGTAGCCGGCCCAAAGTTTGGGAGCAACACAAGCGAGCGTAATCTTGCTATATTCTCATTTGCGCCGCAGATTCAGGCCATCAGCGAATCCGGGCTGCCCCCTCCCAAAACTGGAGGCGCGGCGCGCTTAGCGAGGCGCTAGACTGCCGGCAGATCACTCATCCTTTTGATGGAGAGGACCTCATGCTTTTACTCGGTGTCGTTCACATCATGCTTTCGATCATTCAGTCTATCAGCCACATCATGGACGTAATGCCTGTCGGCCTTTCATGAGTCGAATGGCGCAGCTTCCTAGCCCGGAAATTCGAGAAACACTCAGCCTCATCGGCAGCTGCACGACCAGCGATCCTGACTTGCTCGCGCCTCGGATTCCGAGCGCACTCGAACAGATCGATCGTGCGGTGGTCGCAGGCGATCCGACGCTTCTAGCCCGCTGGGCCACAAGCACAGCGCGCACCATGGACTCGCAGGATGTCTGCAATCTCATCTATGCCGGCTGCAACGCTTACGCGAAGGTGTGGGCAAAGCGCTATGGCCGGAACGACCTCTCAAACGTGGTCGGGTTCCTATTACGCGCTCGGCACCACGTCGCGGACGCGGTTCTCGCAAGAGATCGCAGCCTGGCGGCTACGGCCTAAACAACTGGATGGCGAGGGCTGTGGACACTCCGCAGCCTCTCGCCAACCAGAGAATTCCGTTCGTGAAGCGTCGGGGAAGCCCGAACGCTTGCTTGCCTTGTTTTAAAAAAACCCTGATTTAACGGGCTTCGGGGCTCAGACCCCATAGTTCTGCGTGGGCACGGCCCCTTAGCGACCGGTACGATGTAATCGTCCCCTCCTCGCAAGTAAGGAAACGGACCATGCATACACTCGATACCGAAATCGCAAAAATCGTCCAGGACGCCCGCATTCGGCTGAATCCAGCCCATTTGCGCTCGCTCCCGACCCGGGAAGAGCAGCTCCGAATGGAGTTCGCGCTTTCAATCGTCGATTTTCTCCCGAGCGGTGTCAATTTGCTCAGCTACGATCTGGCGAGCAACCCGCACCTTCCGTTTGTCCTTTCGGAAGACGAGCCGTGGAAGTGCGCGCTCGCGCTCGAAGCGCAAGACGACACGCTCCGTCCGCTTCCGAAGTTGCGTCTCGATGCGCGCCTGACGGCGACGATCGAGATGCCCGAGTGGGCCGCGGCATGACGACGATCGCTATCTCCAAGCCCGCGCTGCTCTCACTAATCGGAACAGCGGAAGACAACGAAGTGCGCGACGAGTCAACGTGTCTCTCCTGGCGCTGCGGATGCCTCGCGATCCAGGCGGATCTCTCGTATCTCTGGCAGCCGTGCCGCGATCATCGTAAGAGTGCTTATTGGACAGATTTTACCGACGCGCTTAGCGCGTAACCTCACTGCCCGTGTGGTGTGGGCTGATCCTCGTTGGCCGCCGGCCGAGGTCCAACAACGCCGACCCGAACGAGGAAAAAAAGAAGCCGGAAGTAGCGACCACTTCCGGCTTCTTCCTTTTCTTAGGCGTGCGTGGAAACGGACTCGTCGAGCTCACGGACGATTTCCGCGCAGCTTGCGCAGAGCTGCGGATGTTCGGAATCGGTTCCGAGCGGCAGATACTTCCAGCAGCGCACGCATTTGTCACCCGACGCTTTCGCAAGCGTGATCTCGGGTGTCGTGTTTGAAACTTCTTTGAGCTCGACGTCGGAAACGATCAAGGCTTCGCGCAGATTGTCCCCAAGCGCCGCGTAGCGACCGTAGCGTTCGTGCGGTGCGGTGACGTGCGCCATCAACTGGTAATCGCGCAAACCTTCGTTTGCGGCGATGCGCGCACGCAGCGCGCGCAGCTCATTCCATAACTCGAGCTTCGGTTCATCGACGTGCTCGATCCACGGGAACGTCAGATCGAAAACGCTTTCGTACTCGGCGCGCAACTGCTCGGGCAAGAACTGCCAGGCTTCTTCCGTCGTGAATGACAGAATCGGCGCGAGCAACACGCACAACGTTTTGAGCAGCTCGAGCGAGGCACTCTGCACGCTGCGCCGGCGATCTGAGTCCGGCGCGCTCGTGTAGAGCCGGTCTTTGACCGCGTCGACGTAAAACGCCGAAAACTCTTGATCGAATTTCACCAGCGCTAGGTATGCGTCGTGCAAGCGAAATGCGAGATAGTCCTCGCGTACTTGCTTCGCAAGCTCGTCGACGCGCGCGAGGGCAATCTGGTCGAGTGGTTCCATCTTCTCGCGCGGAATGATCCGCGCGACCGGCAAGTCATCGACGGCGGAAAGCAAATACCGCAACCGTAAACGCAGATTGCGGTAGACGTTCCCGACATTTTCGAGCATCGTCTTACCCAAACGAACGTCCGCACTCCACTCGACGGATGCCGCCCACAGACGCAAGACGTCGGCGCCATAGGTCTCCATGCCGTCAAGCGCGCCGATGTAGTTGCCGATCGATTTCGACATCGCGCGACCTTCGGCGTCGTTCACCCATCCGTAGGAGAGCACGCCTTTATAGGGCGGTCCATCCGTTACGGCGACCGACGTGATCAAGTTGCTTCGGAACCAGCCGCGATATTGATCGCCGCCTTCGAGATACAGATCCGCGGGGAAGGGCATCTTGCGTTCCCACAGCACGCCGCGCCACGTAACACCGGATTCAAACCAGATGTCGACGATATTGAATTCCTTACGGAAGCTGGTGCCGTTGCATTTCGTGCAGCGGAAGCCGTCGGGCAAGAATTCCTCGACCGGCAACGTCCACCACACATCGCTCCCGTCTTTGCCGAAACGTTCCGCGGCGATTCGCGCGACTGCCGGGTCGAGAATCGATTCGTTGCAGCTCGCGCAATCGATCGCCGGAATCGGAGTGCCCCACGTGCGTTGGCGTGAGAGACACCATTCGGGATGCAGCTCGATCATTTGTTCCATGCGCTGCTCGCCCCAATCCGGGATCCACTCGACGGATGGGATCACGCTGAGGATACGCTGACGCAGATCTTTACGATCCATTCCGATGAACCACTGCGCCGTCGCACGGAAGATGACGGGATTGTGGCAACGCCAGCAGTGCGGATACGAATGCTTATAATCTTCGTACGCGACCAGCTTGCCGCTCTTGCGCAGATCGTCGATGATCACCGCGTTCGCATCGAAGATCTCCATGCCGGTGTACGGCGCGCCGTCGGCGGTGTAGTGTCCGGACGCATCGACGGGATTGAGCGGCTCAAATCCATAGGCGACGCCGAGCTCAAAGTCTTCGGCACCGTGTCCGGGCGCCGTGTGCACGGCACCGGTACCGGTGTCGAGCTCGACGTGGTTGGCGATGCCGATCAGTGAATCGCGGTCCAAGAACGGATGGCGCACAGCGGCGCGATCCAGTTTCTCGCCTGTCGCCGTGGCCACGAGCTTCATCGGCTTGCCAAGCTTTTGCGCAACGTGCTCCGAGAGCGCTTGCGCGACGAGCAACAATTCGCCGTCCGCTTCGTAGATGCCGTACGGCGCCTTGGGGTCGAGCGCGATCATCAAGTTTGCCGGAAGCGTCCACGGCGTCGTCGTCCAAATCACGACGGAAAGATTTTCGCCGTCCCTCGACTTCGCTCGGGATGACAAGGCAGGGTCATCGAAGCGCGCAACGATGTCGGCTTTTTGCGCGGGCGATGCGGTGAAGCGGACGTAGACGGATGGCGAGACGTGGTCTTCGTATTCGATTTCAGCTTCCGCGAGCGCCGTTTCATCGTGAATGCACCAAAGCGTCGAGCGCAGGCCCTTGTAGATCAAGCCGCGTTCGGCAAGATCCGCAAGTGTGTTTGCGATCGCGCGTTCGAACGACGGATCGATCGTACGATACGGATCGTCGTAGAGCCCGGCGAAACAACCCATGCGCAAAATCGTGTCGCGTTGAATGTTGAGCCAGTGCAAGGCGCGCTCTTTGCACTTCGCGCGCAGCTCGATCGGATCGACCTTGTGATAATCGAGCCCCAGATGCTTGAGCGTTTCAAGCTCGATCGGCAACCCGTGCATGTCCCAACCCGGCACGAAACACGACCACGCACCGTCGAGCAGATGAATCTTCGTGAACGCGTCTTTAAGGAAGCGATTCAGGAAGTGTCCCATGTGCAAGTTGCCGTTCGCGTACGGCGGACCGTCATGCAAAATCCAGGGCTGCGCGCTCTTATTGCGTTCCAGCCGCTTTTCATACGTGCGCTGCTCGGCCCACCACTGGACCCGGGCGGGCTCGCGCTTTGTAAGCTCGGCCTTCATCGGGAACGCGGTTTTGGGAAGTTTGAGGGTGTTTCGGTAGTCTCGGGTCTCGCCGGTCATCCGCCAGTGGTTCGCGCTGCCCTCAGATGTGTCCACCCACTCCAGGCGATGAATCCCGCAAGCGCCGCGTACCACGCGTACGGCCATGAATGCGTCGAGCCGAGCATGACGAGCGACGCGACGCCGATGCACAACGCGAGCGTCACTCCGACGAGCGCTGCGGCAATTGTCGCAGCGCGTTGGTCGCGCGTGCGCATCCAGATGAGCGCACGCAAGATGCGGCCGCCGTCCATTGGGAATGCGGGAACGAGATTGAAGACGGCAAGCACGGCGTTCGCAACTGCGATGTAAGCGAAGGTCACGCTAACGCCGGCAGCGATCGGTCCGTGGCCGATACGATCGATGAGACAGGTGATGCCGTAACACGCGAGCGCAACAAGTCCGCTCGTGAGCGGCCCTGCAATTGCGATTGCGGCTTCGGCGCGCGCTGTCGGCGGCTCGCTCTCGAGCGTCGCAACGCCGCCGAAAATGAAGAGCGTGATGCCGCGCGTCTGTACGTCGAAGCGGCGTGCTACAAGCGCGTGCGCAAACTCGTGCACGATGACGCTCGTAAAGAGCAAGAGCGCGCATACGAAAGCGAGTCCGAACGCAAGCGCCTGGTGTAATTCCGAAAGCGAGCTCGCAATCGCCCAAACCACAAACAGAAATAACGCAATCCAGGAGATATGAAAGCCCACCCGGATGCGAAAGATTCTGCCGAGCGAATACGTCCCGACCATCTAGGCCAGGAGTTCGTCTACCACGTCGAAGTTCCGCTGCGCAAGTGCGCGCATTTTGTCAAGTTGTGATGCAAGTTGCACGCGTAAGCTTTCTCGCTCGTCCCACAAACGATCGACCAGCGCGCGCACGTTGTCCAGGTCCGTCCCGCTCCCGCGTTTGTTGGGCTCCCACAACGGCGGAAGCGGCCAAGCAAGCTGGGCGCACAGCGACGAAACTTTGGGATCGTACGGGATCGCCAGAAACGGAACACCTAGCCGCGCCGCGATGATGACGGCGTGCAAGCGCATCCCGATCACTGCTTGCGCGCGCCCGATTACGTGCGCTGCTTTTTCCAGCTCGAAGGCCGGCAAGAGCACGGGCGCACTCGAGCATGCCCGGATCACGGTGGTGGATGCCTCGGCATCGTCCGGGCCACCTAAAGGAAGAAACGCGACCTTGGCCCCGCGCGCCGAGAGTTGATCGACTGCAGCGGCCATCGCGCGCACGCCCCGCTCGAAGGCCGGAATCTTGCGGACGCACACGATCGCGAGCGGATCGCTATCCGCGCCGAGACCCTCGGCTTCTAAATCGAAGTCCGCATCGCTGCGCTCCAGCATCCAGACGGGATCAGCCGTCCGCTCGACGAGCACCTTTGGGAGAATGCGCTCGAGCAGCGCGCGCGAGGTTTCGTCCCGGACCGTGGCTCGCCGCAGTCCGCGACACATCTCGCGAACCATGAACCGCCCAACCGCATCGAGCGGGCCGATCGATTGCGCAAAGATCATCGCGGGCTTTTGGGCTCGGATCGCCGCGCGAATGACGCCGGTGTAGTAAAGGAGACTCCGCGTGCTGGTTGCGTTCTGCAAAAGGCCGCCTCCCCCGGAAAGCACGAGGTCGGCCCGTCCGATCGCAGCGCGCACTGCGCCAAGATCGGCTCGCGGGGTCGACTCGACGCCGTAGCGACGGCTCGTCGCTTCGGGCTCGTGCGAGAGTACGTCGATTGCGAGCTGGGGGTGCCGGCGGCGCAGCTCGCGGATCGTTAGCTCGAGCAGCGCCTCGTCGCCGAGATTTCCGAAGCCATAATAACCGGAGAGCAGCAGGCGCAGAATCGTCGCCTAGCCCGTGTACAAGAGGTACAACTTGCCGCCCAGCAGATCGAGGCTCGCAGCGAAGTGATCTAGCATGCCCGGCCCCATCAACCCGTCGGTTTCGGGCGAGTAGTTCTTCAATTGATCGATCGTGATCACGTCGAACGGCTTGAAATTGTAACGGCCAATGTCGACTTCTTGCATTCGATAGCCTTTTGCATCCGGCTCTTTTGCGCCGCCGTAAAGCGTCGGGTCTTGCGGGTTCGCGAGCTTGCTCGTGAATATCTCCGGATACCGCCGGACGAAGTATCCGAAGAGAATCATGTCCGCTCCCGCGCCGGTATCCAGCACAATGCGTTCAGCCGGAGCTCCGTTGATCTTCGCGGAGACTGTCGGTTGGTGATCGATCACGCGCACGCGAAGAATATCTGAATCCGGAGTCATCACCGGAGCAACGAACTGATCCGAGGGGACAGCGGTCACGCGCCTCTTCGAGTGGTCAAACGTGACGGTCGCACTCCGAAAGAAATCGTACCCAAGCGCTCCAACAGCTTGTGAAGCGATCTGCTGATCCGCACTTACGGGTCCGAGCGAAACGACGACGTTGTGCATCCTCAGCGCGCCTACGCGCATTTCAGGAATCGTTGCCTGGACGCCGGTGCGCCGTGCATTCGCAAGCAGCGTTTGCGTTGTGTTGATCAGACCGATTTGGCGCGCAACGTTGGCATCGAGCGTTATTCCCTGCGACGACGTATCGAGCAAGAAGTTGAAAGTTCGGTCTCCGATCGTCACACGCACGGTAACATGCGGGGGATTGGTATCCGTGGGCAATGTGACCGCTCCGCTGCCCGCCGGAAACTCGATGAATTTCCGGCTCGGCGGCATCGCGAGATCGGCGTCGCTGATCGTGGTCGACGTAAACGTGATCACGTTCGCGTCGATGTGCGCGCCGGTTGTCGCGTCGTCGGTCACCATGTGATGGGCGGTCGTATAGCCGCCGTCCGCGCGAAACTCATCGTAGACCGTCGTGATCGTTCCGGTTGGCGTTAGGTTCTCGACCCGCACGAGATGATAGTTGCTGGGGTCAAGATATCGGATCGTTCCATAACCGTGCACGTCCTGATCCGTAATACGCCATGCGGAAACGGGTTGGTTGACGCGCGTGACCGTTACTCGTCGCGGCTCGACACGCTCTTGGCTCGGTGTCGAATCGTGAACCGTCGTGATGCCGTTCGCGTCTTGATCCCATTCGCGCCCTTCGACACGGCCGGCTTGGTGCTGATACGCGCCCGTACCGTAGACGATACGATAGTCAAGCCCGCGATGATACTCGCGGCGCAGATAGGTGCCCTCGAGCGACGAGCTCGTTATGATCTCTTCGCGATACTGATCGGGGGGTTTCCCCTGCGCTTCGATCATCCGCTGCTGAAGCGATGCCGCATCCATCTGTTGAGCAGCGACCGGGTTCATCATCGACAACGTCATGCAGAGCAATAGAAATTTCGCGACTCTTGATGACGGTGCCATGGCTACTCGCCTTCGTTGCGAACCAAATACATCTTTCCGGCGGCGTAGTCGAATCCGACCGTGAAATGCTTCAGGAACTCATATCCAACGAGAGCATCGAGGTTGAACTGGAATCGTCGCAACGATACGACTTGAAATGCGACAGCATTCGGAATGTTATACTTGCCGATACCGACTCGCATAAGCCTGACAGGTTTGCTCTCGAAAGGTCCACCGATGCCCGACATCGGCCCAGGCATGTTGCCTAAGAACGTCGTGACCTTCGGGGAGATTGCTTCCGGATATCGCGCGGTGAAATAATCGAAAAGGATCAGGCTAGTTCCTCCGCCGGTGTCGACGACAACGTGCTCGGCGGATGCGCCGTTGATCGTCGCCGAGATCTCCGGAACGTGATCGCCTAGACGGATCGGCAAGATGTCCGAATCCGGCGTCATGACCGGTGGCTGGTAGCTCCCCGCTGGAAATGCCGTAACGTGCCGGTGGGCGTAGTCGATCGTCAGTCCCACGCTTCGAAGGAAATCATAGCCGAGAAGCCCGACTGCTGTAGTTCTTTGGTTAGTGTACGGACCATAATCGAACGCAAAAGGGATCGTGTTCACGGCCACATTGTGCATCGTCAGGTCACCGACACGCATCTCGGGAATAATTGCCTGTCGAGTTTCGTACCTACCGGCGGTGACGGCTGAGTGGCTTGGCGAGGTTCTTAGGCCGAGCTCTTTCACCACCTGGCCATCGATGGCAATACCACTAGCGCCGCTGTCGAGAGCAAGGTCGAGTCCGCGGTCGCCGACCATTACCCGGACGATGATCGTGTCATAAAGAAATGTCGTCGGCAGCTCTACCGACGCGCGATCCGACGGGAAGGAAACAAACGGTCTGCTCGGTGGTATCGCGAGATCTCCGTCAGTGACGGGACGAACATCAAACGCGACGACGTTGCCTTCGCTTTGTGTCTTACTTACCTGGTTGTCCGTCTTCCAGTGATATGGCTGTGTAAATCCGTTCACCGTTCGAAAGTCGTCGTAGTCACTCGTAATCGTTCCGTAGCGCGTCAGCGATTCGAGACGCACGACATGGAAGTTCACGGGATCGACGTAACGTATGCGACCGAATCCCACCGGATTCAGCTGGGTTTCTTTCCACGCGTTGAGTGGCTGGGTTACGCGCGTAACCGTGACCTTGGTGGGCATCGGACGCTCGTTGCCGGCCGGCAGGTCGTGAATAGTCGTCAGGCCGTTCGCATCTTGATCCCAAATGTGCCCTTCGAATCGTCCGACTTCATCGTGGAAGAGCCGGTCATTGAAGATCACGCGGTAGTCGATGCCGCGGTGAAACTCAACCTGCGCTACGTCTCCAATCGTGGACGTCGTTCGGTCTTCTTCAAAATACGAATCGGGCGGTTTACCCTCGGCCATGATCATGTGCTGGCGGAGGGTCGTTTCATCCATCGTCTCTTGCGCGGTGACGGGCATCACCGGACATAGCAAAAGACAGGCGAGGAAAAATCGCAGCGTTTTCACGCGGCTATTGTACTACGGCCCTCCTTGCGAAATAAACGATAGACGAAGATCGCAACCGCACCGATGATCGCGCCGAGAATTGCGCCGAGTATCACGCGGATGAACGAAACAGTCAAAGGTGTATGCAGATGCGAGAATGTGTCGAGCACGTCGGACAGCCCGACACCAACCGCCAGTGCGAAAAACCAACCCCACGCGCGACGATCGGCTGGGATAAGTGTCGACAGCAACATCAAAAACGGCCAACCGGCGACGAACTCTTTGAAGCGGGGACGCACCGAAAGCAGCGCTGTTAATTTCGAGCGAAGCAGCAGCTCGAGCGTGCTCGGCGTGACGTCGGGCTGATTGCCGCTGCGGATGATAACGAAAAAACCCGCGACCGCGAGGATCCCCAGAACGGCTAACTGGATGATCCGCACGGGCGAGTTGAGCGACTCGCGCACGTTCGTAAGGCGTCCGCCGAAGATCGGCGTCGTCCAGTACAGGACGAGAATCGCAAGCGGCGGGACGACCAGCACGGTCTTCACGCCGAAGAAGCGATCGATCTCCTCCATCGTCAGGGGTGTGCTGAGCAAACCAATGACGACGAGCGCTCCCGCAAGTGCGACTCCGATGGCGATCGCGAGCGCACGCGCCCCCGCGATGTACGGATTCCCACGACTGTCCCCACGGAATACCGGCGCAATCGCAATTGCCGCGGCAACCGGGAAGAGCAGTGCCGCAGCAAGCCCGTCGAGTTTGCGCACCGCCATATCGTGGTGCCCCGCGAAGCTGAGGGCAACGACGATCACGTCGAGTGCGAAGAGCGCAAGGGCCAAACGCATGTCGGCAATCCCGAATGCTTCGAGCATCAAGAGAAAGACCGCGGGTACCGCGAGCGAGACGGCGATTACGACGATCGGATTGATGCGGAATGGCGGCACCGGCGTCGCGCGCCCGAGTGGGAAACCGCGTGAACGCAAACCCGTCGCAATCCCGCGAACGATCGCAACGTTGGTCGCTTCGATCGAGCGCTTCTCCCACAGATGCGCGTACGGACGCAGGTAGACGACGCGAATGTTGCGCTCGCGCACGCCGAGGATATATCGCGCGATCTCGGTTTGCGGGCTTAACTTGTCGAGCTCGGTCTTAGAGATCGCTTGCACGCGCGTCACGCGCCCGGAGAGGAGCGTGCCGAGGGCTTCCGTTCCGCGTTGATCCTGCGCTTTGTCGTACCATTCGATCGCGCCGAATGGAAGCTGCGAACGCTTAAAAGCGTCGGCCGTATCGTGCAAGTGATTGGGGTACCCGACGACTTCGTTTGCGAGTCCCATGAAAATGACGGTTCCGAGCTTTGCGCCACGGTTGAACGAGTCGAAGAGCGCGTTGATTTGCGGCGCGCCGTAACGCTCGTCGTTCTGCACGCGCGGATCGACGAGAAGATGCAGTTTGCGCGCCAGCGCAAATTGATCTTCCGGAATGCCGAGCCCCATGCCGTTGAAGAAATCCGATTGCGTGCGGATCGCGATGACGTAGGGATTCGTACGACTCAAGATGCGAATAGCCGGCGCGCCAAAACGAATCGGCAAATCACGTATATAGCGGCGGTATGTCGCGTCCTTAAAGACGACGAGGTACTCAAAATTCGGGTCGATTTTGCCCGTGCGAATAAGCTTGGCAAGGGTTGGGTTTGCGAGCGGCGTCACACGAGCTTGATTGATCAGAGCTGCGCCGGTGAAAGCAGCGGCATTGGGCGTGATGGTCCCGACCGTGCCTCCCAGCTCCTCGCCGATCGCAATCGACGTGAGGCCGGCGCGTCGCAGCTCTATTAGGAACTGCTCTTCGTTATATCCGTACGAGCGCGCGAGCGCATCGAAATCGGTCCAATCCATGCTGATCTCGACATGCTTGCTCTGCCGCTCTTTGGAATAGCGGATCGCCGTCACATACAGGCTCGCGAGGAGCGCTAGACCCAGCACGGCGACGAGGGCCTGGCGATAACGACTCACGGGCACCCTCCTTCGCGGCTTCCCGAAGAAAGCTTCGCGAGAGCCCTGTGGATACAAGACCCTAAACTGTGGACAAAACAGAAAAGCCCGCTGTTGCAGCGGGCTCTCACTGCCGTCGCGTAGCACATTGCTGCGCTACCGGGTGTGGGCGACGTCTTCACGTTTCGTTAACCAGCACGCCCACGGTTGCTGGGACTGCCGAGATTCTAGCTTGCTAAGGTGCTCCCTCGCTAGGGGTTAACCCAAGATTTACGGCGAGACGTGACCTAGGTCTCTAAGACCACGTTGCCGATTAGTTCGCCGCGTTCTACGATTTCGTGCGCTTCGGCGATTTCTTTGAGCGGCATGCGGCGCGCAATTGTGTGAATCAGTCGATTGCCTTCCAGCAATTCGTTAATCTCAGCAATCCCCGAGACGCGATCCTCCTGAGGAATCTCATATATGAGAAAGAGCCGCAGATCGGTCGTGTTCTGCATCATCCAGCTGCTGGGAATCGTGCTTTCACCGCTCGACATTCCGTAGACGGCAATCGCAGCATGTGACGCAAGAATCGACGGATAGAGTTTTGCGTCGTTGTTGAGGTCCATTTCGATCACGGCACCAACACCTTTGCCGCCGGTGAGCGCCTTGATGCGTGCACCGACGTCCTCGCTGCGGTAGTTCACGATTTCATCCGCGCCGGCGGCGCGCGCATGCGCCGCTTTTACATCGCCGCTAACCGTCGTGATCACATGCGCGCCTCGCATCTTGGCAAATTGAATCGCGTAGTGCGCGACCGATCCCGCGCCGCCGACGACGAGCACGTTCGTTCCGCGCTCGACGCGCGCGAGCCGAATCGCCGCAAGCGCAGTGAACACCGGAATTCCAAGACATGCGCCGGCGTCATACGTCGCGGCGTCCGGAAGTCGCGGAGCCTGCGCGCTCGGGACGACGATGTACTCCGCGGCTGTGCCGAAGGCGCGCTTCCATTGTCCGTTCCAAATCCAGACGCGCTCGCCGATTGGGCGATCGACGCCGGCTCCAAGCTTCTCGATCTCGCCGGCGCCGTCGCTGTGCGGGATGACGAGCGGTGCCACCATGGGGCGCGATCCGCCGCGCGCCTTCCAATCCGATGGATTGACGCCCGAGGTGCGGAGGCGTACGCGCACTTCGCCGGGTCCGGGTTCGGGAGTTGCGACCTCGCCGAGCTGAAAGACCTCACGGGCTGGGCCGTTCTTAGTATAGAAGGCTGCAAACATGAGGAGGGGTTTATGACATCAAGGCGTTCGTTCATGTTTGGAGCCGCCGCAATGGGCTGCTGCGGCCACCTTGTCGCTGCGGGGCAGGCTGCGCTCGCGCAGAGCGCTCCCATGCCGCTCTTGCGCAAAGTGCCGACGATTCGTTACGAATCGGTTCCGAATTTGTTGACGTTACCCGACGATTTGTATTTGGGCGAATGCCCTGGCGTCGCGCTGAACTCCAAAGGACACATCTTCGTCTTCTCACGTGGAAACTCGACGGGACCAGCCTATGCCGCGACCGCTTCGCAGCTGCTGGAATTCGGATCGGACGGAAAATTCATCCGCGAGATCGGCCATAACTTATATGCGTGGTCATTCGCCCACACCGTAAAAGTCGATCGCTACGACAATATTTGGTGCACGGATAAAGGCTCCGACATGGTGATCAAGTTCAAACCCGACGGACGCGTCGACATGGTGTTCGGACGCAAGTTGGAAGCCTCGGACGAAGGCACCGGTCCGCTCAAGCATCCGAATCCGCCCTTGCCGGCCGAGAACGGACGCTTTCGCCAAGTTACCGACGTTGCATGGGATTCCGACGACAACGCATACATCAGCGACGGCTACATCAACTCGCGCGTTGCGAAGGTCGACAAGAACGGGAAGTGGCTCGCGTCGTGGGGCACGCCGGGAACCGGGCCAAGCCAATTCAGCACACCGCATAGCATCGCCGTCGATGCGCAGAATCGCGTCTACGTCGCCGATCGCGCCAACCGGCGCATTCAAGTCTTCAATACGAAGGGCGAGTTCATTCGGCAAATCCATATCGACGTTGCGTACGACCCGAACACGTACGTCGCGATCGGCGACCGCCCGGCGGGCAAAGGGCTCGAGACCGGGACGTTCTCGCCCGGCGCGCCGTGGACGGTCGCGATCTCGCCGGGACCAAAGCAGTATCTCTTCGCTTCAGATTCATATCCGGGGCGGATCTACAAGATGACCCTCGACGGCGAGGTGATCGGCGTCTTAGGCGAGTCCGGAAAGCGGCTCGGACAGTTCGGCTGGATTCACGAGATGGTAGCGGCGTCGGAGCACGAGCTTTACGTCTCCGAGATCCTGAACTGGCGCGTGCAAAAACTCGTCCTGCATCCGTCGTAAAGGTTTGACAGAGCAGCACGCCTGTGCTAAAACCCTTACTCATGACCCTCTCCATGTCGATGGCGATTACGATGTCGATGATTACGACTTGTCTGCGAGACGAGGCGGCATTCAGCGTACGCTGAGATCGGGAGAGACCGAAAAATTGCCGCCTCGCCTCTGTGCGAGGCGGTTTTGTTTTATGGGGTTGACGTGATGCTGGCTGCTCAGAAAATCAAGGATGTTCCAAATCTCGGTTTACGGACCGCCGGTATGACGATCGGTCTGCTCGGTTGCGGCGTGGTCGGCGGAGGCGTAGCTGCACGACTCCTAACGATGGAAACGCTGCTCGGAGTCCCGGTTCGGCTTGGCCGCGTGCTCGTGCGCGATCTGCACAAGGCGCGTCAACCTGAAGCCGTGATCCCGTTACTCACGACGGACCCGAATGACGTGATCGGCGATGAAAACGTGCACGTCGTTGTGGAAGCAATCGGCGGTGTCGAACCGGCGCGCTCGTTCGTTGAAACCGCTCTCCGCGCCGGCAAGCACGTCGTCACCTCGAACAAAGCGTTGATCGCAGCGCACGGCGCGGCGCTGTCGCTCATCGCCCAGCAAAATCATGCCGCACTGCGTTACGAGGCGTCGGTTGCCGGCGCGATTCCCGTCGTGCGAACGCTCAGCGAGATTCTCTCGGCCGAAGATGTCATCGAAATCGCCGGCGTGTTGAACGGTACGTCGAATTTCGTCGTCAACGCCATGCGCGACGGAAGTACGCTCGAAGATGCAATCCGGCGCGCGCAAGAAGCAGGTTATGCGGAGATCGATCCCAGCGATGATCTCGACGGTGTAGATGCCGCGCGCAAGCTCGCCGTCCTCGCACCGCTCGCATTTCGCTGCCGCATCAACGACGCGCAGATTCTGCGCACGTCGCTCCGCACGCTCAAGACCGAACATTTTGCCGATGCGCGCAAGCTTGGCGCGGCAATCGTGCCGCTGGCGCTGATTCGGCGCAGCGGCGAGCGCATCGAAGCAATGGTTTCGCCGGTGCTGGTGCCGGAGGATCACGAGTTCGGGCGCTTGCGCGGGCCCGAGAACGTGGTGCGCGTGCTAGGCACCCATTCCGGCACATTGCGATTTTCGGGTCACGGTGCGGGCCGCAGCGCTACGGCTTCGGCCGTGCTAGCCGATCTGGCCGAGATTGCGCGCCGTCGTGCTCGCTGGCAAGCGCAATCCGTCGCTCCGATCGACTTTCGTGAAACTACTCCGCGTGTGCCGGCGCTTTCGCGACAGGGCGATCTGCCCGTGTTCGAGTTCGAGGCCTAGCTCGAAGACTGAATCGCAAAACTGTACGTTTCGCCGAGTAGCATCGAAAACGGCGGACACCTGTAAACTGTGCTCTGATTTTGCACGCTCGCGGGACAAGTGACTACGAACCCTGTTTGGATCGTCGCGTTCGAACAATCGCCGAAACTGACGCACGTCTCGCCTCCACCGTAAATCTGCAACGATGTGCTTGACGATCCGTTCGGATACGAAAGCAACAGATCGCCCTTCATCGTAAGCGTTCCGTTTATGGGCTGCTGCGAAGAAGAAATGAAATAGACCGTCCAATACGCAATCGGAGCCGTCGTCGACGAACCCGACGTGGAGACTCCCGGCGTCGGCACACAATACGTCGCATTGAGCACAACCGACACGTTGCCCGGCATATTGCTTTGCGGGAACGAGACGGCTCCCGATGTCCCCTTACATGCCGGAAGTGGAACGTCCGTACCATTCGCCGACACGACCTGCGTGAGCGACTCCGCGCCCAACATTCCGATCGATAATTTGGGACCTGAAGCGTTACCACCGCATCCGGGCAGCAACAATGCAAGAACAATGCATATGCCGGCTCCCCTAGATAAGTGCATGGGCACCTCCGCAATTGCAGTTTACCAGCAAACGCCCAATATAACGCCTCTAGACTGTCGACACTTACGTGCGTGCGCGCACGGCGTAGGTCACCGTCAGCTGCGTGGTGAGCGTCACCATCGGTTGCGCGGACATGTCGAGCGCGCCGTTCTGAACGTTCTGCTGAACCGGGCACGCGCCGTATGTTGCTTCCGACGCGCTTAAGAGATCGCCGAGACCCACGCCCTCGTCGTGGGCGATCGCCTGGGCTCGGCGGTGCGCATCTGCTATCGCGGCAACTCGCGCTTGTTCTTCCGCAGCAGCGCAGTCTTGGAGCGCATAGCTTGCGCTTAAATTCTGAAACGCCAATCCGCTTACGTTCGCAACCGACGTCATTACATTCTGATACGTGGCTGCGAGCTGCGCAGCGGGAGCCGGGCGGGCCGACCCGTTGATCGTCAGCTCGATGGCTTGGTTTTGCGCATAGATCGGTCCGACGTCGCGCGAGAGCGTGTTCACATCAACGCCTGCCTTCGCGAATGCCTGCGTAACGGTATCGATCTGCGAGAGCAATGCATCCATTGAGGATGGACGCAAGCTGAATCGCGCCGTGAACCGAAGCACGTCAGGTCGCAATCGAATCGACGCCCGGCCGATTACGGTTATCCCGCCGGCCGATGAACTGCTCGGCACTGAAACGCCGGCTCTGACGATCTGCCCCGAGGCGCTTGCCGTCGAGGCCAACAACAGTAAGGAAGCCATGAGTAATAGGCGAGCTCTCATACTTTTTCTCCCGATGGGTAGTATAGTCAGTACGTCATGGAACCGCGGCACTTCGATCAGAAAGACGAGGACACGAACGAGGCCCCGTGGGGTCCCGAGCGTCGCGTCAAGAAGCAAGATTTCGTGAAACCTGGGCTTCGCGAAGCGATCGAACGCTATCGTCTAGCACGTGCGGCGCGGCACGGCCGAGGTACTCCTGACGAACCGTTGGGGGCAATCGAGCCGATAGAACCGATCCATCCCGTCCGCAGCATCCGAGAACGCGGCATCTGAGCCCGCTGCTCTCTGAAGAGCGCGCACTCGTCACGGGCGTCGCGTCCGGAATCGGACGCGGAATCGCGCGTGCGCTTCGTGCTGAAGGCGCACAGCTCGCCGTCGTCGACATCGACGCCGAGCGCGGCGGCAACGTCGCCTCCGAAATCGGGGCGACGTTCATTCAAGCCGATCTGTCGACAGATGCCGGCGCACGTGGCGCATTCGATGCTGCGATGAACGCGCTCGGAAGAATCTCGATCTTTGTCCATTCCGCCTCACCGCCGCGCCGCGAGTCACAAACGGTGCTGAACGTAACCTCCGATGAATGGGACGCGATGGTGAACATCAATTTGCGTTCCGGTTTCGCGCTCGGTCAGGCAATCGCAAAACAGATGATCACCGAACAAATCCGCGGCAAGATGTTGTTCGTGACGTCGCTCCACGCCGAATCACCGCGCAATCTCCCGCACTACAGTGCGGCCAAAGCCGGCGAGACGATGATCGTGAAAGAACTTGCGCGCGCGTTGGGCCCTCACGGCATTCGCGTCAACGCAATCGCACCCGGCGCTATTCCGGGCGGCGGATTTGCAGCCGACACCGCTGCGCTCGAAAAAATGATCGCACTCGGCCGCACCGGTACGCCCGAGGATATCGCTTCAATGGCAGTTGCGTTACTGTCGGATCGTTTTAGCGCGTATGTTACCGGCACGACCGTCGTCGTCGATGGCGGCCTTGCGCTCTACAACTGGATTCCCGCGCCGAGAACTTAGGCTCCGTTGCGCTCCGGCCATTGCGGCGGGCGCTTTTCAACGAAGGCGCACATGCCTTCTTGGGCGTCGGCGGCGAGCGCATTCATACTCATGACTTCTTTCGCGTAGGCGTAGGCTTTGGGTTGATCGAGATCGATCTGCGCGTAGAACGCCGCTTTGCCGAGTCCGATCACGAACTTGCTGGCCTCGGCAACTTTGCGCGCGAGTGCGAGCGCCTCATCATGAAGCTTATCTTTCGGCACGGCACGATTGATGAGGCCCCACTCAGCAGCCGTCTTCGCATCGACGAACTCGCCGGTGACGAGCATTTCCATTGCACGCTTGCGTCCGATTGCGCGCGTGAGCGCGACCATCGGCGTCGTGCAAAAGAGTCCGATCTTCACGCCCGGCGTCGCAAACTTTGAATCGTCGGAAGCAATCGCCAAATCGCAGCTGGCGACGAACTGACATCCCGCCGCCGTCGCGATCCCGGAAACTTCCGCGATGACGGGTTGCGGGATCTGCTGGATCTTCTGCATCAGATCGCTGCACACGTCGAAGATCTCGCGATAGGCGCTGACGTCGCGGCCGATCATCTCGCGAATATCGTGACCGGCGCTAAACACCGGCCCTTCGTGCCGCACCAGAACGGCGGCAATCGAATGGTCTCGCCCGATGGCGTCGAGCTCGGCGATCAACGTCCGCATCACCTCGAGTGAAAGCGCGTTGCGCTTCTCGGGACGATCCAGCGTAATTTCGGCGATTCCGTCCTCCACGACGGTGCGGCGTACGAACGTGCGAGCGTCGGCGATCATGTCAGCCCTCCGCTGCTACTATACACCAAGATCGGGCGCTCGATCCAATACGTGATGGCGCTTGCGACGAGGAGCCCCGCGACGATCGAGAGCACAAATGCCGTCGCCGGCGCGAGCCCCGCATTGTGCAGCCAGACTGCGATCTCGAGGTTCCAGAGATATAAGTTGTAGGAAATCACCGAGAGAAATACCAGCACCGGCGTCGCGATCGTGGCTCGCCACATCTTGCCCGAGAACGCAGTCGACACCGCGATTGCAATGCACAGCGGCCCGATCAGGATCCGGTGCTCGTTAACCCACGCGTAGGTCGCATCGATACCGGAACTTTGATCGATCGCGCTGACCTTGGCGAGCCCGGCGATCGCGATCCCGACGAGTACGACGGAGATCGCGGTAAGCGTCGAGCGATTCAGCTTGGCATCAACGCGCCGCACGACGACGAACGCATACGCAGCGAACATACCCGCGCCGAAGATGTCGATGTACGCCGGCAATTGATTGAAGGCCCAGAACGTGGTGTCCATGTGCGTCGCCGTCAACGCGCCGCGAAAGCACTCCGCGACAATCGCCATGACGCCGTACGTCAAGAGCGGCCGCTTTCGGAACGGAATACAGATCAGCGGGAAAAGGAAATAGAATTGCACCTCGACGCCGATCGTCCACAGCGGACCGCTGATCGCACCGAACGTGTCGGGATCGAACGTGTGCAAGAACGTCAGATGGCTGAGCAGCGCGACAAGCGCGTCGGGCGTCGAGGCGAAGCGATCGCGATAGACGATCGTGAAAATGAACAGAGCGAACAAATAGGACGGCAGAATCTTCGCCGCGCGCCGCAAGAAAAATCGGCGCGTCGTCGGCATCGGCTTTTCTTCGCTCAGGGCCCTGGCATAGGGATAAAACAAACAGAAACCGCTGATGAAAAAGAATAGATCGACGCCTAGAAACCCGGCCTCGGCGATGAAGTTGATCGCGCCGGCCGAGAGACCGGATACCAGCCACACGTGATACCAAACGACGAGCGCGATTGCGAGGCCGCGCAGCCCGTCGAGAATCTGCAATCGTTCACCAGGTCCCGGCACGGGCGTGTCGTTCCCACGAAACGCTGTTTTCTAAGGTTGGGAGCTACTGCTTGGCGGCGACCGGAACGGGTTGTTGCCCGCTTACTTGCTCGAGGGCGCCCAGCCATGCGCGCGCGACGTCACCGTATCCGTCGCCACCGCTCGGATGAATGGTATCGGGAAAGTGCGTGCTGTCGCGCGGTACGGCGTCTGCCATCGCATTCGCAAGCGTGATGCGCGCGCCGCGGATTGCGTATGATGCGACGATCGGTCTAATACCATCGTTGAACGCCGTCAAATCACTAGTTGAAACAATTGGACTCGCAACAACCGGCGCGACGATCACGCGCACGTGCGGATCGATGCTGAAAATTTCACCGAGCAATAAATTCATCGATTCGAGCACGTTCGGCATCGTGTATCCCGGGACGTGATGCGTTAGGCGAATCAAATCGTTCGTGCCCGCCATCAATAAGATGACATCGGGTTTCTCCCGCGTCATCGCGCGACGGGTTAGCGCTCCGTAGAGCTGCCCCGGTCCGGGATCGGCGGGAAACGAGCGCAACACGTAGCCGGGCCACCCGTCGTGCTCGCGGTTCGCGATCGCGGCCGAATAGTCGTGACGCGTTCCAACAAATTCCGCATTGATGCCGTTGTGCGACAAGAGCGTGCCGAGCGTGCCTCGATAGCCGCCTTCGGACGAAGGGCCGCCACCCGCGGAAACGCCGGCTGTTATGGAATCGCCGAGCGCCATGATGCGCACGGGCGCATCAGCAATCGCGGGCTTTACAAGAAAGCCAGCGGTTGCCAGGACAACGAAGAAGGCGGCGAGGCTGAAGACGCCTCTCCAAAGCAAGATCACGCGAGAATACACTTTCTTCCGAGATAACGTGCTTCTCCTTACAAACGTCCCATTCGAACGTGCGCGAGCCCGTTAAGAGTGGGTAAACCGCAGTAACCATGCGCCGTTTTCAGATCATCCTCGCTGGGATCGTCGCGGCGCTCGTCGTCGTTGTCGCTGTAATTTTCTTTGCGCACGATGCCGTTGCCAAGGGTGTCGTCGAAGCATTCGTGCGTTCGTACGGTTACCGCGTCAGTTTCGAACGCTTCGACATCGGGCTGCGCAACGCGAAAATCGCGAACATACGCGTGCAAAATCTTGCGGGCGAGCCCGTGCTTACTGCAGATCGCGTCTATCTGCGCTATTCGCTCATGGACTTTGCTCGCGGCAAGCGACGGTTCGGGCTCGAGAACGCGACGATCGAGCGACCGTACATCACGCTGATTCATCACGCCGACGGAACCTACAACGTCAAACCAATCTCGTTGCCGCGCGGTCCGCAAAAGCAGCAGCCGCCGCTGTGGATGCGCTTCAAACTGCAAGGCGGCACGGTTGCGATGATCGACGACTACAGCATCGCACCAAAGGCGCGGCATGAAGAGCTGATCGGAATCAACGCCGACGCCGATCTGGCCCCGAATCGCCGCTCTTCCTATAATGCACGTCTCGCGATTGCGGTTGGCGGGCGGCGATACCCCGTCTCGGGCTATGCCATCTTCGATGACCCGGAAGGTTTCGAGTCTGCGCACTGGACTGCTGCCGATCTTCCGGTTGCGGAGCTGCTCGATTTCGCGATCCCGACGCACCAAGTCAGCATCTTGAGCGGCGATCTGCACGGCATCGACTTCCGGATGTTCAGCCTGCAGGATCGCGACGGGTCGTTCCACGCGCACGTCGCCGGTCACGCGACTCTCCAAGACGCAAACATCTCGGCTGCTAGTTTGCGCGAGCCCCTGCGCAACGCCCACGGCGATCTCTTGATCGGTGACGATGTGATGACGATGCCGCGCCTGGATGCGAGGCTGGCCGGAATCCCGGTGGCTGCCGCCGGCGGCGTTTACGATTTTGCGAATCCGAAGTTGCGGTTCGGGATCTCGATCGCGGCGCCGCTCGGGCGCTTGCGGACCGTCGCGGCCCAAATCGCGAACCGTCCAATCAGCGGCAAGCTCGCACTTACGATGCTGGCCGAAGGGCACGCCGAAAATCCGCTCGTTCTTGCGACGTTCTCGTCGCCGGCGATTCACTATGCGAATCTGAGCGCCACGCGCGCGCACGGTTTGATCGCACTCCAAGGCTCCGAACTCGACATCATCGATGCGGGTTTGCGCTACGGCCCGCTTGACGTCGGCGCGCGCGGAAGCGTGACGTTCGGCAAGCACATCGGCACGGAGCTGGTCGCGCGCGTGGCAGGCTCCTCAGATCAGCTCCCCTACGTTGCGCATGTCGTGCCGCATATGCCGCTGCGCGGCGTCGCCATACTGAGCGGCGTTGACCGCGCGGTGCGATTCGATGGCGTCGTCGACGGTGCGAACCGCACGCAACGCCTCACCGCAATTGCAAGCGTCGACCCGAACGGGGCCGGCACCGCGGGTCCGGTTACGATCGACGGGCCCTCCGGCGAGATGCTGTATGCGCGCGTCGCCCTCAACCGTCCATCGAACGAGAATGCCGTTTTCGTCGCGGCGCATCACTTCGTCGTGCACCCCGGCATCAATCCGACGTTACCCGGCCTCGCCTCCAAACCGTTCCCGTCGCTCAACGGCACACTGAGCACGCACGCCGTCGCACTGCAGCATGGCAAAGGTCTCGAATATCTGGGTGGTGAGGCAGCAGTCAGCTCGGCGCACGTCAACGATGTCGACATCGATCGAGCGCTCGCGCTCGGCGACTACGTTCGCGGCACCATGTCACTCTCGACGCTTGCCGACGCACGCGTCGATCGCACAAAAATCTCAGGCCACGCCGATCTTACGTACAGCGGCGATCGCTTGCAGATCGTGCGATCGGCCGTCTCACTCGGCGGCGGCATCGGCCTCGCAAATGGAACGGTAACCGGTTTGCGCTCCGGGCATCCGAACTACGACGTCGACGCTCAGATGCGCGAAGCCGACATCGCGCTGCTCACAAAAGCGGCCGGTCTGCATCTGCCGTATCCGGAAGGCTCGATCGACGCCGATGCGCGCGTGCGCGGCTCGGGACAGAATCCGTCGATTGCCGGCAACGTGACGATTCCCGCCGCGTCGATCAACGGGCTTGCGTTTTCCGGCCGGACGCGCTTCAGCGGAACGGTCTCGAATATCGTGACGAGCGGCGGAAAGATCGTCGTCGGTTCGACGCGACTGAACTTCGCCGCCAATGTCGGCGCAGCACACAGAGCGCTCAGCGTGTCGAGTAGTACCGTGAATCTCGCGGACTTCAACGATTACTTCGATGTGGCAGAAACGCTTGCGGGCGAAGGCTCACTCAAAGCCAACGTTGACGAAACGGACGCCGGTCTTGCATCGAGCGGACGGCTCACGATGGCCGGCGTACGCTTCCGCCATTTTTCGCTCGGAACGGCCAACGCGCGTTGGAACACCTCGGGAAGCCAAATCGCGGCAAACGGCACAGTCATCGGCAAAGGCGGCAGCGTAAGCCTGAATGCGACGGCGCAAGTCAACGACGGCGACCCATACGTCAACGCGAACGCGCGCATTCGCAACGTCGATCTGGAGACTTGGCTGCCGGCAGCCGGCATCAACATGCCGATACTCGGTCGCGTCGACGCCGATGCGATCGCAAAGGGACCGATTCGCACCGTTGCGATGAGCGCGAATGCAACTTTGCACAACGGCATCGTAAATCAGATTCCGATACAACGATTCACCGTCTCGGCGACCGCCGGCAACGGACGCGGGCGCATCGTCAGCTCCCAGCTCGAAATTCCCAACCTCGTTGCGGACGCAAGCGGCACGTTCGGATTTGACCAGGACTCGCCCGTCGATATGACACTGCACGCGACCAGCCCAGACGTCGGCGCGCTGGCCACGACGATCACGCATAAGAAGGTTACGTATCACGGCGCCGCCGGCACCACGCTGCATGCGACCGGCACGTTGAACGATCCGCGCCTCGACGACGTCGTCGATCTCACGCGCTTCACGTACAACAATTTCGAGCTGCCGCACGCGCATACCGAAATCGTCGCATACGGCAAGACAATTGACGTTCGCAGCGGTTCGGTAACGTTCCAGAAAGGCAGCGCCGATTTTGCCGCCCAGCTGCCGATCAGCGAAAATATCGATCCGCCGGTGAGCGGGCATGTCACGGCCAATGGGATCGATCTCGCGCAGTTTGCCCCGCTACTGCCGAAAGGCACGAAGCTCGGCGGCATGCTCGCGGGAAACGTGACGTTGAGCGGCACGAACGTGGCGCCGCTTTTCGGCGGAGCACTGGGTCTCACCAACGTTTCGTACTCTTCGCCGATCGAATCCACGCCGCTAACGCACGGCACCGCCAAGCTCGCATTTTCGGGGACCCGTGCGACGCTGAGCGACACGCGCTTCACCGTCGGCAAGAACGGCGCACTCGAAGCGCACGGCAACTTCAACGTTCCGAACCTGCGCGATCCAGCGCATGACGCAACGTACTACGTTGCGCTGTCCGCAACGCGCGCCGCCTTCAATCTGCCCAAATACTTCAGCGGTCAACTCGACGGCACGCTGTCGGCGGTCAAAGCCGCAACCGGCATTCCGCAGCTTAGCGGCACGCTCGCCTTATCCCACACGCGAATTCCGGCCGCTGCGGTCATCGCGCAAGCGCTCGCCAAACCCGGCACCGCGAAGCCGCCCGCGCTCGGACTCGACGTGAAGGTTGCGCTTGGGGGGGACGTGCGCGTGCAAGGCGCGGGCGTGGATGTCGGGGCGGCGGGTTCGATCGCTCTCGCGGGAACGCTCGCCGATCCGAAGATCACCGGCTCGATGACGTCGACCGGCGGCACGATTAACATGTATCGCGATTTTAATCTCGAGCATGCGGTCGTTGCATGGAACGGCAGCGGTGTTGTTCCCAACGTCAATGCGACGGCTACCACTCTGCTCTCGCAGCCCACAGCCGACGTTCGACTGCACGTGAGCGGACCAGCGACGCATTTGGATCTCAAGTTGACGTCGAACCCGCCGTACGATCAAGCACAGATCATCGCACTGATGATCGGCGGGCCGAGTCTGGCCGGGATCAACGGACTGCAAACGGCGAACGGTCCGCAACCGCCATCGTTCTTACAAGGTGCGGGACAAGGCTACATCAACGGTCTTTTCGCACGTAATTTGCTCGAACCGCTGCAGGGGAGCTTGGGCAGCGCACTCGGATTGCAGAACGTTCAATTGAACTACGATCTGGCCGGACAGGGCGGCTTCTCGGCGCAAGTCAAAAAAGGCATCGGGAACAACATGTCGGTTTTCTTTGCATCAACGTACGGCTTCCCGTCGCGTTCGACGTTCGGCGCCGACGAGCGCATCAACAATGATAGTTCTGTACGTTTCTCGATCTTCAGCACATACGGCGAAGAAGGCTTCGGATATTTTCCGGCCTACCTCGCCGCACAACCCGGTTCGAACATCTCGTTACAAGCCCAGCAACCGCTTGCGGGTCAGCAAGGCTTTAGCGTGAACTACGTGCGCCGCTTCAAATAAGTCGTCGCGGATTTCCGCGTGACACTTGTCGGTGCGGGCGTCGCATTCGGCAACGCGCCTGCGACGGGCCCCGCGACCGGCGAGCCATTCACGTTGCCCGTATTATTGTAGACCGGCGTTGCATCGTGCCCGCCGGCGGTAGCCGTGCCGCCGCCGGCCGCGCCCCCCGTCGTCGCGGAGCCGTTCGCGCCACTATTCGATGTCGCTAACGTACCGTTGTTCACGAAGATTGCCGGACCCGCGGCAGCTCCACCGCCGCCGTCGGCATTATTCGAATTGTCGCCGTTACCACCATGGATCGTCGAAAGCGAGCCGCCCGCACCGGCGGTTCCGTTTGCAGCAACTAAACCCTGACCGGCACCGGCGCCGCCGCCACCGGGACCGCCCGCTCCCCCGGACGTACCCGTCTCGCCGGCCCCGTTCGCGTCGCCTCCGCCGCCTCCGCCGCCGCCGAAGCCGCCGGCCGCGCCCGGTCCGAGATTGAGGCCGCCGCCCCCTCCGCCACCGCCAAAGCCACCGGCGCCGCCCGCGCCACCAGTGCCGGTCGAACCGGACGCACCTGCGGTGTTTCCGGCGTAGGCACCACCGCCGAGCCCAGCCACCCCGCCGAATGCGCCGCCGCCGCCACCACCGCCGAAGCCGCCGGCGCCGCCGTTCACCACGCCACCAGCCGCACCGGCACCAAGAATGCCCCCGCCGCCGGTGCCTCCGCCGGTCGAGATGCTGTCACCGGCGCCGCCGAGGCCGCCGCCCCCACCGCCGCCATTGCCGGTCCCCTGAGATCCCGATCCGCCGGTGCCGCCGGCCGCGCTGCAATTCAAGAAGTAGTCGTTCACGACGCTGACCGTCGCGCCGGCTTTATTGACGAACAATCCACCGCCGAGGCCGGCTCCGCCGCCACCGCCGCCACCGAGGGAGCTGCCTGCTCCGCCTGCGCCACCGTTCGCCGCAGCATTCTGAATTTGCAAATTCTGCAACGTCACGCTTGCGGTGTCGACCCAAAACGCGCGATACGTGCTCGCACCGTCGATCGTTATGTGACCGAAATAACCGCCGTCGATCGTGAGATTTTGAATGATCGGCGGCAACGGACCGGCGAGCGTTATCGTGCACACCGGGCTGCTGCACATCGCCGTGTTATCAAAAACGATCGTGCTTCCCGCAGCCGCGTTCAAAATCGCATTACGTAAATCGCCGGCAGCGCCTGCGCCGCTGCCCGCGGGATTTCCCGGAACCGTATCAGTCCCAAGCGTGACGACAACGGCACCGGTGTTCGTCACCGTGAATGTTTGCGCGGTTGTCGTTCCGCCCACAGTCGTCACCGTAACATTGTGCGTTCCCGTCGAGGCTTCCGCATCGACAAAGAAATCTGCCGTGATCGAAGTTGCGCTGTTCACCACCACGTTACTTGCGGTAATTCCGCCGCTGCTGACGTTGATCGTCGCACCGCTCATGAAATTCGCTCCGGTGAGCGTTTCGTTCACGTTCGTTCCGATCAACGCGCTCGTCACACTTAGCGACGTTAATCCCGGTATTGGCGTCGCAGTGGGCGCGGGAGACGGCGACGGCGTCGGCGTGACAAGCGGAAAGACGCTCGGATTACCGCCGTGTCCTCCGATGCAGCCGCTGATCGCAAACGTCAGCGCGAATATGAAAAGCAGAGCTCGGGGAGAACGCATCTCCCCGAGGTAGGCTATTGCCCTTTTGGTTTCCTAGCTAGCGAGCTTGCGGATGTCCGCTACTTATCGGACGAGTCAGTTGAATCGTGACCGATGCCCCGGCTGGAATATCGATGTCGTTTGCGGTGTTGGCCGCCAGCAACCCGCCGCCGACCAGCCCGACTGCTCCGCCGATACCGACCCCGAGCGCTTTGCCGATGATATTGCCGGCGATCATGCCGCCGAGCGCCGTTCCCGCAGCCCGCGTGTAGTTGGTTTGTTTGTGCTGCTGCACGGCGACCACCGTCGCGTGGATGCGCGCCGTCGATCCGTCAGGAAAGCGAATCGTGTCGAAATTCAACTTCAAATGCGCCTTGCGTCCGATGTTGGCGCGATCGACTTGCGAGAGATGTCCGTAGATCGTCGAACCGCCCGACGTCACCATCGTGAACCGGTCTCCGTCTTGTGCGGTTTTCGAGCGAAGCTCTTGTTGGATCGTCCCCGATATCTGCGCCCCGGCCGGCTTGTAATATTGCGCGAGTGCCGCCACCGGTAACGCGAGTGCCGCGATCAGTGCAACGAGCGTGATGCGTAGTTTCATGTTCCCTCCAGTACCCGGTCCCCATAACCGTTCCCGTATTAGCGCCGAAGGCCGCGCTCGCTCGTCTTGCTGCCGGTATATCCCATTATCTTTTTCCATTCTCGCTCGACCACGGCATAGCACTCACAGGCTCCTGATTCCAAGCGCTCGCGATCCTTGACCGCAATACGCCCACGCATATACGAGATCGAACCGCCTTTCTGTAAGGCGGAAGCGGCAACGGTTACTCCGGCGCGCCGAACACCGAGCATCTGACTCAAGAAGTGATGCGTCAGTGAAATGACATCACCGTCAACGCGGTCATGTGCCATCAGCAGCCATCGTGCGCAGCGCTGGTTCACCGGATGGAGTCGATTGCACGCACCGGATTGCGAAACAGCGACGATCGTTGCTTGCGCATATCGCAAGAGATACGCGCCGAAATCCGGCTGTTTCTCGACGGCGGTCCGGAACGTTTTGGTGGACATGACCAGCGCAGAATCCGGAACCTGTACGACGTAGCGATGATTCGCGCTCGACTGCCCGAGCGCTACAGGAAGTCCCGTCGTCCCCTCACGGCCGATGATTCCGACCTCGGAGACTTTGCCGTCGGACATTTCCGAGACGACCGAGACGATGCTATTAAGGGGGAAATAGACTTCGCGAATCGTTTTCTGCGGAGCGTAAAGCGTTTCGCCCGACGCAGCGTCGGTGCGACGCAACGCAGACCGAAACGTTTTCAAAACCTGCGCTGGCAAGCAATCTAAAAAGAGATTGCCCGTGGGACGCGATTCCCCGGAAGCTGGCGTGACCGTTGGCTGTCAATTCTGCTAATTGGTAGAAATTAGCGAGTTGCGCTTGCTCGGTCAAGAAGATCTGCCCGGTTCTACCCGAGGCGATCTACGCAGCTTGCTTAAAAAGCACGGCGAGCACTAACAGCCTTCGGATGCGGTTCAGACCCACCTTTGTTTGGCATTTCCGCAAACAGGACTGTACGGAACCGTACATATTGGGTATGATGCTAATCGACGGCCATCTACCCCCAAGGGGACACCGTCCTTTAGGGGCGTTAATGGAGTGGTATTTCAGAGCAGCCGATGCGGCAAAAGCCGTTTCGGAACGACGGGCGTTCACGAAATTCTTGCGCGCCCGATGCACGCCCGGCTCCGATTGTCAGGCGGCGGAAATTGTTTTCGGCGAATTGGTGGCAAATGTCGTCCGGCATGCGCCGGGACCGATCGAGATCATGCTTCGAAGCACTCCGCGCGGCGCAGTCACGCTCGAAGTGTGTGATACCGCGGCTCATTTCAAGGTCACGCGACCAACCCAGCCCCCGCTCAATGCGGAAAGCGGGCGCGGACTTTATGTCATCTGGCATCTCTGCGGAAACTTGTCGCGCACCAAAACTCCGACCGGTGGCAAGATGAGCGTCGTGTTGCCGGTCGTTCGTTTGCAAACGCGTAACCTAGACGATGGCTCGCAGAAATTGCGCGAGCTCCGGAGTTTGAGGCAAATCGAATAGGTCGTCCGGTCTGCCGATCTCGTGGATTTTTCCCAGGTGCATAAAGATGAGTCGATCGCAAACTTTGCGGGCGAAGCTCATCTCGTGCGTCACGAGGATCATCGTCATTCCGCCGGCGGCGAGGCTCTCGACGACGCGTAGCACCTCGCCGACCAGCTCCGGATCGAGCGCCGACGTGATCTCATCGCATAGCAGCGCTTTAGGCGATGTGGCCAGCGCGCGTGCAATCGCCACGCGCTGCTGTTGTCCCCCTGAAAGCTGCGATGGAAAGTTCTCGAATTTTTCGCCGAGGCCGACCTGGGAAAGGCGCTCACGCGCGATTCGCTCCGCGTCGACGCGTGCCGCACCTTGAACGATGCGGGGCGCAAGCATCACGTTGCCGCCCGCCGACAAGTGCGGAAACAAATTGAACGACTGGAATACCATCCCCACGGTCTGCCGAACGGCGCGCACGTCGCGTGAGCTGCGATCGACGAGCCGGCCTTCGACGCGAATCGAACCCGCATCGTAGGTCTCGAGCGCGTTGATGCATCGCAACAGTGTCGATTTTCCCGAACCGCTACGGCCTATGATTGCTATCACCTCACCGCTTTCCACGCTCAGATCGATGCCACGAAGCACCTCGTTTTGTGCGAACCGTTTGTGCACGTTTGAAAGCTCAATGAGCGGCACGAAGCCTCCGCTCGAAGTCTCGACTCCAGACTGAGAGTGGGTAGCAGAGCGCGAAGTAGATGATCGCTACGAACCCGTAAACAAGGAACGGCTTGAACGTCGCGTTCGTGATGATGGTGCCGGCTTTGGTGAGCTCGACAAAGCCGATGATCGATGCGAGCGCAGTGCCTTTCACGACTTGCACGGAGAATCCGACGGTGGGCGCGACGGCGATGCGAATGGCCTGCGGCAAAATGACGTAACGTAGCATGTCGATGAACCGGAAGCCGAGACTCTCTGCGGCTTCGCGCTGACCCTTTGGAATCGCGTCAACGCATCCACGCCAAATCTCGGCAAGATATGCGCTGCTATACGCCGTCAGCGCGATCGACGCAGCGACGAGGGGTGAGATTTCGAAGCCGAGCAGCGAGATCCCGAAGAAGCACAGGAAGAGCTGCATCAAGAGCGGCGTTCCTTGAAGAACGTCGATGTAGGCAATACTCAGGGCGCGCAGCGCTCTGAGGTCGGAGACACGAAGCAACATGATTGCGAAACCGACGATGCCGCCGCCGACGAAGGCGATGACCGAGAGCACAATCGTCCAGCGCGTCGCGAGCAGCAGGTTGCGAACGATGTCCCATACGGTGAACTGATCCATTCGCGTTCAGCGCCTGGCGAACGCGAAGCGGCCGATGACGCCAAACGCACGCCGTATCGCGAAAGCAAAGACAAGATAGACCGCGCTGATGATGAAATAGACTTCGAAGCTGCGGAAGTCTCGAGACTGTATGAAGTTTCCGGCAAACGTAAGCTCTTCTGCAGAAATCTGCGACGCAACAGACGAGCCGAGCATGAGAATTACGAACTGACTGATGAGCGACGGATAGACATTTCGCAAGGCCGGAAGCAGGACGACGTGCAGAAATATCTGGAAACGCGTCATGCCCAGCGCTTCTCCGGCTTCGAGCTGCCCGCGACCGATCGATTCGATCCCGGCGCGAACGATCTCAACAGCGTAGGCTCCGAGATTGAGCGTCATCGCCAAGAGAGCTGCCTCGACGGCCGAGATCTTGAGACCCAGCGACGGCAGTCCGAAGAACACGAAGAAGAGCTGCACGATGAACGGTGTGTTGCGGATCAGCTCGACGTAGCCCGCGACAACGGCGCTCAAGACCGGAACGCGCGCCGATCGTATGTAAGCGCCGGCGACGCCGAGGAGCGTGCCGAACACGATCGCAATGAACGTGAGGACAAGCGTAAGCAACGCTCCGCGAACGAGGAGCGGCCAGTACTCGAGGACTGCGAGAAAATCGAAGTGGTAGCGCAACGCGCTACACTGGAAGATCCGGGGGCAGCGGCAACCCGAGCCACTTACGCGAGACCGCGTCGAGCGAACCGTTCTTCCTCGCCGCCGCAATGATCACGTTCACGCGTTCAAGCAGCTTGGGTTCGTCTTTGTTGAGACCGATGAAGCACGGCGAATCTTGGATAATGAATTTCTTCTCGGGTTTCACCGGCGGATTCTTTGCGAGAATTGCCGCGGCGACGACGTTACCGGTTGCAATCAGCTGCACTTGTCCAGAGAGAAACGCGGAGATCGTCGTGTTGTTGTCTTCGAAGCGCTTGATGTCGGCGGTAGGAGGCGCGATTTTCGTCAGGGCCAAATCTTCGAGGGCGCCGCGCGTGACGCCGATCGTCTTACCAGCAAGGTCATCAGCTTTATGAACGGTGATCGACGGCGGTCCGAACACGCCGGAATAGAATGGCGCGTACGCGGAGCTGAAGTCGATGACTTTCAATCGTTCGGCGTTCTTGCCGAGACTTGAAATGATGAGGTCGACTTTGCGTGTCTGTAGGTATGGTAGCCGGTTTGCGCTCGTTACCGGGACGAGCTCGAGCTTCACACCCAAGCCTTTGGCGATCAGACGTGCGGTGTCGATATCGTATCCTTGCGGCTGCATGTCGGGGCCCGAGGAACCGAACGGCGCAAAGTCTTGCGGAACCGCGATCCGAATTACGCCGGCCTTCGTTATATCGTCGAGTTCGTCCGCAAATGCCGGAGCCGAAACGGCGGCAAGCAAAATCGACGTAAATGTAAGACGCTTCATACGCGATTCTCTGCGGGCGGAGCCACGCGATGACCCTCTCGCAATGTCACAGCATTCCAGCGCCGAGTTAGACCTTTGGATAATAGCAATGGGCGATGACGGACTTGAACCGCCGACCTTCTCCGTGTAAAGGAGCTGCTCTCCCAACTGAGCTAATCGCCCGCGTTTTGCGCGGATGATCCTTCCGAATCGCGCCGCGCTTTAACCTTCCGGAGCGCGAGAACGGATGGCGATGGCAACGCACGCAATGACGGCAAGCGCATAGACGAGATCGCGCGGCCTTACTGCCTCGCGAACGATCACGTGTGAGATTCCGATCGTGACGAGCGGCTGCAGCACGAGCAGCTGGCTGATTCGAGCTGTACCTCCCAGCTGCATCCCCCTATACCACGCCATTGCACCGAGAAACATGCTGATTAGCGAGACCCAAGCAAAACCACCCCACGCAGCCGGTGACACGTCGTGGGGCGGTGATTTAATCAGATCGATTCCCAGAGGGACGATAACGACGGGGATCATCAATAGCAGCGCCCACGACAGCGTTTTGTCGGCGCCGAGCGTGTGCGAAAGGCGCGAACCTTCGACATACGCGATGCTCGTGCTGACGACGGCGGCTACGAAATAAAGGTCGGCCACGCCGAAACCGCCGCCGGATGCGAAGACATACGCCGTAACGGCAATGAGCGCGCCGATGCAGCCGACCCAAAACATTGCGGGTGGACGTTCGTGGTTCCGAATGACTGCAAGCGCAGCTGTCGCGGAGGGCGCGAAACCCGCAACGACGGCGCCATGAACGGATGATGCCGTCGCGAGACCGAGTGCCACGAACCATGGGTACCCTATCGCGAGACCGGCGCCGGTGACCGCGAGAACGGCGAGATCTCGCCAGGCGGGAACGCGGACGCGAGAGACGATCAACAACACCCCGCCGAGAGTGCCGGCGATGACGATGCGCCCCGCGGTTACGACAAACGGATCGAAGCCGGTTATCGCCAGCTTCGTGGCCGGAAACGTTCCACTGAAGGCGACGATCCCGATCATTCCAAGGAGCACGCCGCCGCGAAGGTTCACCGCAAAACGCTAAATCCGCTGATGCCTCGCGCTTGGTCTTCGCGGCGCTCGACGCGATCGACATGCGCGCCGCTCGGCGGATCGCGCAGGACCGCGTCGATGAAATCGTTTACGGCATCGTCATCGCCCTCGACGTCGATTTCGACCGCGCCCGACGCCAAATTACGCACCGTTCCGGCGACCGGAAATCGCGCGGCGAGACGAATGACGGTATAACGAAAGCCGACTCCCTGGACGCGACCGTGCAGCTCGAGAACGATGCGCGCTATGCCTTGACCTCGGCGCGCGCACCCTTCGCAGCACGCAAAAGCATCCCGCTGTCGCCCGAATAGCCGACAAGCGTGTAGCCCATTGCAACGCAATCATTCGCAAACGCGGCGTCATGAATCTGAATGCCGGCATATTTGCCGTGCTTTTTCGCAATTTGCGGTATGAGAGCGATCGCTTCCTTATACTTCGCGCTCATCTTCGACCAGATAAGCGCCGGCTCACCCATTGTTAGGGCCAAATCGTTCGGTCCGACGAAGAGCAAATCGACGCCTTCGGTCGCTGCGATCGAATCTGCATTCTTGACGGCTTCGGGCGTTTCGATTTGCACCATCAGCATCGTTTCCTCGTTCGCACGCGGACGATATTCGGGCATCTCCGCTCCGAATGCGATCGGTGCGCGAATCCCGCCGCAGCTCCGATTTCCAAGCGGCGGATATTTTGCATCGGCGACGGCCGCTTTGGCTTGGGTCGAGTCGTTGACGACGGGGACGAGCGTACCGTACGCACCCATATCGAGCACCTTCTGAATGAGCGACGATTCGTTCCATGTAACGCGTACGAATGGAACGCAACCCGCGGCCCGGCACGCGTTGATGAGATGGATAACGGCGCTACCGGCGATCGGACCGTGCTCGGTGTCGACCATCAGCCATTCGAATCCGGCGGCGGCCATGATTTCAGCAGACAGCGGGCTCTCGAAGGCGAGCCACGAACCGACGCTTACGCCACCAGCCCGCAATTTGTTTCTTACTGTGTTTTCACGCATTACCCAAACTATGCGTCTCCTGACGCCGTTCCTGTTTGCGACAGTTGTCGCTCCGGCCGCAGCCGCGACGTTGCCTGCTGTGCTCGCGCCGCCACCGCCGTTTCCGCGGATCGTCGCGCAATCGGTCCTCAGCGAGTTCGTAGCGCCCGGCGTCACGCGCGCCAACTATCGGCTCGCGACGGTAAACGGTCCACTTATCATCTCGGTCGTTGCGGTCGACACACACGACTCGACCGTGCGCCTCGCCGACGTCATCGCGAACGATCGCTTGGTCTCAGTGGGCGAAACAGTTTCAGCCATGGCGCTGCGCACGCACGCAATCGCCGGGATCAACGGCGACTATTTCGATATCGGACAAACGAACCAGCCACTCGGAATTGTGGTGAGCGACGGCACACTCGTGCGCACGCCGAGCCGTCGCGTCGCACTTGACATCGGTCGCGACGGAAGCGTTCACTTTGAACCGTTCAGCTTCAAAGGCACGGCGACGTTCAACGGGACGACGATACCGCTAACGGCGGTGAACGAATGGCCACCGCAAGGTGGCGCGTCGTTGCTCACCGCCGCGTTCGGGCCTCTTTCTGCGACGACGCAGGACATCACGCTCGTCTCACTCGGCGCACTCGGTGCTGCGAATGCACTCAGCGGGGACTATCGTGTGATCGGCGTTTATCCCGCGACGACCGGTCCGCTCGGAACACCGACGCTTGCACTCGGACCGGCCGCGCTCAAACTCACGCCGCCACCGCAACCGGGCGATACGGTCACGATTGCAGGCGACACCGCTCCACCGCTCGCGACGATTGCAACCGCAATCGGCGGCGGACCCGCATTGCTCGTCGACGGAAAGCCGTACAGCGATCCGAATGCACCGGCACCGGAAGAACGCAATCGCCGTTTCCCTGTCTCAGGTGCAGCGCTCAGCGCGAACGGAACGTTGTACTTGATTGCCGTCGACGGCCGCGATCCGTCGCTTTCGATCGGCCTCACGCGTCCGGAATTCGGTGCGTTGATGGTGGGCCTTGGCGCAAGCGACGGCATGGCATTTGATTCGGGTGGTTCATCGACGCTTGTCGCTCGGCGTCTCGGCGAAACCCTGACGAGTCTTCTCAACATGCCGTCGGACGGCAGCGAACGTCCCATCGCCGACGGCCTCTTCGTTTATAGCGATGCCGCGCAGGGGCCGCCCGCGCGGCTCGCGCTCCAACCCTCACGCGTCGTCGCCGTGCGAGGCGCGCGCGTGCGCGTCACCGCCGCGATCACGGATGCAGCCGGACATCTGCTTGGACCCGCACCGAGTTTGACGATCGATGCAGAACGCTCGGAGACGCTGCCCGTGCGCAGCGGCGTGCTGCGCACCGAGCTTCCGATTGACGTCGTCGACCGCGTTGCGCGTCTCACAATTGGTCCGGCGCGTCCGAATCCGGATCCGAACGGAAGCATCGAGCTAACCGCGGACGCATACGATGCATCCGGACGTCCGATCGCTACAAGCGGTGCAGTTCATTGGACTGCAGACGGCGGAACGTTCATCGAGCCCGGTCTTTTTCACGCCGGCCCGCGCGATGCAGTCGTGACCGCATCGGTTGGCGGCGTCAACGCAAAGACGACCGTTCGCGTGGGGCGTCACGAAGTTCCCGTGCCGGGTTTTTTGCCACTTGGGATTGCGCTCAACTACGATTTCACCGGCGGCACACGCATTGCGAGCGCGAACGGATCGTATGCCCTCCCCGGCGATCCGCTCAGCTTCACGATTGAAATCAACGGTGACGCGAGCGGCATCGGATTGCGCGCTGCATTCGTCAATGGTCTCGGCGAGCGAACCGCGCTCACGCTGGCGAAGCGCGTCGACTGGCGTGGGTGGCAGCGGCGCACGATCGTGATTCCGGGCTTAGTGAATCCACCGATTCACCTGGTCTCGCTCTACGCCGTCAATTCGCTCGGAACGCCTACGGTACACGCGGCCGGAAACATCGGCTTTCGCAATCCGACCGTTATTCTTCCGGGAACGCCGTGAAGCGCCGAGACGCGCTGGCAACGATTGCCTCCACCCTGATCGCTGCGTCACCGCATGCGGTGCGTGCAGAAGCGAGCGGCGTCCCGGTCTTCATGTATCATCACGTCAACAACACGATTCCGAGCAGTCCGCTCGCACTCGGTCTCACGTTGCCGACCGGATCATTCGAAGCGCAGCTGCGCTATCTCGCAAGCCACAAGATCGCGACGCTTACGGCCGGTGAGCTTGCCGACGCGCTCTCGCGCGACGAACATCCTACACGCACTGTCGTCCTCACGTTTGATGACGGATATGAAGACAGCTCCACCGTGATCGCGCCGCTCTTAGCGCGCTACGGCGCACGTGCAACATTCTTCGTCAATGCCGGAACGATCGAACACCGCAATCATTTGAGTTGGCGCGAGATGCGCGCGTTACGCGCGGCGGGCTGCGAAATCGGCGCGCATGGAATGCATCATCTCGATCTCTCGACGCTCGACCGCGATGGTCAGCTCCACGAGGCCGGCGATTGCGTCGCGCGCATTGAGCGCTTTCTCGGCGTGCGTCCGGTCAGCTACGCGTATGCGAGCGGCGCGTATAACAAGACGACGCTCGACGTGATGCGCGAGATCGGCATCCATTCGGCGTGGACCGAGCACGTGGCGCGGGCGAAAGACGTTCGCAATCCATATGAAATGCCACGTCTGCGCATTACGCGCGACATGACGGTCGATGGATTCGCGGCGCTGGTTAGCGGTTAGGCGAGGGCGTTGACGTTGTTGCCGACGCCGAGCGACTTCATCAGGATATCGACCTGAGCCGCCTGCAGGTTCTCGACGCCCTTGAGCACGGGAATCGCGACGGACGACGTTCCGTTGGCTGCAATCGAACTAACTGCACTGATATCCATGATGTCTAACGCGTTCGGGAGCCCGGCGAGCCCTCCCCCATCGGGGGCCGTGCGGAGGGTCACTGTCTGGGAGCGGCTGTAGCGTAGTCCTTGCCGATAATGATCGTGACGTCGTGCTGGGCGGCGGAGACGTCGGCCAGGACCTGGGCGCTCGCCAGGTTCATGTCGCGCCGCAGGACGCCGTCAATCCCAGGGGGGGCGGTGGGCGCCAAGCGGATCACGGTGGTGGCGTACGAGGGTCTGTCGGCGCGAGAGACCGCGGCAATTGCGAAGCCTTCCTTGTGGAGGGCGGAGGCCAGGCTGGTGGCGAGACCGGGGACGCCGCTGCCGTTTTCAACCCGCAGGCGGACCTTGCTCGGATCGAACTGCGGCTCGAAGAGGCTCGCGACGATCCTGGCTTTGGCAGGCTCATCCGGGATCAACATGTCGCCCGCGTAGCCGGTGGCGCGATCGCCGGTGAACGGGATTTGCGTCGTTTTGAGATTCGCGAGATTGAAGTTCGAGTAGGCGTTCGCAAGACTCAGCAGCTCTTGCGGCTTGAAGTTCGTCGCGACGTCGCGGCGGGTCACATCGACGAGATCGCGCAGATGAAAGACATCGTTGAGCTTGTCCTTTTCGAGCTTGGCAAGCACGACGCGAATGACTTGTTGCTGGCGCTTGATGCGGCACGGATCGCTGCACGCGTCGTGACGAAAGCGCATGTACGAGACGGCTTGCTCACCGTTCATGTGATAGACTTTTCCGCCCGTGAAATGAATGTGCAGATGACCCCAACTGTCGTCGTAGTTCATCGTCTCATCGGGAACAACATCAACGCCGCCGATTGCATCGACCAAATCTTTGGTCGCGGCGATGCGCAGGACCATATAGCGGTCGAAATAGCGGTTGGGCGCAACTTTCGGGAGTCCAAGCCAGGATCCGATGACGTTGTCGGCTTCGGTAATTCCGCCGTTCGAATACGCGGCGTTGATCTTGTCATCGTGACCGTCAAACGTTGCTTCCATGTCCCGGGGAACCGAGACGAGATGAATCTGCGACGTTTTCAGATCGAGCGCGGCAACCATGATCGTGTCGCTACGCGCGTGCGCCGACGACGGCATGTCGATCTTCGTATAGTCGTAGTCGACGCCGAGCAGCAGCACCGCCAACCTGTCTTTGTTGAACAGTGACTCCGGCGCCGGAACAGCCAATGTCGCAGCTTGATGCACGAAGCGCGCGACGAGTGCTTCGCGTTCGCGTTCATCGATTCGCAGAATCGTTGTCGTCAGCACCAGGCCGGCGAGCACGGCTGCGATAAAACTTATGCCAAGTACACGAAATTTGGTGTGCTCAGCTAATCCTCTGAACATGCAGTCGCGCGAGTTCCGGCACGTCTTTGCCGGCCTCCTTTCGACCTGGGAATTACCCAGGAAACGCGATTTCTACTAATGTAGATACTATTAAAACGACGCGTGAGGAAACCGACGTTTGCCGCAGTCGCGGCACTGGCCCCGCTGATCCTTTTGCCGCTCCTTGCAGCGGCCGCGTCCGAGCATGCCAGTTTCACGAGCGGAGCCGTTCGCGAAACCTTCGTGGCGACGGCGAGCGGCGGGGTGGAATACGACGTCGTGCTCGACTCAGATCTCTCAGCAGTGAGAAAGCTTCGCAATGAGGCTCGCCGCCGTACGAACGCCTTCAAACACGGAAATTTCATTGACCCAACCAATCCTCACGGCGACCTGGTTCCGGGCTTGCGCGAGATGCGTCACCAATGGGGACGGCTGCACGTTCGCTGTGACGACCTTCCGAACGGTTCACGGATCCGCTATATGACGCGCGATCCCGTGATGGTCGAGGCGCTGCACCAATGGTTCGCCTCGCGCGTCGTCAATAAGATTCGCTAGCCGTCCTTGAATGGGTGCTCACTCGGATCGAGCACTTCGCTGAAACTCGGTCCTTGCGTTTCGAACGGCAGCTCTTTAGGAATACACAGCATGTTTGTCGTGACGATGTTCGGATACAGATTCTCGGCATTCTGCTTGAAGTTCGCGGGATTGTAGAGCGGCGTCACATGCCAAAACGCGCGGTAATTGAGCGCGTACAGTAACTCGATGAGCTCATGCGAGCGATCGATGCGATCGTTCTCGACGTACATTACCGGACGGAATCGCGCGAGAAATTTGCGTCCGCCCTCGAGCACTTCGGCTTCCATCCCCTCGACGTCAACTTTTACGAGATCAGCCGCATGCACGTCGAGATAGTCGTCGAGCATGATGCGCTCGACAGGCCGGCCTTCCTTGAATTCGGAAACTGCGATGCCGCCATAATTTGCTTCGACGGAATAATCGATCTCCGGAATCAAGACCGAGCCGTGCGTCGACCCGAGCGCCGCGTGCACGCAATCGACGTTCGGCAAGTCGTTCAGCGCAACGTTCGCGTTCAGCACTTGAAAGATCGGGCGTTGCGGTTCGAATGCATACACGAAACCGCTCGCACCTACGTGCTTCGCCAGCGGGATCGTGTGGTCGCCGATGTTCGCGCCGAGATCGAAGATCGTGCTGCCCGGCGCGCTCAGTTGCCGCAACAGCTCGAGCTCGAACTCGTGAGCTTCGCCATATGCCTCAAGCGCTTTACCTATGTAAACGTCGTTCGGATTGTAGAGGAAGCGGCCGTAGCGTGTCTGAGTCAGACGGTTGATTTCACGCACGCCGGGTAGTATTGGAGGCAGTCATGCGCAGGTCCGCCAGCTTCGTTCTAACCGTAGCAGCAGTCACCGTACTCGTCGCCGCGTGCGTGCCGGGCTCGGAAGTTCCGCCAATCAAGTCCCCGATCAGCGCGGAGCCGTTCCCTACGGCCACCTCGACGGCGATGCTGGCCAATCCGAGCGCGATGACGATCAGTAAATCAGCGTATCCGTCCGGCGGTACGTCCTATCCCGGCGTGACGGTGTCGCAGCCTAGCGCGAGCGTCGCGCCCGTGGTCGTTACTGCGCAATCGACGTGCATTACAAACGGTAACATGAGCATTTTCAGCGCGACGCCGAACGGCAACGCAACAACGGTGGAAGTTGAGCCGCTCGTCATCGGACAGTGCGTCATTCAGTTCGGCGGGCAGGACGGTGTTACGCTGCTGGTGCCGGTGACGATAACGAACTAGTTCAGAACGATTATTTCTTTGCCGTTCTCGTCGAACATGAAGCGCGTTGAAAAACGCTCTTCTTTTTTGCCGTCCGTTATCTTCGAGTGGATCGTAAGACGGTGCATGTTCTTGCCGCGCCACGGCGCGACGCCTCCATACTCGAATTGAACCAGCGGATGCGGCTTGTCTTCGAGCGGCGCGAGGCGGTGGCGCTTGACGAGCTCGGCGAAGAGCTTGTGCTGAAACGCCTGCGGTAGCATCCGCGCGACGTCATCCGTCTTGGGCTTGGCGGTTTCGAGCTGTTCTTGTGCTTTGTTTTTCTCCTGAACATCCTCGCCGGAGATGAAGCGCACAACAGCGTCCCAATCGTCAGCCGCGATGCCGACGAACTTCAACCCGTAGCACTCGACCGCTTTACCGTTGTGATTGACTTTGTTGTGCCAAACCGGAATGCAACGCATGTTGACGACACGCGTGTCGAGGGTGGCGCGTACGCTGTATTGCACATCGCCCGTCTCCTCTTGCGTGAGAATGCACATGCCCTCATCGCTGAGATCGACACCGATCGCGGGCCGCCACGTTTCGCCGTCGAGGCTATAGGCGGCTTTGTAGCCCTTTTTGACGCGCTCATGCTCGCGACGATTCGAGGCCTTGCCACCGAACAGTCCCATCAAGTTTGAAAGCACAAGCTACCTACTCTCAATAAGCAGAACCCGCAACTGGAGACTACGACTCCCTTGGAGAGTTTTCCGCTGGGCGCTTGGTGGGAAAGGATCCAACATGCGTCCGCTTTTCGTTGCAATTTTCGCTTTTGCGCTGCTCGCCGGGGCGCTCGGCCTCTCCGGCCGTCGCGCCGTTGCCCAAATGCCGCCAGCGACGGCACCACCGGTCGCCTCGGTAATCACTGCCGGCTCCGCGATCGAAGGCACGCTCACATCCGTCGGCGGCTCCGGCGCCGTTCTCCAAACGCCGAGCGGCCAGAGCGTGAACCTCGCGTTTCGGCCGCGCGGTTACCTGCTCGTCGATCCAAGCCCGCAAGCGCTATCGGCCGGAATGCGCGTTTTCGCGGTCGGTTTCGCGCGCACTGACGGGACCATCGACGTCGGCGAAATCGACGTTCTCGTTCCGACCAACTTATTGTTGGTAACCCCCGCGCCCGCTCAAACCTAAAAAGTCTGCCCGAACGGCCCCGCTCCGAGGGTGACGCCGCTGGGTACTTTTTTGAGCGAGGACCTACTACATGCGAACGCGCCTGCTCCGCGCGCTGGCCGCGCCACTCCTTATTGCTACCCTTGGACTCGGCCGAAGCAGCATCGAGTGCGTGCCGCTGTTTGCTCAGTATGCATCCGAAGAACCCTCGTTACGCTCGTACAGCGTCCCGCTCCACGCGACGGTTGCGATCCACAAGCTATTCACGTTTCACGTGGGGATGGACGGCATGGCATATTTCCGCCGGCCGGACCGTTTCGCCGTTGACGTTCACGGAGTTCCGGAACGTTATCGCAAGACGTTTGCAAAACTCGGGACGCCGAGAACGTGGCCTGAGTCGTACGATATGCAGGTCGTCGGCGTCGACGGAACGGGCGCCGGCCGCATCTACCATTTGCGCGGGACGCCATATCATTCGTGCGAGGTCGATCATCTCGAAGCCGACGTCGGAAGCGGAAATGCGCCGGTCAAAGCGACGTGGTACATGCGCGATGGCGGAACGATCGCAGCGACGATCGAGTTCACGAACGTCGGCACCTATTCGGTACCCAAGGCCGAGCACGCCGACATCGATTCCGGCGGCTTCAGAATCCACGCCGATCTCGAATTCGGCGACTATGAGGTCAACGGTCAGGTTTCGGACGCGCTCTTCTGAAGACTGCGGCGTAACTGAGCTCGCGCTCTAGCTCGAACGCACCGGTTGCTTCGACCGTCTCGCGCTCGACGGGTGTGTGATACAGCAAGGTAACTTCACGCGGCAGCGCGAGCATATGCTCGAGCACGCTTGCGAGAATGTTGGCGCGAAACGGATTGTAGAGGTAGACGGCAAGATTCCCGCGCGGAAATTTGTACTCCGCAGCATCGGCGCGAATCAGGCGGATGTCATGGCATCGCAGCGCATCCGGCTCGAATCGCGCAACGTTCTCGCGCGCGACCTCGTGAAGCGCTCCCGAGATCTCGACGCCCGCGACCATCTTGAACGGCCGGCGCGCAGCTAGCAAAACGACGCGCCCCATCCCCGATCCGATGTCAACGAACGTCGTCGCTTCAAGCGGCTGCGGGATCGCATCGAGCAACGCTTCGGCTTCACGAATCGGCGTTGGCTCGTAGTGCGTCGCAAATTCGAGACTCGGCCCGATCGCTTCGGGGTCGAGTGTGTTCAAGAAGATCAGCGCTTCGGTCGTGACGTGATTCTCGGCGTCGAAGCGTTGGCCGGCCCGGCGGCCGCTCGTGCGGAAACGCACGGGGCGGATATTCGTCCAACCCATTGAATCACCGCCCGGATGAAGTCGAAGATCACGGGTGATACGCTTCCGGTCCTCGAGATCGGACTCGAGCTCGGCGACATGATCATCGCCGAGCCCGGTGAGTTTTCTTGGATGACGCAAAACGTCGTCTTGAACACGACGCCGATGACGGCCGGCGCTAAGGGATTGTTCGGCGTGCTGGGGCGCGCGCTCTCCGGCGGCGGATTGTTCATGACGGAATATAGCGCGCAAGGGGGCCCCGGCTTGATCGCGTTTGCCGCGAAAGTTCCCGGACATATCCTCGAATTGCAAGTGCAGCCCGGACGCGGCTACATGATTCACCGGCATGGATTCTTGTGCGCAACGAGCGGCCTCGAGCTGACGATGGGCTTTCAACGCTCGCTCGGTGCGGGAATTTTCGGTGGAAACGGTTTCGTCTTACAACGGCTCGGCGGCGCGTGCACGGCGTGGGTCGAGCTCGGCGGCGCAATCGTCACCTACGATTTGGCGCCCGGTGAAACGCTGCAAGTTCATCCGGGCCACGTAGGGATGTTCGAAGAGAGCGTGAGCTTCGACGTTACGCTGCTGCCCGGAATTCGCAACATCTTTTTCGGCGGTGACGGGTTGTTCGTCGCACGGCTCACGGGGCCGGGGAAAGTTTGGCTGCAATCGTTGACGCTTCCGAATCTCGCGCACGCACTCGCACCGTACATCGGCGGTGGAGCTCAGACGTCAGGTTCGATTCAAAGTGGTATCGCCGGCGGGTTAGCCGGTAGTGTTCTGCGCGACTTCTTCGGCCGCTGAAACATATCGGGATCGTCGCCTCGAACGCGCGGGCCTGATTTCTTGATCGTGCGCTTTCGCTCCTGATCGACAAGGGCAACTCGGCGCTCCCCGTCCTGGATACGACTCGGTTGCTGGCCCGTGCCGCCCTGCGCCAGGCGGTTTAGGAGCCGCCTTCGTTCCTGGGAATAGCCTGGCACAATTTGGTGTCTTTACAGGTGTGATTTGATGTGGTATGTAGCTGCTGTGAAGGATGCTGTTCGGGGTGATATCAGCGCCCATGAGCACGCGATGGAGATCCCGATCGAGGACGTCGTGCGGGAACTCGTCGCTCTGCTCGGCGCGACCACGGTTGCCGTCATAGGCGGCGTCAAAGAGACACGTGCTGTTACGCAATGGCTTAGCGGCCGATCGCCCCAACGACCACACGTCTTGCGGTTCGCGTTACAGCTCGGAACGATGATCGCGACTCAGGCGAATCACGAGATGGCTCGCGCTTGGTTTCACGGTTCCAATCCGCAGCTCGGCGATGCAATCCCGATGATGGTGCTGCGAGATAGTGAGCTGCGTGATATCCAGAGCCTCTTGCTTGCGGCGGCCCGGTCATTCGCAGCCCGATAAACACACCGTAAATCACGCCGAGGTACACGCAGGCTTTCGCCGCGTAAAGCGCACGCAAGACGGTAGCTTGTTTCCCCGTCGCATATGCGTCAGCATGTGTGCGTGGTAGATCGCATCAACTACTCCACTTCGCCACTCGTAGTTATCCGTGAGACCCTGCCGAACGTGGAGGTCCTGCACGTCTTCGGCGATGCCGACATCGCAACGGCCTCCGAGCTCGAGAGCTCGATCAACGAGATCGACGGCTCTCTTCCGTTGATCGTGGATCTCTCCGAATGCCGGTTTATCGATACGACCGCCATCTCGGTGCTGATCCGAGCCTTCAGGCGCCTCGGTGACAAGTTCCGGATTGTCGTCGCGCCGAAGAGCCACGTCGAACGTGTCCTCAATATCACCCATTTGCCGGCAATCATGTCGGTATCGACCAGCCTCGAAGAAGCTTTCAAAGTCGCTTAAGCTTCTCGGCGGCGCGGTTTCTCTCGTCGTCCTAATCGGGCTCGCCGTGCAGGCGGCTGCAGCCGATCCGGACGTCATCGCGCTCGCGAACGGACGGCACCTCATCGTCGTCCAACCCGACGTTCCGCCTGCGAAAGGCGTCGTGTTGCTCATTCCGGGCGGTACGACGTTGCTTAAGCTCGGGCCCAAAGGCCAGACGGATTCCTCGAACTTCGTAATTCGCACGCGTCCGTTTCTGCTTGCGAACGGCTACGCGATCGCCTACATGGACAATCCGTCCGACTTAGGCGAGGCAATCGGACGCCTGCGCGCGATGGCAAAACCGGTTATCATCGAAAGCACGAGTCGCGGAACGATCGTCGCTGGTTCGAATGCTGCGCGACTTGGCCCGAATGGACCCGATCTGCTGATCCTTACGTCGCCAGTCACCGTCGGAAACGATTCGTTGGCGCGGGTCGACGTTCACTCGATCACGATTCCTGCGCTCGTGGTCACCAACGATAATGACACGTGCAGCGCCTCACCTCCGAACGGAGCGCGCGCCCTCGCGGAACGCCTTGGTTCCGCAACGATTTTGCATTTCTCCAGCTCGCAGCGGAGCGGGAGCGTCTGCGAACCGCTTTCACCGCACGGTTATCTTGGAATCGAAACCGACGTGATGCACCAGATCATCAACTGGATCGAGTCTCCGCGCTAGCGACCTGGCCAGCCCCGTTTTTCTAGTGCCGAATGGAGCCGTTCCAGATCGGCGTCGTCAACGTATGCCTGCGCACAGAAGCGAATCAACAGCGCACCCATCATGCTGTTCGAATTGACCTGAATCCGCTCGTCGGCCCAAAGCATCTCTTTGAGAGCTTCACCGTCGCCTTCTTCCGTTGCTCGGCGTTGCGGCAAAATAAAGGCTCGCATTGCGGCCGACATCTCGATCGGCGCGATCGGCTTCGCACCCAGAGTCTGAAGTAGCTGGGTGCCGCGCTCGACCAAAGCGTGGTTATGCCGCCGGAATTTCTCAGCTCCGAGCTGGTTGAAAAACGCGATTGCCGCCGGAATGGCAAGCCATCCCGAGTTGTCACGCGTCCCGCAGTAATCGAACGAACGAGGAAAGCCCATTTCGATGAAATGACTCGTGAGAACGGGCCGCGTGATCGGCGCGACTGCCGGCGACGCGTAGAAGAACGCCGTTCCCTTAGGACCGTAGAGCCACTTGTGCACGTTGCTCGTGTACCAATCCGGCTTCAGCTCGGCGACGTTCAGCGGAATTTGACCGACGGCATGCGCGCCGTCCACGTGCACGAGAATGCCGAGCGCGTGCAGATCCTCAATGATTTCGGCCAGCGGAAAGAGCAAAGCCGTCGGCGACGTGATGTGATCCACGATTGCGAGCTTGACGCGCTTGTTTGACGCGTCGCGATAGCGCTTACGGACGTCGTCCGGATTCGTCGGCATCGGAATTTGCACGACGTTCGGAATGGCGCCCGTCTCCTTACAACGCTGTTCGACCGCGAGACGAACGGCATTGTATTGATGGTTCGTGATCAGGATCTCGTCGCCGGGACGAAAATCGACCGACTGCAACACCGATTGCGTTCCGGTCGTCGCGTTCTCGACGAGCGCAACGTTGTCGGCGGAGACGCTGACGAACTCGGCGATCGCGGTGGCCGCCGAACGGACTGCCGTGACCCGATGCCGCGGAACGACGTCCTTCGTGAAGAACTCGTCGGGCTGCGTTTCCATCCAGGTTCGAATGCGCTCTTGTTCGCGCAACACGGGAATCGGACACGCCCCGAACGACCCGTGATTGAGGAACGCGCCATCCTCTTGCAGCAGAAATTGCGCGCGGAGCGTGCGTCCGAAACCTGATTCCATTCGAGAGGCGCTTTTTGCGCTGCAGATCAATCTTCATGCCGTGCCCGAGCTTCCGGACGTCGCTGCATACATCACGGCGCTCGAGCCGCGTGTGATCGGTCAGCCGGTCGAGAGCACGGCGGTCGCGAGCGTCTCACTGCTGCGCACTGCGGATCCGCCGCTTGCGAGCGTCGTCGGAAAGACGGTGCGCAAGCTGCGGCGCATCGGCAAACGAATCGCATTCGGCCTCGACGACGACCTTTGGCTCGTGTTGCATTTGATGATTGCGGGGCGCTTACACTGGCGTGCGCCGGGAACCAAGCTCGCAGGACGCAATCAGCTCGCCGCCTTTGGGTTTCCCGAAGGCACGCTCGTCCTGACGGAAGCCGGGAGCAAACGCCGGGCACAGTTACACGTACTACGCGGTACGGAGGCGGCAAACGTGCTCGACGCCGGCGGAATCGACGTCTTCGCAAGCGACCTCGCGACGTTCAAGGCTGCGATGACCGCCGAGAATCACACGCTCAAGCGCTCGCTGACCGATCCACGCATCCTCAGCGGAATCGGCAACGCGTATTCCGACGAGATACTGCACGCGGCGCACCTTTCGCCGATCGCCCAAACGCGCAAGCTCACGGACGCCGAGTGGAAACGTCTCTTCGAGGCGACGCGCGCAACGCTGCAACTGTGGATCGACCGGCTTCGCGAGGAAGTGAAGGGCGATTTCCCCGAACGCGTTACCGCATTTCGCGAAGACATGGCGGTCCACGGACGGCACGGCAAACCATGTCCGCGATGCGGCAGCCCGGTACAGCGCATCAGTTACGCCGACAACGAGACGAATTATTGCGCGAAGTGTCAGACCGGCGGCGTGCTGCTCGCAGACCGGAGTCTCTCACGGCTTCTCAAAGGCGACTGGCCCAAGACGCTCACCGAACTCGAAGAGAAGTTTACATTGAAGTAACTACAAGTGTACGGTCAAGACCGCGCTCTGCCCGGCGATTCCGTCGATCGTCGCTGTGCAATTTCCGCCTAATCCGAGCGCCGTCACGAGGAACGTTCCGGGCGACGTCTGCGAGACAGAGATCAGTCCCAAGCCGGAGCAGCTGGGTGCAGAGGGAATTGTGAACGTATTCGCAGCGTTACCGGTTTGCGTCGCGGTTACCGTACCGGTCGCAAGAATCGACAGCAGCGTTAAGACGTTCTGCGATAGCATCACCGGTCCGGGTGTCGGAGTCGGAGTCGGAGTCGGTGACGGTGTCGCGCCAGGAGGCGTTGGAGTCGGCGACGGCGTCGGAGTCGGTGTCGCCGTTGGCGTCGGTGAGGGTGTCGGCGTTGCAGTTGGTGTTGGTGAAGGTGTCGGCGTCGGCGAGGGCGTCGAACCTGGCGGAGTCGGCGTTGCCGTTGGAGTCGGCGTCGGGCTAGGCGTCGGCGCAGGCGGAGGCGTCGGATTGAGGATGGCGCCGTTCGGATTGATCGTCGCAGGGACGATCGCGCTCGCTTGAACGCCGTTGACCTGCGCGTTGATGGTAACGGCACTCGAGAACGACGCACCGTTGTACGCGATCGGGATGGCGTTGGCGGGCCCGCCGATCATGGTGCCTGACGGTAACGTGAAAGTTCCCGTCCCGTCGGAATTCACGATCGTTACGGACGTCGAGAACGACCCGGGCAGCAAGATGATATTGCCGCCGGCGTCTTGAGCGACAACGCTCACCGTTCCACTCGACGATTGTCCCGCCGAAAACGTCCCGTAGACGTTGACGGCCAATGATGCGATCGTCGCATTGACCGTGAGATTGACGACGAAACCTTGCCCGAACACGACCGCAACGGTACTCGTTGCGGTACCCAAGACGCTTCCCGTTCCGTTCGCACCATCATACAACGTTATCGTGATCGTGGGATTGCCGGCCGGTGCGTTGATCGGAATCGCGCAATTGCGTCCATTTGCCGCGACCGTGCATAACGGCGACGTCGCCGAGAGGTCGGCGGTCGTCGTCGCAAGGTCAGTGACGGCAATCGTTCCCGACAGCACGGACGGTGAGACGAAGCGCGGGCGCCGGATCGATGCCGGCACGCTCGTCCCCGTCGGAATGAAAATCGTCGCGGTGCCTTTCGACGTCGACGACGACGCGGGCGTTCGTGATGCGCTCGATGACGAGCCGCCGCCGCACCCGCTGGCAACAAATGCAATGACGGCAACGAGAGCGCCGAGTTGCCGTAATGTAATGCGCTGCATCATCGTTTCGGCCGGGACTGCAGATTAACGAGACCGCTCGACGTCGGGAGTGGCGTTGGACCGGCGCCGTGCTTGTCGACGAGGACGGCCCCAGCAGCTGCGGCGGCAGCGGCACCGAGAACCTGACCTGTCGCGTCATGCGGCGGTTCGAGCACTACGGGTGCGGCAGCACTCGGGTCGGTCGAGAGACCTGCCTCGGAAAAGCTCTGCAGAATCGAGCCGGTCGTGCTTACGGTACTGACGGCACCGGCGGACGTTACGACGAGAGTCTGTCCGCTTACGAGCGGATACGCGTTCGAACCAATGGTCACGACAACGTCGTTTGGGCTGCAGGCAAGACACGAGATGACGTCGCCGTTCGTGGCGCTGGACGAGATGAGTCCGATCGTCCCGCGCACGGCTACATTTGAACTCGGAGTGACGAACGTGTAGTTCGATACCGCGCCTTTTGGATGCTTGACGTCGAACCGCAGCGTCCCGCCGGACTGAGGTATGCTGATCGTGGACGACGCATTTTCCGCCTGCCTGATCGCATTGACTTCGATTCGCGAGTTCGCGCCGATTCCGACTAGGGATGAATCCGGGAGCGTAAGGAGAGCGCGCGATCGCTGACCGACGACGGCGAAGCTGCCGTCGGAAACGAGCTGCTCACCCGCAACCGCAACATATGGCGCACCAGCGGTTTGCGTATAACCGACCTCACCGGCAACGTGCCGGAGAACTGTACCAACTGCGGCGACTCCTTGCCGTGTGAAGCCAGTGGCCACAAAAAACGCAAGGAGCGCGACAAGAAATGCGACTTTCCTCATCGAGCGATGGGAGCAATTTTCGAGCGCGCGCTCGGCTCCTTCGAACCGGCGGCAAAATGTGACGAGGGTTACCGCCGCGACGGTCTAGATCTCTAGTTTTATGTACGGTAGCGTGCATAGCGTTTTCAACGCATTGTGCGATGGGTCAAAATCTCTGCATCGACCGGCACGCAGTCGCCACCGGACACGAGACGACGGATACCGAATCCGGGAGTGCTTGCTTCGGCTTGCAAATCTGGATCGCGTACCGGAATCCGGCTCGCTTGCAATCGTCACGTTTCCCAAACCGCGCGCTGGTTCGGGATTTCCGCGGTAACGATGCGGTGTTGGCGTCCTGCGGGCTCTAACTCAATAGGCTTTGCGAGGCACGGGAAGCACGACGCGCAATTCCGTGCCCGCATCGCTCGTTTGGTCGATGCTGACGTCCGCGGCAAGCGCTTTGATGAGAAACAATCCGCGGCCGCCATCGTCGAGTGTTTCGGGAAGCCGTGCGATGATGTAGCGTAAACCGGGACCGCTATCGCGAATCGTGGCAACCGGCAGCTCATCCGACCAATCGATGCGAATCAGAACCAGACCTGGAGCGTGCTCGACCGTGTTGGCGAGGATTTCGCCGAAGATCAGCTCGGCGACGTAGACCGATTCCATATCAGCAGCGTGCGCGTGAATGAATTTCGTTAGCTCGTGACGTGACGTTCGCGCCGTTTGCGCATCGCTGGAGTGGAAGCGCCATTCCTTAACGAGGCTCTCGGGATCGACCGGCAGCATCCTAGAATCAACGGTTCCGAACTGCGCCAAAAGGATCGCGACGTCGTCGACGGGACGATTCTCACCAAGGACCGCTTTTTGAACGGCTACCGCCGGATGCGCAACGCTCGCGTTTCCAACGAGATCGCTCATTACGGAGCGCATCGTTTTCTCGGCACGTTCGATGTCGCGCGCAAACTCGGTAAGGCCGTCGGTGTATAGCACGAGCACCGCATCTCTCGTGATCGGCAAGCGGTGCAGCACGGTTTCCATCGTGTCGGCAATCCCAAGTGGAATTCCGCCCGCATCGAGCGGGCGAGCCGGCGCATCCCGCGTTTCGGCCAGAAAGGGAGCCGGATGGCCTGCAGAGGCGTACGACAGAACCTCGCAGCTGCGATCGATGATTCCAACGATCGCGGTAGCGAACGTCTCGGGATATTGAAAACGCGTAACCCGGTTTGCGTGCTTCAAGATTTCAGCCGGATCGGCACCGGTCAAAGCATATCCGATCATCGACTGCCGGATCGATGCAGCCGTTATGGATGCGCCGACACCGTGACCCGCTACGTCGCCGATCGAGATGAGGATGCTGCCATTGGGCAGTTGCACGGCGTCAAACCAATCGCCGCCGATGAGCGCATCCTTTTCGGCTGCCACGTAGATCGCATCGAAGCGCACGTTGGCCGTGCGCGGAAGTCTGTCGGGCAAGAAGACGCTTTGCAGCGCTTCGGCGACCCGCTTCGATCCTTCCAACGCATGCTTCTGCGCATCGACGTCGACGTAGCTGCCGTACCAGCGGACGATGTTTCCGCAGTCGTCGCGATGCGCTTCGGCGCGCGTCAGGAACCAGCGATAGCGCCCGTCGCGGCCGCGCAATCGCAGCTCCATTTCGAATCGCGCGCCGGTCGCGAGCGAATGCGGCCACGCCTCCATGATCTTCGGCAAATCCTCGAGGTGCGGAACGCCTTGCCATCCCCAACCGAGGGATTCTTCCGGATCGTGCCCTGTGTACGCGTACCAGCGATTGTTATACCAATCCACGTAGCCGTCGGGAGTCGCGCTCCACACGATGACGGGAACGGCTTCCGCGAACGTCCGAAATTGCTCTTCGGAAAGCTCCCACGCCCGTTGACGAATTTCTCCCGCGTTCAGGTTTGCGCGTACTCGCGCGCGCAGTTCCTCAGCGGAAAACGGTTTGGCGATGTAGTCATCCGCACCGATTGTAACACCTTCGAGAGCGTGTTCCGGCCCGGCGCGCGCCGAGAGCATGATGAACGGCGTCGTCGCAAGGTCCGGATCGGCGCGCACGGCTTTGAGTAGCTCAAAGCCGTCCATTTCCGGCATCATGACGTCACTGATGATCGCGTCGAATCGCAGTTCGCGCGCGGCGTCGAGCGCTTCTACGCCGTTTCGAACTGCGGTCACGTCGTACTCGCGCGAGAGCAAGCGCGATACATAATCGCGCAAATCGCCGTTGTCATCCGCAAGAAGAATGCGCGACCGCTGTTTCGCGCCGGTGGCCGGTCCGGGCGGCGCGGACGTTTCCGCGGAACGCGTAATCGTCGAATCGACTTCAGCCAGGTACTGCTCTGCGATTTCGCCGGAGCGTAGGACGGCGGATGGCTCGTTCTCGACGGCCTCGGCATCAAGATGCGCGCTGCCGAATGGAACGCGCACGATGAACGTCGTGCCCTTGCGAAATTCGCTTTCAGCCTGGATCGATCCGCGGTGCAGATCGACGAGATCCTTCACGAGCGCCAATCCGATGCCGCTGCCCTCGTGTGAGCGCGACGTCGTTGCGCGCACTCGTCGAAAACGTTCGAAGACGTGCGGCAGTTCACCGGCCGGAATTCCCACACCCGAATCGCTCACGCGCAGCTCGGCGTAACCGCGGGCGCGCCGCAACGAAACGCGGATCTCTCCCGCGAGCGTAAATTTCAGCGCGTTCGAGAGCAGATTGAGAACGATCTTCTCCCACATCGAACGGTCGACATAGACGGGACCGTCGAGCGCGACGTCGACGCGGTACTTCAACCCGGCGCTCTCAATCGCCGAGCGGAAGACGCTGCAGATCTCTTCCGTCAACGCGGCGAGATCGGTTTTGGCGTAGGTCGCTTCGGCTCTTCCGGCCTCGAGCCGCGAGAACTCCAGCAGCGTGTTGACGAGCTTGAGCAGCCGCAGCGAATTGCGATACGCGGAGTCGACGAGTGGCTTTTCCCTGGCTCCAACGGTTTTCGAGAGATCGGAAAGCGGCCCGAGCATCAGCGTCAGCGGGGTGCGAAACTCGTGGCTGACGTTGGAGAAGAACACGTTCTTCGCGCGATCGATTTCCGCCAGGGCCTCCGCGCGCCGGCGTTCTTCTTCGTGCACGCGCGCGCTCGCGATCGCGGAGCCGATCTGTGCCGCGACGAGTGCACAGAAATCAACGTAACGCTCATCGAACCGCATGATCGGACTGACGCCCGCGACGAGCACGCCGGTCGACTCGTTCCCGGCGCTGGATGGAATCGGCGTGCAAGCGCAAACGCCGAAAGAACTATCGACCAGTTCGACGGAGCCGGGCCGAAGCTTCGGATCGAATCTCCAACGCGCCGCATCTGCATCGTCTACGCCCGCGGATGCGGCAAGCTGAAAATTACCACTTTCGCCATCTTTCAGGTAGATGAACGAAAAGGGAACGTCGCGGCCGTGCCGCGCCATGTTATCGACTGCGAGCTGACACTGCTCGACGACCGTCTTGGCTTGCGTTGCGGCAGCCGCGAGGTCGCGCAGCAATCGCATGCGACGCTCGCCGATAACCTTCTCGGTCGTCTCTTGCACCGTCGCGAGCACGCCGCCGATTCCACTCTCGACGCTTTCATCGAAGACCGGACTGTAGGCGACGCTGAAATGCGTCTCTTCCTCGAAGCCGTTGCGACGCAGGACAAGCTCGAGATCATCGCTGACCGACGGCGCCCCTCCGTGAAGTGGCTGATAGATGAGCGGGCCGATGACATCGAATATCTCATTCCAGCACTCGCGCGTTGGCTGTCCCAGCGCCCGGTCCGGATGCTTCGCTCCTAAAACTGGCCGGTAGGCATCGTTATAGATCTGGATGAGGTCTTCGCCCCACCACAGCAAGAGCCCAAAGCCGCAGGCGAGCACGTTTTCGACGGTGCTTCGAAGCGCCGGCGACCAGGTCGAGGTCGGGCCAAGCGGAGTCGATGCCCAGTCGAATTCGGCGACCCGCCGGGTCATTTCCGGCGAAATCTGCCACAAGACGGGCTTGTCGAGAAAACGCGACTCGCGAAGGACTGAAATAAGCCCCGGCCTCCCCTCACGGGAGTTACCCAGACGAAAGTCGGTTCTAAACTATCGCCGCGAGCACAGGCTTTACAAACCGTAAACGCTTATAATTGGGTTACCAGGGGGTGTAACCGATGTTCGCAGCGCTTGTCGGCTGGTACACGGGATGCGAGCGCAATCGCAGACGGTTCCCTCGTGTCAAACGGGATTTCGACGTCGAGTACAGCTTAGACGGTACCCGTTGGATCTTCGCTCAGGGCGTCGACCTGAGCGGCGGCGGGATGTGCATGATCACACTATCGCCGATTCTGGCCGACGTCTTCGACGTGCGAATCGACCTCGGGGGCCAGCCGGTCGCCGTACGTTTGCGCAAGATCTGGGGAACGACGACGCAGTATCGCGGCAAAGAGGCTCCGTATTACGGACTGCAATTCGAAAAAATTAACGCGCACGATTGGGACGCGGTAATCCGCTCCATCACCGGACGTAGTTCAGCGCCGGTAACTCAACTCGAATCGATCCCGCTCGCGGAAACGGAAGCCAAGAATCTCTTGCCGCTGCAGTTTCGTGAACGAATGCTCAGCGAGCTGCGGATCCGCTCGCGAATCGATCCGCAAAAACCGTTGCCCGTCGTCTACGAGTATGGGGGCGTGCTGACGGAAAACAGTCAACAGTTGCATCGCTTTACGGTTCGCTCCAGCATCAACGGCTACGCCGGATTGAAGCGCTTCACAACGCAGGTTTTGGTGCGCGACGACGATAGCGACGTAACGGTCCTCAGCTAACAAGAGGTCAATTTCGTCCAAAAGTCTTTTGAACGACCCGCATAACGCTTTCTGTGTTGATTCCCTCTCATGCGCCGCGAGGAACAATTCTCCAGGGACGACACCGCCGTGTTGGAGGCAAGCGGACGGTGTCGTCCTAATCTTTTCCATCCCATAAAGACATGACGGCACAATCGGACCCCAAGCCTGTCGATCTCGGATGCGGAGTGCACGTGCCAATCCGCTGGTCGGCGCTGTGTGTGCTCTACCGGTACGAGCCGTCCTTGCACACGTCGCGGCGCGTCGACGACAAGACGTTCAGCGCGCCGATGGTCGGACAAACACTCAGCGGCTCGTGGGAATTCCACGGCAAGCGGGGCGGCGCGACGGTAGATTCTCAAACGCTCGTCGCCGGTACGACCGGGCTTCACTTCGGTTGCAAGCACGAGAAGAATGCGTCCAATCCGGGTCACATCGCGTGTCTGCGACCCGGCGCACTCGATCCGGAAGAACCGATGTTTGACGACCAGGTGATCAATCGGTTGCGCGTGCCGGATCTTTCGCGTTGCTTGACGATCGATTCGACGGACGAATTCGACTCGTTCATCTTTGAAGTCTTCGGTCACGTCTCGCGTGCTTCGCTCGACGGCGACCGCTCGCCTCAGCGATCTTTGCGCATTCAGCGCGCCAAGCGTTTCATCGAACAGCACGCCTTCGAGGACATCGCGCTCGGTGACATTGCGGCCAGTATCAACGTATCGCCCTTCACATGCTTGCGTCAGTTCAAAGCCTTGACCGGCGTAACGCCGCACAGCTACCTGAGCCGGTTGCGCCTCACTCGCGCACAGCAATTGCTTAAAGACCACCGCTTGACGATTGGAGAAATCGGATCGCGCGTCGGAATACGCGATCGGTTCTATTTCACGCGCTGGTTCTCGAGAGAAGTCGGGATCTCACCGGGAAGGTATCGAAACCTCGGCAGTTGAGATCGTCGGGACGATTTTCGGCCCGTCACCGGAGAGAATCCGGTTCTTCTTCCGCAAGAAGGGCCGCTCGATCCCGATGTGGATCGCATAACAAAACGGCAGTAAGACCAGCACCGTAGCGAGCACGACGCCGGCGTACAACACGTCGGGATGCGCGGTGCCGAACGGACCGAAGACCATCGTGCCGACCTTCTGGATCGCATCGAGCGCGGTCGGATGGAACAAATACCATCCGTACGAGAGCGCCGCCGCGACCACCATCGTACGCGACGATAGCAGCTGCGAAAGCGGGCGGCGCGAATCCGCAACCAGGAAGAGCAGAATGCTCGCAGCCCCGATCGCGGCGATCGTGTCGTCGACGGCGAGTATGCCCGAGGAGCCGATCCCTTCAACGAGCACCATGGAGAGCTGCAGGACGAAATAGATTGCGATTCCGGCAATCGCTACACTGAGCACGACGCCGGCGTGCCGCCGCAGGAGCTCGCGCGACGCGTTTTCGCGGATGAGGACCTGCGCGATGATGCCGACGGCAAACAACCCGGCCATTCCGGGGATGTTGCGAATTGCGACGACGACGTCGGCTGAATCCAAAGGATGAAAAACCGCGCCGGCTACGACGCGATACACAATGCTCGCGAGAATGACGATGCTGAGCCCGCGGACGACGAACGCGATCCGCGCCTGGCGCGAATGTTTTGCGGTCTCGCGATACGCCCACCACGCCGCTAGCGGAAGCATGATGTAGAAACCGGCGTCAACCGCCATTGTCCAGAAGACCGGCGAAACCGAAACGACGGTCGATGAACGCAGATCGTTCAAGAACGTCAGATGCGAAATAACGTCCCAAGCATTGAGCGGAATCGCGTGCCGTTCGAACATGACGACAAAGATCGCGATCGTGATGACCGCGAACGCATATAGCGGATAGATGCGCAAGAAGCGCGCCTCGGCGTAATGTAAGGACGACGGCACCTCGCGGTCACGATCGATGATGGCGCGAAGATACGGAACCGAGAGGAGAAAGCCGCTCAAAACGAAGAGCGCAGCAACACCGAGTCCTCCGCTTCCGAGCGAAAGTGCTACGACGAAGGCGGAACGCTCCGGCGAACGCAGGCCGACATGATCCAAAAAGACGAGCGCAATCGCAAGCGCGCGGATCCCGTCCGCGGGGCCGAAGTGGACTCCATCGGTAGTGCTGCGCACACATCTATCTTCGTTTTCCGCCACGGGGCGGAGCGAGGGCCGTAAGTCCTAGTTTAGACGGCTAAAGGTCAGAGCCGCGTAACAGCGACTCCGATATGTGCTTGATCAGATCTTCCCGAGTGGCGCTTGCCAAGGTTTTTTTCGCTGCCGCAAATCGACCGGGTCCCGCAATCGCAGCCAAAGCGTTCAGAATCTCACTCATTTCAGCGTGCGAAAGTAATCGCTCGGGTTCGCATCCATGCGGACACGTCATGCCTTCGACGACTCCGAAAAACCGGCAAATCGCCGGCCGCTCCGCGTAGATCGTGCATCGGCCATTGCGGTCGAGCGCGCTGCACGCGAGCGGCGACGCGTCCGGTGCACGATCGACCTGTGCAGCGTGAGCCACGTGTTCGATCTCCGGCCGTTCCGCTTCCGTAAACGCACCGAGCTGAATGATCGCGCCGCAAAAATCCTGACATTTCTGCCGGCACTCGATCTTCGGAATGCGCGCGTAGAGCGCCGCCACTTCAGGATTCAAGAATCAGCAACTTACCGTGCTAGCTTCAATTTCACGCAACTACTTGACAATTAGTCGTTGACAACTATAAAATTAGTTATATGTGGAAAGCGCTGTTCCGACGCGCGGGCCTTATCGTATTCGTAGCCGGCTTCCTTTGCACGACCACCTCGGCTGCAACGTTGCGCACCGACGTGCCGAAACTCAAGGCGAATGTCTCGCTCGACCCTGCCGCGAGCGTAAGCGTTTGGACCGAGAGCGTCAGCCTGCCGCTAACCTGGGACGTTCCGCATCAACGGGCCGCCGCAGATCCGACCGTCGTGCACGTTGCAACCGACGGCAAGTTTCTGTACGTCCGTTTCGATGCGACGCAACGCACGCCGGTCGTCATCTCGCAGCAGAGCGACGATTTGGTCGCCGGCGGAAGCACCGGCGGCAACGGAAGCATCGCCTTTAACGACGATGCCGTTTGGGTAGATTTGTGGCCGACTGGTGCCGGCGGCTTTCAATATCAGTTTGAAGCGAACGCGAGCGGTTCGCACAACGAAGCGTCCACCGAAAACACCGCCTTCGCGCCGCGCTGGGAATCGCACGGCACAATCTACGATGGCGGCTACACCGTAACGATGGCGATTCCGCTTGCTGTGATTCACGGCGTGCACAGCGGCGCGTGGCGCGCACAGTTCATTCGCTACGTTCGCAACACCGGTGCGGTGTACGTGTGGTCCTATGACAGTCTGCAGACGTCCCCCGACGATGCAGCACGCGCGGGCGTTCTCACGATGCCTGCCGCGACTACCACTGCAGCGAGGCCGGCGCCGCGGTTAGCTCCATATGCACTCGGATCGGTTGCGACCGCCGGAGCCGGTGGATCGACGTCGCGCGTCGGTGCCGACCTCTCCGTTCCGATCACGCAGACGTCGGCATTCTATTCGACGTTCCATCCGGACTATTCCAACGTCGAGCTCGATCAACAAACGATCGCGCCAACCATCGTGCAACGCGTGTACAGCGAAGTGCGGCCGTTCTTCACGCAAGCCGCGCCCTTTTACAACACCTTCGGCTGCAACGTATGCTTAGATCTCCACACCACGCTGTATACGCCGGCCATACCGACGCCATCGCAAGGTTATGCCTTTGAGGGCAAACAGGGCGACTTCGGATTTGCGGCATTCGATGCAATCGGGGACGCTCGTAACGATAGTGCGGCGGCGGTCGACTATACGTCCTCAGACTCGCAATGGCACTCGGAGTTTCAGCACGTTGCCGCGGATCTTCCCGGCATTATCGATGATTCCAATGAGATTGGGCTCAACTGGAACAGCCTCAAGTATCTCAACGGATACGTCCGCTATGCGACCGACGCTGGGACGAACGTGCTGAACCCCTCGCAATCGTCTTCGATCGACGCAGGCTTCGGTTGGCAAAGTCCCACCTTCAATTTCAACGCCGCGCTAAAGAAGGTCGGAGCAGATTTCAACCCGGTCGACGGCTTCGATGCGCACCCGGACATTGCGGGTTACGGTTTCTACGCCGGTAAGATTTGGCTATTTTCCGGATCGAGTAAACTCGCGGCAATCGGTATCGGCGGCCTCTTGGACCGCTATCAAGGCACGCTGTACGGACAATCGCAGAGCGATCAGATTCTTTCGCTTGACGTCCTTACGAAGAGCGCATGGGATTTCCAACTCTATACGGGTTCCGACTATTGGCGCTTCGGACAAACGCTTACGCCGGTGTCACAGAACGCAGGCTTCAGCCTCATGTACCATAGCGGGCTGCAAGAGGGTCCGGGAAATTTCTGCTGCCCCAATCACGGCTCATCGGCGTATCCAACCTGGCTTTATTACAACACCGGACGTTTCGGCGATGGCCGGCTCGACACGTGGCTGCGCACGACGACCATTCGGGTCGGCGACCGAGGCGCAATTTCGCTCGCCGTCGATGAGACCGCGCAATGGATGCCCGCGGTCCCGAACAACATTCAGTGGTTCGAGACCGCGTCGTACGCGTATCAGCTCAACCGCGACTCTTCGTTTGCAATCGGCTTGCGCCGCGTCAACGGCACGCCGCCCGTACCAAACGGTGGCGGCAACTGCACCGGTACATGCTCCAACATATCCGTTGCATATCATCTCCGCCTGAAACGCGAAGAGATTTATATGGCCTACGGCGATCCGAACACGCTGGTTACGGTTCCGCAGGCCATCCTCAAAATTATTTTCTACGCCGGAAGCGGAAAAGGAGCGTAGATCGCGTTACGCAGCCGGCAAGACCTGATCCGCCCAAACGGTCATTTTGGTTAGTGTCGTCATTCCGAATGTCATGATCATTGGAACGTCGGCTGCGTCGCGTCCGCGTCCGACCACGATGTGCGCGATGCGTCGCTGGTTGTTGCGCGGGTCGAACGTCCACCAGCGCCCGGACAGATACACTTCCAGCCATGCACAAAAATCCATCGGCGCGTCCGGCGGCGTCACACCGATATCCGGAAGATAACCGAAGGCGTACCGCGCCGGTATGTTGAGCGCGCGGCAAAACGCGACCGCAAGATGTGTGAAGTCCCTGCATACGCCGGCACGTCGCTCGAAGGTTTCCGCTGCACTCGTCATCGCTGTGCTGCCGCCGTATTCAAACCGGATGTTTTGGTGCACCCAATCCGAGATTGCTTGAACGCGCGACCAACCCGGCTCAACGCCGCCGAACAGTTCCCACGCTTTATCCACGAGCACGTCAGACGGGCAAAAACGGCTTGGGAGTAGATAGATCAACATCTCGTCAGAAAGTTCATGCGGGTCGATGTGCAGTGCTGACGGATCGGTCGCATCCACATCGCTCGACGTCGTCACGATCGCGTCGTAGCGCAACAGGACGTCGCCCTGTGAAAGAACGAGGCGCCGCACGTCGTTTCCGGCCGCGTCGATGCCGTCCCGAAACGGCGTCTCGGGCTCGACGTCCCAATGCTCCTCTCCGATCGCGAGGCCGCTCTCCAGCTTGGGCTGCACCATCACGACTGCCGGCGTCGGTGCTCCACAACTCAATTCAAACTCGCACCCGACTCGGACGCGCACCCGCCCGCTCGCGCTTAAGTCCCGTTCGGCTTTTAGCGCCTCCACACGGGCGTGTTTCCCCGATTCCTATCCAAGTGCATCCATGCAAATGGCCAACTTAGAGCCAGCGCTTTATCTTGAACCAGGCCAGCAAGCCGGCGACTATTGCCACATCCAGGAACATGCCGAAAAACGCGAATGGTTTTAGGCCGTCGATATGCGACACCATCCATCCGAAGTTCTGACCGAAAAAGCCGGTCACGAATGTTAGCGGAAGAAATATTGTTGCGATCACAGTGAGCTGCTTGACGACGTCGTTTTGACGCTGACTCTCGATACGAAATTGCATGTCGAGCGCTGCCCCGGCTGCATCGCGCGCCATTTCGAGTTCATCCAGCGCGCGTAGGGAGTGGTCGCGAATGTCGCGATAATACTCTACCTCTTGCCGCTTGAAGATATCATTCGGGGTGTGGATGATAGCATTCAAAATTTCGCGCATCGGCGCGATCGAACGGCGCAGCCGCATCGAGTCGTTGCGGATAGCGAAGACTTCGCGAAGAAATTCCTGTGGCTCGTGATCGCCGGCGAAAAGCATCTCCTCGATTTCGGCAACCCTGCGGCCGAAGCCGTCGGCAACCTTCGAATATCCGTCAACCATCGTATCGAGGAGTAAGTAGACGAGAGCCGCACTTTCGTGCTTGATCTTTCCACCTTCCCGCAACCACCGGCGTTCGACTTCATCGAGCGGATACGGCGGAAAATGGCGGATCGTTACGACATAACGATGTGAAGCAAAGATTGCAATCTCATGGGCGACAAAGTTTTCCGCGGTGCCGCTGATTCCGTGCGCTACTACCAGCCAATAATCGGTGTACTCGTCTGCTTTCGGACGTTCGTGAGCTACGGTTGCATCTTCGAGCGCAAGCGGGTGAAAGCCAAATTCCATCTCCAGCATCTCGACGAGTTGCGGTGATGGATCGACTAAATCGAGCCAAACATTAGCACCCGGCTGCTGGATAATTTGGTTGATCTCGCTCAGATCTTCGAGGGCGACTCCCGTCCCGCCATCCCTGAAGACAACGCAGCGCGGGGCTCCGTTCCTAACGTCCTCCATTTCGCCTCCGTCAATGACGCGTCGTTATGCGCGCCCGCGCAAGCCGAACTTTCGGAACCTGCGGGATTAAACCTTAGCGAGCGTACGCGAGCGAAGACGCCGCTTGTGAACGCCACACTTTTCCTTCATCGTCACTGCATCGGCGCCCTGACCGTGTGCCGTCGCCCCACAAGCGAACTTGAACGAGAACACGGGATGTTTGCGAACGAGCTGCGGGTCCAAAACGGCCTCGGTGAAGTCGCTGCCGTGTACTTCCAGGACGCTTGATAACGTCGTTGTCTGCTTTTTCATTACTTTTGTAGTCTTTCGGAAAGGGCTGAATCGGCCTGCAACAGCGAAAAGGCGCGGCATGATCGTACATCTCGTCGACGGGACCTACGAGCTTTTCCGGCATTTCTATGGATTGCGCCGCTTTACCGGAGGCAGCGACCGGCCACTCGGCGCGGTTTCCGGCGTGGTCAATACCGTGCGGCAGATGATCGGCGAAGGCGCTACACATCTCGGCGTAGCCACGGATCACGTCATCGAGTCTTTCCGCAACGAGCTTTGGCCCGGGTATAAAACGGGAGATGGCATCGAACGCGCGCTCCGGGCACAGTTCGAGCCGCTCGAAGACGCGCTGCGCGCGATGGGAGTGACGGTGTGGGCGATGATCGAGCTCGAAGCCGACGACGCGCTGGCGTCAGCGGCCGCGATCGCTGCGCGCGATCCTCGCGTGCAGAAAGTCTGCATTTGGACACCGGATAAGGATCTCGCGCAGTGCGTGCGCGACGATCGTGTCGTGCAAATCGACCGAAGAAGCAAGACCATTCGTAACGCCGAGGGCGTGCGCGCAAAATTCGGAGTGGATCCGGAGTTGATTCCCGACTACTTGGCGCTCGTCGGCGACTCCGCCGATGGCTATCCGGGCATCCGAGGGATCGGACCAAAAGGTGCAGTTTCTTTGCTGAGGCAGTACGGTGCGATCGAGCAATTCCCGCCGGAGATTCTCGGCGAGCAGCAGCGCTTGGCGCTCTTATTCAAGGATCTGGCCACGCTTCGTACCGATGCACCGCTCTTTGCGAGCGTCGACGAGTTAGAGTGGCACGGCCAATTGCCATCTCTGCCGGCGGAGCAGCAGCCACAGCACGATTGAGCCATTCAGCAAATTCCACAGTACGCCGTTACCGAAAGCCGCGTTGTAGGATCCGGTGATATCGAAGATTACACCGGAGAGCCAGCCTCCGAGCGCCATGCCCGCGAGCGTTGCCATCATCGCGATACCGACGCGCGCCCCGGCCTCGTTTGAGGGTAGATACTCGCGCACGATGATGGCGTAGCACGGTACGATGCCGCCTTGGAACAAGCCGAACAAGGCCGAAATCACGTAGAGCGAATTGAGGCCGTGAAAACCGAGATAAAGCAGCAGTGCGACACACTGCAAGACTGACCCGAGAAAAAGCGTCGCAAGTCCGCCCAAACGATCGGCGATCCAGCCCGAACCGATCCGGCTCACGATCCCGAAGCCGAGCATGAGCGAAAGCATCTGGGCACCGCGGGAAACACCGTAGCCGAGATCACCGCAGTACGCAACGATGTGCACTTGCGGCATCGACATCGCAACGCAGCAGCCGACACCTGCGAGCGCGAGCGCAGCTTGCAGGGCGTTCGGCGACAAACCTAGCTTTGCTTCCGAGCCGGCAGCGCCGTCGCGTCCTGCGGTTTCCGTTTGCGACGGCGGCTTACGACGCAGCGCGAGAGCAAGTGGCAGCATGGCGGCAATGCAAAAGACGCCGATCCAAAAATGCGTCTCACGCCAACCGATGTTGCTGATGAAATGTTGCACAACGGGCGGCCAACTGGCGCCGGCCAGATAATTGCCGCACGCGCAAATGGCGACAGCGATCCCTCGGCGTCGCGCGAACCAATGCGAGATGTCTGCGAGCAGCGGCGCGAACGTCGCCGCACTGCCGACGCCTATCATCGTGCCATGTGCGGCGGCGAAGAGCCAAAGGTTCGGTGCGCGGGACGCCGCGATATAGCCAAGCCCCAGCAATATCGTAGCGCCAACGATTGGCCGCACGATGCCGAATCGATCGACAAGCCGGCCGATGACGATGCCGCCTAGCCCGAAGCCGATCATTGCAAACGTGTAGGGCAGTGCCGCCTCTGCGCGCGAGACGCCGAACTCTGCTTGCACTGCAGGCAAGGCTACGATCACCGACCACATGCCGACTCCGCCGACCGTGCTGAGCAATACAGCGATGGCGAGACGCATCCATGCGTAAGTTGACTCGACGTCGCTCCTCGCGGACGCAGTAGGCATACAACCGCCACATTGTGCGTCTGTGTGCGCGTGCCTTTGCAGAGGAGTTCCTGCTTCCCACGCAAGCGCTGCAGAACGGAGTTACATTATGTTGAATTTTCTTCGCGTCGCTTTAGAGCGGCGCGCGACTTTTCACAATCGCTCCCCAAACCGCCGCCGACGCCGTTCGTAACGAATACGCTTGAGGCCAAAGTCGAAGCGACCTTTATGAAAGATCCTGGCTGTTCCGGAGGCGCAGGCGGACACGCTCGCCCAGCGATAACGTAAGGAACTCAAGGGCATGTACGTGCGCGATCACGACGTCGTGCCGATGAGAAGAATTGCGCGACCTGACGGAATCGAACCGCGAACCTAGGGCTTAGGAGGCGCTCGCCATATTTCTTCCGACACGATTCTTTGGGCAAACAACGTTTCTAGTCGACCAAACGTACTATTCTCTTAAAGGTATTTAAGATAATAGACGCTACTTGACTATGCGATTGTGACGTGTTACCGTCGGTTGCAATGTTGAGCGTGTACGCGATGATGATGTGTTGTATCTCGCCCCTGCGGGGATCGGCGTAGCGCTTAGACGCGTGCCCTGCATGGCTGCGTAGAGCCCTCGCCGATTCGGCGGGGGCTCTTCATTTTCTCTTCCCATCGAACAAGGAGAGACAGTCATGGAAGCGCCCGTTGCGACAACGCAGCACATCCCTCACTTAGCTATTGCCCGGGCCTACAATCGCATTACGGTGATCCATGAGTGATCATCTGCTCGAACTCGGCGCCGGTGTCGGCAGCAAAGTTGAATCAGTAAAAGCCGAGAGCGACTTCTTACGTGGAACGATCGCGGAACAACTTCTTAACGACAGTCCTAACCTTTCGGAGTCCGACGCAAACCTTCTCAAGTTTCACGGGAGCTACCAGCAAGAGGATCGCGACCAGCGCCGAGCGCGTCGCGACGAGGGTTCCGGCAAAGCGTACCAGTTCATGATTCGCACGCGCGTGCCCGGTGGCGTTTTGTCCGCAGCGCAATACTTAGCCGAAGAAACACTCGCGGACAAATACGGCAACGGCACGCTGCGGATCACGACCCGACAAGGATTTCAGCATCACGGCGTCCTCAAGGGAGATTTGCGTAGTGCGATCGCCGAGATCAATTCCGCTGATCTCACGACGCTTGCAGCCTGCGGGGACGTGAATCGCAACGTCATGACGTGCCCAGCACCGATCCGAACGTCCGCTGACGAAGCGATAGTAGAAATTGCGCAAGCAATCGCGCGTCACCTGACCCCGGCAACGCGCGGTTACCGCGAGATTTGGGTCGACGGCGAACGCGTCGAACAAGCCACTCCCGACGTCGAACCGATTTATGGTCCGACGTATCTGCCGCGCAAATTCAAGATCGGCATCGCGCGGCCTGACGACAACTGCGTTGATGTCTATACGCAAGATATCGGTCTTGTCGCAGACGTGGAGGGTGAACGGCTCCTCGGATTTACGATACTCGTCGGTGGCGGCATGGGAATGACGCACGGCAAAACGGCGACGTATCCACGACTCGGTACATCACTTTGTTTCGCCGTTTCGGACGATGTCCTGGGGATCGTCGAGGCCATTGTCACGACGTATCGGGACTGGGGCGATCGCAACAACCGAAAGCATGCGCGCCTCAAATACCTCGTCGAGGAGCGTGGCATCGCGTGGTTCCGCACGGAAGTGCAACGTCGCAGCGACATACCACTACGCGCGCCGCGGCCGGTCCGTTTAAGCGAGGTCGACGATCACCTTGGGTGGCAGCCGCAGCCCAACGGACGTTGGTGCTTCGGTCTATTCATCGAGAACGGCCGAATCAAAGACGACGAAACATCGGAATTGCGGACGGCTCTGCGCACCGTCATCGACCGCTTCCGTCCGGGCGTGCACCTCACGGCGCAGCAGAATATCTTGCTGACGGATATCCTTGTACCAGATATTCCTGAGCTGACGCGGCTCTTCGAATCGCATCGCGTCGCCATCGATCCGCGAAAGCTCGGCGCGCACCGGCACGCCATGGCGTGTCCTGCGCTACCAACGTGCGGCTTAGCTCTGACTGATGCTGAGCGCGTGCTCCCTGATGTCGTCGCAGCGATCGACGCCGAACTCGAACAGCTAGGTTTCGAGGATCGGCCGCTTAGTATTCGCATGACGGGATGCCCGAACGGTTGCGCTCGACCGTACATGGGCGACATCGGTTTCGTCGGACGGTCCAAGGATCTGTACGACATCTTTCTCGGCGGCGACTGGGCGAACACGCGACTGAACTGGCTCTTTGCGACAGGCATTCGCCTGAATGAACTTGCGTCGACGGTCGCGCCGCTCTTACGGCGATGGCAACAAGAAGGTGAGGATGAGGAGAGTTTCGGCGATTTTTGTCATCGGCTCGGGCGCGAGGCACTTACCGCAGTGGCGGCGGCAAGCTAACGGACGCGCATTAACCAAAAATGACGATAGAAGATTTCAGAAACCGTTTCTTTTCGGAACTAGCTCTGACGGCCTTGATCGTTGTTCTTGCTCTCGCGCTTAAGCGCAATTGAACGCAGGCGTCGCAGACGTCTCTGCCGACTAATCACATTATGAACGCGGGTTTCATTGCTACTTCTATCGCGACCGCGTTTACCATCATCGACCCAATCGGCATGATTCCGTTGACACTGGCCGCGACCGCGAGCGTCCCGCCGCAATCACGCGGCCGCACCATTGACCAAGCTGTTATAGTCGCGGCCATTGTTATTGCCGTCATGGGATTGCTCGGTCGCGCGATCCTGCACTATCTCGGCATCACGCTCCCTGCCTTCATGATTGCCGGTTTTGCAGCCGCTCTCGCCGCAACGTGGGCATGTATGCGCGCCGCGGCGGCTATCGTTGGACGCATCGGCAGCACGGGGATACACGTCGTCACGCGCCTACTCGGAATCATTCTGGCCGCGCTCGCGGTCCAGTTCGTTCTAAACGGTCTCGTTGCGACGCCGCTCTTCGCCCGATGACTACGTCGATTTACGTCATGACGCTTGTCGGCGTGGTCGCATTCGCGGTTTCCGGCGTTATCGAAGCGCGGCGAAAACAGATGGACCTTGTGGGCATCAGCGCAGCCGCGTTTCTTACCGCGTTCGGCGGAGGAACGGTCCGCGACATCTTACTCGGACGTTATCCAATCTTTTGGGTGACCGAGCAGTCGTATGTTGCCTTCGTCTTGGCAATCGCGGTGGTCGCATTTTTTGTATCTCGTCGGGTGACGCTCACGCCCAGCGCGATCGCCATTCCCGATGCGATTGGCCTGGGTGTTTTCAGCGCTACGGGAGCCCAGATTGCCGCCGATATGAACACGCCCGTCCTCATCGCAATCGTTATGGGCGTCATCACCGGATCGGTTGGTGGCGTATTGCGCGATGTTGTCTGCAACGAGATTCCAACAATTTTCGCACGAACGCAGCTCTACGCAACGTGCGCGGCGCTTGGCGCGATCGTCTATTTGGTAGCCAGAGCGATCGGCGCCGACACCCAGACCGGACTCATCGCCGGATCGCTCGCGACCATCGCCCTACGCCTTGCCGCCATCCGGCTCAACCTTCGACTCCCGGCCTAACATGGGACACATCTGGTTGCCGTTCACGCAAATGCGCGGGTTCGACATCGGGGAACGGACATTCGTGCGCGGCGAAGGGTGCACGCTCGTCGACGCTCACGGCAGACGCCTGTTCGATGCGATCTCCTCGGTATGGACGACGATTCATGGACACGGACATCCGCACATCGTCGAGGCAATCGCACATCAGGCAGCGATACTCGATCATGCGACGACGCTTGGGGCGGCAAATCTGCCGGCGGTCGCGCTTGCCGAACAACTCGCCAAGCTCAGCGGATTCGATCGCGTGTTTTTCTCCTCCGACGGCGCCTCGGCCGTCGAAGTCGCGCTGAAAATGGCGCTCCAGTATTGGCAGAATATCGGCAAAGCGCATAGGCGGCGTTTCGCTCGTCTCACGAATGCTTACCACGGCGACACGGCGGGAGGTATGAGTGTCTCCGATATCGCGCTGTTTAAAGAACACTTTGCCCCTGTTCTTTTCGAAACGCTGCCGTACGAAGGCGCGAGCGACGTTCTCCAACGCGACGACCTTGCGGCTGTCATCATCGAGCCCGTCGTGCAGGCCGCGGCCGGCATGCACATCATTCCCACCCACCTCTACGAGCCGCTTCGCGCGCGCCGCGATCGACGACCGCTTCTTATCGTCGACGAGATTGCAACAGGCTTCGGACGAACCGGACCGATGTTCGCCTCTACGGATCTTGCGCTCGAACCCGACATTATGTGCGTGGGCAAAGGCCTCACCGGCGGCACGCTGCCGCTCTCTGCAACCTTAACGCGCGAACACATCTACGAAAGCTTCCTCGGTGATTTCAACGAGGGACGACAGTTCTTCCACGGTCACTCGTACGCGGGAAATCCGATCGCGTGTGCGGCCGCGATCGCGTCGCTCGAGGTATTCGAGCGCGAGAACACGCTCGAGCACGCCTTGAATCTCGGCAGCGCGCTGGATGTTGTCCTTCGTTCGCTTAGTAACCGGAGGAGCGTGCGCGAAATCCGTCGCGCCGGGCTAATGTGTGCGATCGAGCTGAATCCCGATGCGCTTCAAATCGAGCATCCGAAAAGCGTCGCCTGGGGTGTTGCCGACGCAATGTATGAACGCGGCCACTTTACGCGCCCTCTCGGAAATGCAATCCAACTCGTTCCGCCACTCGCCTCGCGCGCGGAGGATTTGGTGGGTTTCGTGAAAGCTCTGAACGAGGTACTCGATGCCCACGAACACTGAGACAATCACATACCTGGATCGAATCGCGGATGAGCTCAGGAATCTCGAGCGGCAAGAGCTCCGGCGTGTCGTGCAACAGCAGAGCGCATTCGCTGAGGGCTCGCTGCTCGATTTCTCCTCAAACGACTACCTCGGACTATCGCAACATCCCGATGTTGTTGCCGCCCTCAACGACGCAACGCGAGTCGGATCGGGTGGTTCGCGCCTACTCGCGGGCGCTCACAACGCCCATCGACTGCTCGAAGAGGATCTTGCGTCGTTCGTTGGTCGCGAGAAAGCGCTCTTGTTTAGCTCCGGTTATCACGCAGCTCTCGGTGCAATCGGTGGCTTAGCGCGCGTCGTCGAGACCGGCTTTTCCGATCAGTTGAATCACGCATGTCTGATCGACGGCTTGCGTCTCACGAAACTCACGAAGACAATCTATCCGCATGCGACCCTTCCAAGAATGGGAGAGGCGAGCAAGCTGGTCCTAACGGAATCACTCTTCGGCATGGAGGGCGATGCCATTGACGTTGGAGCGATCGCCCGGTCTTTGCGACCAGACGACGTCCTGCTCATCGACGAAGCCCATGCGCTCGGAATTCTCGGCGAATTCGGCGGCGGTCTCGCCCACGGAATCGACGATCCCCGGGTCGTTGTCATCGGAACGCTGTCCAAAGCCTTCGGCGCGCACGGCGGATTCGTCGCAGGACCAAGACCGGTGATCGAATTCTTGCAGACCGTTGCCCGAACGTTCATCTTCGATACCGCACTCCCACCCGTACTTGCCGACGCCGCCCGAATCGCAGTCCGCCTCGCGAGGACTTACGACACGCAACGTGCGCATCTGTTGCGCCTCGCAGGTGATCTCCGCCAACGCGTGCGCGCAATCGGTTTTCGAGTCCCCGACGGACTCGGACCGATCGTGAACATGATCGTCGGCGATCCGCGCGCCGCGCTGGAACTTTCGCGCCAACTCCGTGAGGCCGGCGTGAATGCTCCCGCGATACGTCCGCCGACGGTTCCGAATGGAACGTCTCGGATTCGCATCACGCTGCGGGCAACACATACCGAGTCCGATGTCGACCACCTCGTTGGCGCACTGAGGCGGGCGTTGTGAGCATGCCGCGAATATACATAACGGGAACCGACACGGATGTCGGCAAGACGCACGTTACTGCCGCTCTCGCGCTTGCATTGCGCCGTTCACTTCCTCTGAGCATTCCGGTTACGATCGTGAAGCCCGTACAGACCGGCTGCGGACCGCTCGATTTGGGCGACGCTACGAAGGCTGCAGCGCTCGCCAACGCGCGACTCGACTCGGCGGTTGGCGCACAGGTGTTTTGCCGGGAGCTGCGCCGTTTCCGAAAAGCAAGCGACGGATATTCAGCGGCACTTGCTGAGGGTCTCGCCGTTCCGACCTCGACTGAGCTGGCGACGAAACTACAATCGATTGAAGGCGCAATTGTCGTCGAGGGTTCCGGCGGCGCCGCCGTTCCGATTAACGAACATGAGACGATCAGTCACGTCGCGGCTCGTGCCGGACTGTCGGCACTTGTCGTCGTCGGATTGCGTCTCGGCTGCATCAATCATGCGTTGCTCACGGCGCGATATCTCGCCGATCTCGGCGTTTCCACGCTCGGCGCAGTTTTGATTGAACGCTGGGAGAAAACCGAACCATCGTATCGGGAAGAAGTAACGCGCGCTCTACACAATGTTGTCCCAATTATCTCCGTCATTCCGTACGATCCAGCAGGATACGAATTAACGCGCGCCGCCCACGCTTTCGAAGAGGAGTTATGTCCAGTTTAGTTCCAGCCTCTGCCGCATTACTGCGCGAGTTCGCGGCTTGGCCGAACGACCGCACCGAGGATTGCTTTCGCTTGCTGGCAGCGTCCGCGACGCCGTAAGTGGCAAACGGATGTCGATCGAGGTCTTGCACAATGCGAAGAAAGGCGGGTGCTCTGAAGACTGTAGCTTCTGTTCGCAGGATGCCCGATACGCGACCGGTGTCGAGCCCGAGCAGTTAAGCACGGTCGAAGAGCTCCTTGAAGCTGCCCGCAATGCGCATGAGCGCATGTGAAGCATTTCACCACCTTTGAGGGTAGATCCATCCGGCACCGTGTACCGGCGCTAAAATGATATCTTGACCCTATTTCTCTCGCCATCGAAAGCTGATTGACTGATCGAGATCGGAAGTCAACGCGTGAACGAAGTCGTTCTCGAACGGCGTCGCCGAAGGCCATTATCTCGTTCAGGGGCAGCGATTCAAGCGCCACGTCCTCCGGATTCGACGTCGATCATGAAAACGGCTTCGTGAACGAACCGAGACTGAGTTGTGCTACAATGGAATGCCGTGCGAGACCACAAGGATTGGCGTCCATTCCTTGATCCCCAAGAAGCAGATTCGCCACCTTCCTGGTACGAGCTGAGCCAGAATGCTGCGCGCGATTCACGTCGACGATGGATGCAGCGTGCGCGACGTCGCAGTGCGCTCGCGCTGATCGGCATCGCCGGCATATTACTACTTCCCGGCACGTGGATGACGCTCGGATTCTGCGCATTTGTTTATTTCGGAACGGGCGCTGGATGGGCGCTCGTAAAAGCGTGGGAAGCGCACATCGAGGTCGGTGAAGCCCGCGCATCTCTAACTGAAGACGCGTTTCAGACGGCTCCGAGCGGGAGCATGTGATTCACGGCGTCGATGTCCTTCTCGGCCTCGGACGCGACGAAGAAGCGTGGATATTTGATCGTGCCGATGCGCAACCGTGGAACCCGGGCGCCTTCTCGGTCGCATCCATGCGATTCGTCGTGCGCTCCGGCGTTCAGAAACTGCGCTTTCACGATCTACGGCACTCGCACGCGACTCTTGCGCTCGCAGCAGGCACTGACTTGAAGACCATCTCTGCCGCGCTTGGTCACTCCGTCAGCGTCACCGCAAATACATACCTGCACGTCGTCGAAGCACTCCAGACGGAGCACGCGAGCCGCATCGACGGCATGCTACGCGGAGCGCTTGCTGAAGCGGCTTCGCGAAGCTCGGGCCCACAGCGGGCCCACAAGCCAACTTCGATAACAAAAAAAGCCCGTAATAACGAGCTTTCTATGGTAGCGCCAACGGGAATCGAACCCGAATAACACTGTCGATCCTTAACGACCGGTGTCGATTCTCGCCGGTTTCCACTCACGGATGTAGCAACACCTTGACGGTTTGAACCGACCCTTGTCGTTCCCTTACGACAGTGTCCGTGACCAATCGTGACCTTCTTCGGCAGCGCCAACGATCGTTCTGCTCGCTCTTGCGCTAAAGCGGGGACCGGGGAGCTCGCCTCTACTAAACGGCGGAACGCTAGCTCCCGCGTTAGTGATGTCGCGTTATCGAGATGTCGCTACGCGAGCATCGCCACCTTCACAGGTCTCGGCTTCGTAAAAGACCGCCTCGGGTCATAGCAGAACTAGTGATTAACTGTCGAAACATTCCTTTCGAAGAGCTTGCTTGTGCAGAGGCCCCTAACTGACGCGACGGCTGCCCTGCTTTCCTGCTGGCCCGCTAAGCGCGTATACGTTGCGATGTACATGCGATCAGTCATGAATACTAGTTCTTGTTCTAGTGCGAGCGCCTTGCCGTCTTGCGTTAGTTCCGTAGCAGCGATCTCGCCGGCGGCGAAACGCCCGCACCCTCGGTGCTACGGAGAACCTTGTAATGCAACTGGTTCTGGCCAAGCACAGTCGTTGCAGATCGCAACGATCCATGCGGCTGTCGAAGGATGAGAAGGTTAATATTCTCATGGAAGCCCCGGTCGGCGTGAGGCTGATAATAGGCCTCGATCGCGCCAGTGCGTAGAAGCGCTTCCGGCAGCCGAAAGTACGACCAACCCGGGGGGCTCAACATATCGTGGTTTTCAGCAAGACTTGGGAGACGTAACGCGAGGAATGCAATGAGCAGAAACACGAGGCCGTTGGCGAGTTGTCGGACCCCACAGGAAAAACACATCATGTGCTCCATGCTCTCTATTGGTACGATTATCAATCGTGTGCGGTGTTGAATTCAAGTATCTCGACAACTGTCACGATCGTTGATTTCGCGACGTTCCCGTTTTGCTCAGTCATCCTTGACATACTTACGCTGCAATCGACGACCAACAGCATTTCCGCCAGTGCCGCCACCTAATCCAGCGCAAATCCCCGTAATGATCTGCGATGGAACACTAAAATGCATATGGACGGCGGCCAAAAATCCGCCCACAAAACCTCCAAATGCGGGGCCAAGGGTGTAAAAGAGCACAACATGTTGTCTTAACATGCTAATCCTCACTTGCGGCCTAGCGGCCGACATTCCAGAGCATAACATTCCCGCCGTAATTGAGGTAGTTACCGGTAATGTTGCCGACAGCGAAACCCAAAAGGCCACCTAGTGCAGATCCGTAAGTGACTCCGGCCGCCCCGAGAGCTGTAGCGCCGAAGACCGCCCCTGCAAAAGCACACGGCCCTCCACATATCGCCCCCCCGCCAACAGTACCGACAGCCGTACCAAGGTTACCAAATATGAAACCCCCGACCATGGCCCCGACGTCGGATCCTATTGCATCACCGATATCCGCGGGGGACGCGTCCGAGGGATAGGCCGCGACAATAATAGGTGGGCTGGGGGGTGCGAGAAATTCGTTGTTAGATGCGTCTTGGCCAACGCTAACGCACCCGTTTACACATGGCCCCGGCGTACCTTTAAGGAATTCCACAGAAAATGCCCCCTTCGAACCTATTGAGCCTGGCGCGGCGTTCGGGAGCTGACTTGGACCCGTCACCACTGAGGACGTCGTTCCGGGACTCGCCGAAATGAGCGATCGCGTTGCGATATTCGAACCCGGAGATGTGACACTAAGTCCGAGCGGGTTTCGGCGAGCCGAGACGCCGCTTGGATCAATGTAGGCCAACCAATTGTTCTTGTGCCAGGTCGCAGGCGCACCTGAACCACCGCGCGACCGCAGCGTCGGTCCTGTCCATTGAGTCGTCACGGTGTCCCAGGCGCGAACGCCCTCGAACGTAGTAAACGCCGTCGCGAAACCGTCAGATCCGCTTGAAGTGATCGGGCCGAACGGGTTTGCATTGACGTACGTATTCGCATAGGTGGTCGACGACGGAGGCAGGCCAGCCTCGCAGCGCTGTGCATATGCATCCGGTGCGTTCCATCCGCCAAAGCCGCTAGCATTGTGACTAGAGACGACGGTCCCGGTCATATCGCGATCCCAGACTACCATCGCTCCCGTCGTCGGATTAATGTCGGCAAGCGTGTTGCCGCTCAAATCATTGACCTTAAAATCGTCCATGACGTTCGCCTGATGCCCTGACGATGGTTGAAAAATCGTGTACATCAGATTTGGGCCGTCCCAGTGAAGAATTTCCATGTTGGTTGTTTGGAGATTTGAAATGTTCCACATCCGGCCAAACGGTCCATAACCGTACACCTCGCCAGAGTTCCCTGACGTTGGGGCGGTCGGGAGGTTGCCAGCACAATCTGGCGGACCAGAGTTTGGAAATTGGCTTATATTAACTCTCATAAGACGACTGCGAGCGTCATAGTTTCGCTGTAATTTCGGAGTAGAGCCGTTTGCGTTTACGCTACTTCCGGTCATTCTGCCCAGAAGATCGTAGGTATAGGTTCGAAGTCCGGACTGTCGCGTTTGTGATCTGCTGCGTCAAGCCTAAGTCAACTTCATCGTCGATTGCGCACCGTTCTATCGGCGGTTTGAAGCGTGTCGCAGGCCGATAGTCAAGTAGAACCAAAAGTCAACGTGCGCTAATGCTGTCGCACGAGGACGAGCTAGGCTTGGGGCGTTACGATGACATGCACTCGAAATTTCCTATCGCCTATCGTGCGTTCCGCTGAGAGCTCATGTTCGACTGCTACGGCACTTCTGAACGCGCGGTTCGGATCGTAGATGAGCACGAAAAGCACGTCGCACCGCGGATCCTTGCCGTAACGTTCGATTTTCGACGTGATGTCAGAGAACATGGTCGCCTTCCAATCCGTTTCGTCGCGAAAGACCTTCAGCTCGATGAGCCACTTTAGGCCATCCAAGACGAAATCTACGCGTCCGCCTTTGCCGCCTACTGTCGGGATTGGTTCTTCCGGCTTAACGGCCTTCGGATACCACATTTGCAAGAGAGCGCGCACAAAGTCTTGGAGATCGTATTCGTCCTTGACCTCAAACGGTAACCGTCCTCTATGTCGATGCTCAGCAGCTAGTTCCCGCAAGCCGCGAGGGATTGCTCGCAAGACGTCCGCGATATTTTCTTCCGCAAGAGTCGTTCTTTCACGGATCGCAGACTTGCGTTCTGGCTTTGCCTCATCCGCGGCAATTTTCCAAGGGAAAGCCGCCCCGCATGACTTGCAGAACTTCGGAATGGTAAAGCTACCGCGGCCCTCTGGTCCTGGAATGCCGGCTCCGCATGTGGCGCACGCGGTCACGGTTTTCGCTCCGCATCTCTTGCAGAAGTCCGCATTGTTTTCTGGAAATCTTCGCGAGTCGGTATTGATCATGTGGCCGGCGGCACACACAGCCATTGAGTCGTTTCGTGCGGGACGTTGATACATGCTACACGATTCTTACCGCATCCGGCCCGCGGCGTTCGACGTTCTGAAAGCCGGACTTCAGTCTCTCGACGTCGTCAGGTGAGCGAACTTCGATTTGCACGCCGCACTTGCACGAAATGACATAAACGGCCCGATCGTCGTAGTCGAACGGGATTGATTCCTCATACGACGGCTTGCCGCTCTCTTCGAAGACGTTCGAGATCTGCGCTTCTCGAGCAACCGTCTGTTTGCATTTGGTGCACATGATGTCGTACTCGAAACGAATTTGCGCGAACATTGTTAGGTTCGGTCTATGGACCGATGCGGCCGCAGCTACCGGTTAAGGCTGGATCTTTGCGCACGTCGTGCAGGTGCGTCATTGTTAAGAACACTATGGTTCCCAACCGAGTTCAGCTGCGACTGATACGATGTCCGCGTCATACGGAGTGAACTGGATCGGCGCATTGTTCTCGCAAATAACGTACCGCCCCTCAAAGAAGACAAAATTGATTCCGTCGTGACGGCTATCGCACGCGATCCCATCGGGCCGCTCACCGTCGAAGTCATTTCGCATGAGAAATCCCGATATGGCACGGGTGATATCGAGATGTTGCGACGTCAGAGGTGACTTGTCGAATTGCCCGCGGTCGATCCCTAAACTACGGAGCCTTTGCGCTACAAATGCAATTCGGTCATGCAGCTGCATGCGTACGCCAGGGGAATTCAGATCGACAAGTCGAGCATCGTGCTCCAAGGTTGCACGCACTTTCGCCTTCTCGTAAATCGTTTGGGGCATACGACGTTGGCGAGTCGCGATCAAACCATCTCGAACGGCATCTATCGCGATAGCTGCTGCAAGAGCCTGATCATTGGCATCTTCGAGATCCAGCTCCGTAGGGGAGCTATGTACGTATTCATCATCACCCGCGATCCATGGAAGCACTACCTCAAAGATACACGTGCGAATGCTGCTCGCGCCGTAAAGGACAATCCGCCCTCGCTCTGGGTCATCAAAACGGCCGGAGCCGTCTTGATGCTCCAACGTCACACGCAGAGGATCTGCAAAGTAGCCAGCTCGCCAGAACGAGGTCACTGTAAGAGGCAAAATTACTCGCTCGCAAGATTCTCCACTGCGGTTAGCACTTTCTCAAAATCGCCATCCGCTAGTACGTCCGCCGGCATACGAAAACCGAGGACGGGGTTCTTCCCGCGAAACCATTGCTCGGCATTAATATCGCTCAGCCCTATCCCAACGAGTACTTTGAAGACCTGGAACGTCTCCCGCATGCGCTCTAGGCGAGCGCTCTTCGGAACGGCTTTCTTTAACCGCCACTTCGTTACGGTGTTGGGATTAGAAGTGCGCGTTACGCGTGCGACTGTCGGTCTCCCTAAGCGATCGGCTAGAAAGGCCGCAAGCGCATCGTACTCAAGCCGTGAGACTTCACTATATGCGTCCGTCAGAAGCTTTGCGATCGGGGGATTTCGCGTCAGGGTGTGCATGGTGGGAGCGCTCCAAAGTCGCTATGAAGGATGCCTTAAAAGATATAGTACTAGATAGCTGAGAAGATAGCAACTTATTTCATGGCGAGGCAAGCCCCATGCGGGAGCTATTGACATCGTTCTATCATATATGGAACATTGTTCGTAATGAAGGCTTCTGATCTCAGGGCGTCTCTGCACAAGCTTGGCTTCTCGCAGGCTGATTTCGCTCGCTTGCTCGGCGTAACCTCACGAGCAGTATCCATGTGGCTGGGCGAGCAACGCGCGGTGCCGCCCCCGGTCGAGGCCTATCTCCGGCTGTTCACTGCGGCACCCGAGGCGACTCGTCTTGCCGAGGTTCAGCGTCTCAGCGAAAGCGAGTTAACTATGCGTGATGGCATGTATGCCGTCGAGTATTACTCAAATGACACAGGCCAAACGCTGGTCGGATATGGTTTCGTGATCTTTGACGCCGGTAAGGTTTACGGCGGTGATCCCTTCGGTGGAACCTACAATGGCGAGTACACGTTCGATCCCGCAACCGAGCTCGTGAATGTGAGAATCAAACTCACGTTTCCGCCCGGCGCGCAGGCCGTCTTCGGTGCTGGCCCCCCGTACGAATGGTCCGTTGAAGCCACAACTTCATTTCTACCGCAGACCACTGTCGGCAACGCACTCCTCGTGACAACTTTGGGGCAAACGGTCAATGTGTCATTCCGCTTTATCAGGCCGATGCCCGAGGCCGCGTAGCGAGCATTAGCGCACGTACGAATGTCAGACGAAACATACGGCCGGTGCTTCGCGCGAAATCCGTGACCATTCTTGTGACCAGCGCGATCTCTATATAGAAGAAACCCTCGTTCTATAAGGGTTTCTGATCGCTCACTTGGTAGCGCCAACGGGAATCGAACCCGTCTTTTCGCCTTGAAAGGGCGATGTCCTAACCGATAGACGATGGCGCCACGCTGGCCTCTGGGATTCTACCCGTTCGGCCAGCGTGGACGCAACACCTGATCTACATATGCTGATTGCGCGTTCGGAAGGCCCATCCGGTGTGGAAGGGGCGACCACTCTCGAGGCGTCCTTGGATTTCGACCCGATGCGGTCCGGACGGCAAGTCAAAGGTTGGAGTGAACTTGAAGTCGCGTGCGGAGACGTAGTAGCTATCCGCCGTGATCGTTCGCCCGTCGAGACGAACCTGAATGCTGTCGGGACGGACGGCTTCCGGGAACGTCGCGCTGATTTGCGGACGCACGTCGTCAAGCATCGCGTCCGGAGGCGGAACGATCCGGACGAGTGTCAATGATGTTGCCGGCGGAGGAGGCGGCGGTCCATTCGGGACAGGCGTTACCGCCATGTTCGGCGCCGCGTTCGGTTCGGTGATCGAGACCGTTTGATTGGAATCGTTGTAATTCACGATCGCACCGAGCGATTGCGCGATGAAGCGCAGCGGAACGAGCGTTCGTGCACCAACCAGGAACGGCGGACTGTCGAGAGCCTGTTGTTGTCCGTTCACAATCGCATTCGTGCTGCCGATGTTCAGCTGCACCGTTGTCGAACCGCGCGTCGCATTGATCTGTCCGTTGTCATAGACGACCGACGCACCAAGGTGTTCGAAGACACCTCGCAACGGAACGTAGACGCGGCCAGCCCGTTCGACCGGCGGCTGATCGAATTGAATGGGTTGACCGTTTACGCTAACGGTCACCGATGCGTTCTGGGCCAAGGCCGGCGAAATCGACGGCACCGTGAAGGCGAGAACGAGGGTGAGGAGAGTAAGCAGTTTATTCATCGTCTCGGATGAACGGTCACCACTATTCCCAGATTCTAAACGTCGAGCTTGCCGAGGATGTCGAGCCCCGCAATGACCGCGGGGGGACTGATGACTTCAAGCTCGAGCACGTGCCGCTTATTTTGATCCTCGCTCAAGAGTACGTCTTCATGGTGCATCTCGTCTGAGCCGGGAGCAAGCGTCACCGATTTTCCGTCCATCGACGCAGAGATCGTTCCGCCAGTCCCTACGCTCCAGAGCGCCAAATATCGTCCAACGAACGGAACGCGCAGTTTCGCGCCGACGCGATCTGCGGCGCATAGCCGGTCGAAATATGCTGCGATCGGCTTCGTCGCGAGCGCATCTGCAAGCGGGCCGCCCATCCATCCGTCGCCCGTAAGCGCCGACACGTCGACTGAAAGTGCATCGCTGCATTCTCCAACGTTGAGCGCCGTCGGGAGCTCGCTCTCGGTTTTCAACGAATTCGGATGGAACATCGTGATCATCGATTGCGCGATATGCGAGCCGAATAGCGTGCCGCCGAGCGTCGTGTGATTTCCGTCCTCGCGCATGAGCGCGATCGGACGCCGTTCGTCCCAAGTGCGCCGCCCGGGCCAACGTTCGAACAGGATTACGGCGCCTTGTGCGATCAGTGATTCCGCAAGCGCAGCACCGTTGAAGGATGGTATGCCGTAGTACTCGGCGACGCTTTCCCATTTCGGTAGGACGCGATCGATCGCGCCGCTTGCAATCTGCGCAGGCGTGAAAAAGTAGACGAAGGCAAGTTCACGGTCAGGATCGTTGACGCGCAGCTGACGCACGATCCCTTCAACGGCTTGTGAGATGCCTTCCGATGAAAACCGCGCATCTTCGATTGCAAACTCGACGATTACGAGATCGGCGTTCAAGTCGCGTACCGATTGCGTGCGGAACACCGCGCGTTCGCAACCGAATCCCGGTAACGCGCGCGTGGCCGTCTCGATGATCGCGCTCGAATATGTTCGCGTCAGCGTGCGCGCTAACGACGCGAAATAGTAGCCGTCGTAGGTGAGACCACCGCCGAACGCAACGATTCGCGCCTCGTTACCCGAGCGCAAACGCTCTCCGAAACGCGAGAGACCCTTTCGGGCAGTTGAGAAACTCATCTCACACGCAAAATTGTGGGCCTGGCTGGATTCGAACCAGCGCGCAACCAGTTATGAGCCGGCCGCTCTACCGCTGAGCTACAGGCCCGTTTCAGCGTGAACCGTGCATTTCTAGACGTTGGCGAGTGCCCGGAACGCGGCCTTTCCGGGATAGCGTGCCGCGCCGTCCAGGTTCGCTTCGATCGCCATCAGACGGTTGTATTTTTCGACGCGCTCGCTGCGCGAGAGTGAACCGGTCTTGATTTGTCCGGCGCCGGTCGCAACGGAAATATCGGCGATCGACGTATCGCCCGTCTCACCCGAACGGTGCGAGATGACGCATCGATAGCCGGCGCGGTGCGCCATTTCGACGGCGTCCCACGTCTCCGACAGCGTTCCGATCTGATTGATCTTGATCAGAATCGCGTTAGCGTCGCCTTCCTTTATGCCGCGGGCGAGCCGCTTCGTGTTCGTTACGAACAGATCGTCGCCGACGAGCTGCACGCGTGAACCTAATCGCGTCGTCAGCAAGTTCCAGCCGTCCCAATCGTCCTCCGCGAGACCATCCTCGATCGAAACGATCGGGTAATTCTTGATCAGGCCTTCGTACAAGCCGACCATCTCGGCTGACGTCGCGGGATGATCGTCGGCAAGGTGCGGCCAGTATTTTCCATCACGATAGAATTCCGACGCAGCGGGATCGAGTGCGATTCCGATATCTTTTCCCGGCGTGTAGCCCGCGCGCTCGATCGCTTCCACCAGCAGCTTGAGTGCCTCGTCGATCGACTCGAGCGGCGGCGCGTAACCACCTTCATCACCGACAAGCGTCGGCATTTTGCGATCGTGCAGCATCTTGCCAAGCGCGTGAAATGTCTCCGCGCCGGCGCGAACCGCTTCTCGAAACGTCGGAACGCCAAGCGGCACGATCATGCATTCTTGAAATTGCAGCGCACCTTCCGCGTGTTTGCCGCCGTTGATGACGTTCATCATCGGAACGGGAAGCGTCGTTGCGAGCGATCCCCCCAAGTACGCAAACAGCGGAAGGCCGACGCTGGAAGCCGCCGCGCGCGCGACGGCAAGTGAAACGCCGAGAATCGCATTTGCGCCGAGACGGCTCTTGTTTTCGGTGCCGTCCAACTCGAGCAACAGCGCATCGACGTCACGCTGTTCGGTCGCGTCCGCACCCTCGAGCGCCGGCGCGAGCACTTCGTTGACCGCATCGACGGCACGCTCCACGCCCTTGCCGCCGTAACGGCGTTGGTCGCCGTCGCGCAGCTCGACGGCTTCGTGCGCGCCGGTCGAGGCGCCCGAAGGCACCATCGCCTCTTCCACCATGCCGAAGCTGGTTGCAACGGAGACCGCGACCGTCGGATTTCCGCGCGAATCCAAAACTTCGCGCGCGCGAACGCCCTCGATCAGCGGGCGTCCGGCACCGCGCTGACTTTCCATTAGTCTGAGACGATCTCGTTCTGCAGCGGATGCGCGCGCACGCACAGCTCGCTTGGCGTAAACCAGATCGCGACCTCGCGTTTTGCGCTATCCGGCGAATCGCTGCCATGCACGAGATTGCGCCCGATCGTTTGCGCCAGGTCGGCGCGAATCGTTCCCGGTGCCGCCTTGCGCGGATCGGTTGCACCGATGGTTTGGCGGCATGCTTCGATCGCGCTCTCACCCGTAATCACCATCGCGATGATCGGCGCTGACGTGATATACGAAACCAGGCTCTTGAAGAACGGCTTGCCTTCATGTTCGGCGTAGTGTTTCTTCGCGATGTCTTCACTCACATTAAGGAGCTTCATCGCCGTTAAAACGAAACCGCGATGCTCGAAGCGCGAAACGATCTCACCAACGAGGCCACGCTGAACTGCGTCGCCCTTGCATAAAATTAGAGTTTGTTCGACCGGCATAGGGAAAAGCTCATACGGGATGGGGAACGCGGACGCCTTCGCTGCAAACATAGCCGCCTCTGGGCTGCGACATTTCCGGCTTATCGAACATCACCGGACAATACGCAGCACCAATGACGAAGCACAGCGGCGCCTCGGAGAGGCGTCCTCGGCCGGGCTCGTCATCGTCGCGGACGAGCAGTCCGGGGGCAAGGGACGCCGCGGTCGCACGTGGGTCGCGGCAGCGCACAGCGGCTTGCTCTTCACCGCCATCCTTCCGAAGCCGGTTGATGCCGGCGCTGCATGGTCGGTGACATTCTGGGCCGGATTGCGCGTCGCGGACGCGCTTGCGCATTGGAACGTCGAGCCGGCGTTGCAGTGGCCTAACGATCTCTTGCTCGACGGCCGCAAGCTGTGCGGCATTCTGTGCGTTTCACGCATCGTTGCCGATCGGGCGACGCTGGGCTGCGGAATCGGCGTCAACGTGTATCGTCCGCGGAATCGCCCGGACCTCGATGAGATTATGCCGCCACCGATCTTTCTCGATGACGTTCGCGTCCTTGGCGAACGCGCGCGCGAGGAGCTGCTGGGTCAGATTTTGCGCGCGTTTGAATCTCAGCTCGACGGGCTCCACAATCCCGCGTCGATCGCGCGCGAATGGGAGACGCGCGCGGGAGTCCCCGGCACGCGCTACCGATTCACGCTCGAAGACGGCGGTGAGGTCGAAGGCGAAGCGCTACGGCTCACCTCCGGCGGAGGACTCGTCATGCAAACCGCCTCGGGAGAGCGCGTCGTCGAATTAGCCGATCGCGTGCGCGTCGTGCGCTAGCGGCCAGCCTTGGCGCGCTTTTCGCAGGTGTCGCAAAGATTCGAGAGCCGATTGTCGGTCTCGAAGATCGAATCAGCGTGGTGCATCGCACAACGCTGATTGAGACAATTTCGCAAACCGAGTGCGCGTCCCAGCGCTCGAACCGATTCTTTGAGCGTGCGCTGAAACAACATATTCTCATCGGCCGGTTCGCCATAGAATTCCGGCGTCAACCGGAATCGTGAGACGAGCGCGATGTGCGTCGTCGGATCGCCCTCGCCGAAGACGTAACGCGCTGATATGCGATACAGATCGTAATCGGTGATTGAAAGAACGTATCCGTCGCGCGGCGGATATTTCGTCGCAATTTGCGTTGCAAGGGCACCCGTGAACAGCTGTCCACGTACGCCGTTCAAAACATTTTTCGGAACGCGTAATGGAGCGCGTACGAGGAACGGTGCGAGGAAACGTTCTTCGAGACACAGGCCCAGACGGGTCACAAAACCAGCATCGATCGAATTGACGGGGACGATGCTGATCGGTTCCTGCAAGTTACCGGGCCCCACGTTATGCGCAGTTCTATCCGTCCCGAGGCAGGTCCTGGCCTTGACGAGAAGCGTCGGCGCGTGATCGTCGGGATCGGAATCGATTTGGCGGAGGTCGAGCGCTATCGCTTCGACGAGCGGCGGCGTGCCTGGTTCGCGCGCAAGATCTACACCGAAGAAGAGTGGGCATACGCGATGCGCAAGCGCCTGTGGCCGGAACGCTTGGCGGGCTTCTACGCCGCAAAGGAAGCGACGCGTAAAGCTTTCGGGCACGCGATCCCGTGGCGTTCCGTCGGCGTCTCGCATGAGGGGAGCGGGAAGCCGATCATTCGTCTGTACGGAAAAGCGGAACGCTTGATCGCTGCGCGCGAGATCTCGCGCATTCATTTGACGATCACGCACACGGCGACGATGGCCTCGGCCGTCGTCATCCTCGAACGATGATCGTCTTCGACGCGGCGGGGATGCGTGCGTTCGACACGGAGCAGGTGGCGCATCGCGGCGAAGTCCCGTTGATGCGCGACGCGGGTACGGCAATCGCCACGCTCGTCCCGCGCTATCGCCGTGACGGCAGCATCGTAGGAATCGCCGGGCCCGGAAACAATGGCGGCGATGTTTTTGCCGCGCTGGCGGTTCTGCCGCAAGCCTTCGAACGCATCATTTATGCGCTGCCTGCGCAGCGAGAATCCGAAGCCCGAGCCGATGCCGTCGCGCGTGCGCGTGCGAGCGGCGTAGAGATTCGAGCAGTCGATAGCGCCGCCAAGCTGCGAGGGCTCGCCAACGCGGGGCTCATACTCGACGGATTGCTTGGGGTTGGCTCCCATCTGCCACTCAGCGAACCGATGAACAAGATCTCCGAAGCCATCAATGCATCGGGCGCGCCGGTACTTGCGATCGATTTGCCGAGCGGCGTCGATGCAAGCACGGGAGCCGTCGATCCGATAGCAGTCCGTGCCGATGCGACGGTCACGATCGGCGCGCTCAAGCTCGGCTTATTACTGGATCCCGGACGTGAATTAGCCGGCGATTTGTGGCTCGCACCGATCGGCTTCCCATCGACCTATCAAGGCGTCGTGGCGCATTGTCTCTCGGACGCGGAATTTCGCGCGATCGTGCCGCAGCGGGCGCACAATACGGAAAAGCGCGAAGCCGGTGCGCCGCTAGTGCTCGCCGGCTCCGAGCAGTTTCCGGGTGCGGCCGTGTTGTGCGCACGTGCCGCGGCACGCACCGGTGCCGGCTACGTCACGGTCGCCGTTCCGCAAGCGGCGGCGGCGGCCGTCCGCGCGCATCTGCTCGAGCAAACGATCGTAACGTATGATCCTAGCGATGTCGGCGCATCCGTCGAAACAATCGTCGACATCGCGCAGCGCTACGGATCGCTTGCGATCGGTCCGGGCTTGGGATTATCGGATGCGATGGGCTCGATCATGCGCGAAGTGATCAAGCGCGTTGATCTCCCGACGGTGATCGACGCAACGGGGCTTTTTCATCTCGCCAAGCATCTCGACGTGCTGTATCGCAAGCGCGCCGTGCTTACGCCGCACGCCGGAGAGTTCGCGCGACTTTCAGGGAAGGGAACGGTGGCCGAAAGCGATCGCGTCTCGCGTTTGCGCGCCTTCGTCCAAGAACACGGCGTAACGACGTTGCTCAAAGGCCGCGCAACGCTCGTCTACGATGGCCTCACCCTACACGTGAACACGAGCGGAACGTCTGCGCTGGCGACTGCAGGAACCGGCGACGTGCTCACCGGCATGATCGGCACGTTGCTCTCGCAAGGCGTCGAACCGGTTGACGCAGCGCGCGCTGCCGCGTATTGGCACGGTCTCGCCGGAACGCTCGCCGCGCAGAATCGTCCGATCGGCGTCGTCGCCGGCGACGTCATCGAAGAGTTAGCCGCCGCGTACGGTCATCACAGCGATGCAATCGCGACGCCACCTGTCGTGCGCGTCGCGTAGGGCTTGTGGTGGCGCCGTCCGTCGTGATAGAAGGATGTGAGATGCATTTGGAAGACCGCGTACTGGGCCTTCTCGACGCCGAGAAGCCATACATTGAGATTATCGACGGCCGTGGCCAGGAAAAGCTGGTGAGCCCGGAGTGGCCACATTCACGCGCGCAATCCACACTGTCTCGCATCTTCAGTGAATATGCCGATCGCGTAGGCGGCGACACGGGCGTCGAGCTGCGATTTGTTGTAGATGCCGTTACGTTGCTTCCGGATGTTTCGTACTACTCTGAGTCGCAAATGCAGGACATGGGTGAGACGGAGAAGCGCTATCCGAGACGCTCGCCGTACGCAGCCATTGAAGTTCGTTCATCCGACGATCGGCCAGGCGAGCGCGAACGTAAGATGAATCTCTATCTCACACTGGGTTCGCGCGTCGTTCTTGACGTCGACCCGAAGCGTGAGACGCTCACAACAATCGATGCCGCGGGCTCTCGCGTGTATGCGAAAGACGAAACGTTCGAGCACGTAGCGCTTCCCGGATTGCATATCGATCTTGCTCCGTTTTTCGCGCGCGTCAACCCTTAGCGCGACAAGAGTTCGCGCAAACCGGCTTCGTCGAGGATCGTTACGCCGAGTTGTTCGGCTTTCGCGAGCTTGCTGCCGGCTTCGGAGCCCGCGACGACGTAATCCGTCTTCTTTGAAACTGACCCGCTGACTTTGCCGCCGGCGGCAGTGATCAGCTCCGTTGCTTCTTCGCGCGTCATCGACGGCAGCGTGCCAGTCAGCACGAACGTCTTGCCCGCAAGTTTGCCCGCCGCTGCGCGCGGTCGTTTCGGCGCGGTCAGATCGACGCCCGCATCGTCCAATCGCTTGACGATGCCGCGATTGATTTTCTGCCCGAAGAAAAAGTGCACGCTCTCGGCGATTCGCTCGCCGACGCCTTCGACTTCCTCTAATTCTTCGACGCTCGCACGTTCGATAGCGTCGACCGAACCGAACGCGCCGGCAAGTGCATTTGCATTTTGCAAACCGACGTAACGAATCGAGAGACCGACGAGGACGCGCGCGAGCCCGCGCGTCTTCGAGGCTTCGATCTGCTCGAGAACGTTGGTAATCGATTTTTCGCCCATGCGCGGGACTTTGCCGAGACTTCGCTCATCGAGCGCATAGATCTCGCCAACGTCGTGCACCAGCTTGAGATCGACGAGCTGCGCGGCTAAGATGTCGCCGATGCGTTCGACGTCCATCGCGCCGCGCGAACACCAATGCCGGACGCGTTCGCGAAGCTGCGCGGGACACGCCGCATTCGTGCAGTACGCCACCGCCTCGCCTTCGAGGCGCTCGACCGGGGAACCACATTCGGGGCACGTCGCCGGCAGTTTGTAACGGCGCGGATTGCCCTTTCGTGTTCCGGGAACGGGACCGACGATCTCCGGAATAACGTCGCCGGCACGCCGTACGATTACGATGTCGCCGATGCGGATGTCTTTGCGGTCGATCACGTCTTGATTCGAGAGCGTTGCGCGACTCACGACGACGCCGCCGATCGGCACCGGTTCGAGCACCGCGTACGGATTGATCGAACCCGTGCGTCCGACGTTGACCTCGATGCCCAGCAACTTCGTCTGCGCTTCAGCCGCGCGAAACTTGAAGGCTATTGCCCAGCGCGGATCGCGGCCGGCAACGCCAAGCTTCTCCTGCAGCGCCAGGTCGTCGATCTTGACGACGACACCATCGATCTCGTAGTCGAGAGAGTCACGCGTATTCTCCCAGTGCTCGCAAAAGACGATGACGTCGTCGATCGTCGCGCACTGCTTGGTGTGCTTGTCTGTCGGCAATCCGAGCGCGGCGAGATATTTGACCAGCTCGAACTGGCCGCGCACCGGGAGTGTGCCTTGGACGACGCCGACCGCATAAGCGACGAATGAGAGCTTGCGCTTCGCGGTCTCTTTCGGATCGAGCTGCCGCACGCCGCCTGAGGCTGCGTTGCGCGGATTCGCGAAGGGCGTAAGCCCGTGCTTCGTTCGTTCCTCGTTCAGTTTCGCAAAATCGCTGCGGCGCAAGAACGTTTCGCCGCGGACCTCGATGAGATGCGGCGGTTTCGCTTCCTTACGAAGCGTCAGCGGAAGCGAGCGGATCGCTCGCACGTTCGGCGTGACGTCTTCACCAACCATTCCGTCGCCACGGGTCGCGCCACGATCGAATGTCGCGTCGCGATAGCGCGCCACCATCGCGAGGCCGTCGATCTTCAGCTCGCAGCTATACGAAAACTCCGCTCCCGCGAGCTTGCGTGCCCGTGCGTCGAACGCCCGCAGCTCGTCGCCATCGAACGCGTTGGCGAGGCTGAGCATCGGCCGCGTGTGCACGTAGGGTTCGAAAGCCTCCGCCGGCGCTGCGCCGACGCGTTGCGTCGGCGAATCCTCGGTGACAAGCTCGGGATGCTCTTCCTCGAGCGTAAGCAGCTCGCGGAGAAGCTTGTCGTACTCGGCGTCGCTTATCTCTGCAACGTCGAGAACGTAATACCGATGATTGGCCTCGTTGATCTGCGCGCGCAGCCCGTGCGCGCGAGTCTCAGCCTCGTGGAGTGAAGACTTGGATCGCGTAGCCATCGGGATCAGAAAGAATTGCAATTCGGCCGAACGGCGCGTCGTACGGATCTTGCAAGATTCGTGCACCCATCGCGCGTGCATCCGTGATGAACTTGTCGACGTTCGGGACGGCGAATCCGAGCTGCAGCGTCCCCGGCGTCACCTTGCGACCTGCACCTTCGGGATGGAGTCCGAGGCGCTTTCCTTCGCTCAATTCGAAATCGACCCAGTTTGGAACTTGATCGTTGAGCACGCGCAAACCCATGACGTTGCGATAGAAATCACGCGATGCGGTGAGGTCGCGAACCAGCACCATGAGCATCGAGAAGTCACTGACGAACGGCTTAGGCTTCGATTGGGACGCGTCTTCCATTCGCGTGCAGCTCCTCGAGTGCCGCGATATTGCGGCCTTCCATTTCAGCGATCCGTTCTGGATCCGAGTGCAAGCGCCCCGTTGCGCGTGCATCCGCCAAAACCGGACGCAGGTACACACCCGTAAACGACGCGTCGTTCTCGGCAACCTCTTCCGGCGTCCCAACGGCGACAAGGTGGCCGCCGCGATCGCCGCCTTCGGGACCGAGATCGATCAAATAGTCTGCCGTCTTGATGACGTCGAGATTGTGCTCGATCACCAGCACGCTATTCCCGAGCTTGACCAGACGTTGCAAGACTTCGAGCAGTTTGTGGATGTCCGCGAAGTGCAGTCCCGTAGTCGGCTCGTCGAGAACATAGAACGTACGGCCGGTCGCGCGCTTCGAAAGCTCGGTCGCGAGCTTGATGCGCTGCGCCTCACCGCCCGAGAGTTGCGTCGCCGGTTGCCCCATCGCGATGTAGCCGAGGCCGACATCACAGATCGTCTTGAGCTTATTTTGAATGCGCGGAATGGCCGCGAACAGCTCGACCGCCTCGTCGACACGCATCTGAAGAACGTCGGAGATCGACTTGCCTTTGTATTTGACCTCGAGCGTCTGCGCGTTGTAGCGCTTGCCCTTGCACACTTCGCACGGTACATAGACGTCCGGCAGAAAGTGCATCTCGATCTTGATGATGCCGTCTCCCTGACAGCCTTCGCAGCGTCCGCCCTTCACGTTGAACGAGAAGCGGCCCGGTGAATAGCCGCGCATTTTCGAATCCGGCAGCTGTGCGTATAAATCCCGAATCAAATCGAAGACGCCCGTATACGTCGCCGGGTTCGAGCGCGGCGTGCGCCCGATCGGTGATTGATCGATCACGACCATCTTGTCGAGCGCTTCCGCGCCCTTGACCGAGCCGTACGTCCCGCCCGCAGGTTGATGATGCAAATGCTGATTGAGCGCTTTGACCAGCACCTCGTTGACCAGCGTCGACTTCCCGCTCCCGCTCACGCCCGTCACGCACGTGAACGCACCGATCGGCACTTCCACGTCGAGTCCATGAATATTGTTGGCTGTCGCTTTTTTGATCGACAAAAACGCGCGCGGCGTGCGCCGATGTTTGGGGATGGCGATAAATTGACGTCCGGAAAGATACGCGCCGGTGAGCGACTTGGGATCCTGAATGATCTCATCGAGCGTCCCGATCGCGACGACGTTGCCGCCCTCGGCGCCCGCGCCCGGTCCCATGTCGACGACGACGTCGGCTTCGCGCATCGTCTCCTCATCGTGCTCGATGACGATTAGCGTGTTGCCCAGATCGCGCAAGGTTTTTAGCGTCGCCAACAGACGCGCGTTGTCGCGCTGATGCAATCCGATGGACGGCTCGTCCAGGATATACAACACGCCGACAAGCGACGAACCGATCTGCGTTGCCAGCCGAATGCGCTGCGATTCACCGCCGGATAGCGTCGTAGCCGAGCGCGCGAGATTCAAATAACCCAGACCGACATTGGTCAGGAATCCCAGCCGGGCACGAATTTCCTTGAGAATCTGGTGCGCAATGAGCGTCTCACGCTCGTTGAGCTGCAGTGCTTGGAAGAACTGCTCGGAACGCTCGACCGAGGTCTTCGTGATCTCGGTGATGTTCTGGCCACCGATTGTTACGGCAAGAGCCTCGGGCTTCAGACGCGCGCCGTTGCAGACCTTGCACGTGTTGGCCGACATGAATTTCTCGATGTCTTCCTTCACATAGTCGCTGCTGGTCTCGTTGTAGCGGCGCTGCAGATTGTTGATCACGCCTTCGAACGTCGTTTCGTACGCCCACGTATGACCACTGCGTGACTCATATTCGAACTTCTGCTTCTTGTCGCCGCCGTACAAGACGGTCTCCAACAGATCGGCCGGCCATTGATCAACCGGTGTCGTGATCTTGACGCGGCGGCTGCGTAAAACGCGCTCGACCTGCTGCGTGTAGTACGGATTCATCGAGGGATACTTGCCGGTTCCGAGCGACTTGCTCCACGGCACGATCGCACCTTGCGCGATCGACTTCGAACGATCCGGGATCACTTTCCAAGGATCGATCTCGATCTTCACGCCCAGCCCGCTGCAACCGGGACACGCGCCGAACGGCGAATTGAACGAAAACAGCCGCGGCTCGAGCTCACCGAACGAGAGCCCACAATAAACGCACGCGAAGCTTTCGCTAAAGGTCATCTCTTGCGGCACGTTGCCGCTGCCCTGTGTCTTGGCATCGTACAAAACCGTAACGATGCCGCTGGAAAGCTTGAGTGTCGTCTCGATCGAGTCTGCCAGACGCGAGCGAATCTCCGGCTTCATCACAAGACGATCGACGATCACTTCGATCGTGTGCTTGCGCTTCTTATCAAGGTCGATCTTCTCGCGCAGCTCTTTGATCTCGCCGTCGACGCGCACGCGCGCGAAGCCCTCTTTCGAGATCTCCTCGAACAGCTTCGAATACTCACCTTTGCGTCCGCGAATGACCGGCGCAAGAATTTGCAGGCGCGTTCCTTCCGCAAACTCCATGATTTTGTCGATGATCTGCTCGGCGCTTTGGGCGCTCACTTCGCGCCCGCAGTTGTAACAGTGCGGTTTCCCGATGCGCGCAAAAAGCAGGCGCAAATAATCGTAGATCTCGGTGACCGTACCAACCGTCGAACGCGGATTGCGCGAGGTCGATTTCTGGTCGATCGAGATCGCCGGTGAAAGTCCCTCGATGTAATCGACGTCGGGCTTTTCCATTTGCCCGAGAAACTGCCGCGCGTACGACGAGAGCGACTCGACGTAACGCCGCTGGCCTTCGGCGTAGATCGTATCGAACGCGAGCGACGATTTGCCGCTGCCTGAAAGTCCCGTGATTACGGTTAGCCGGTTGCGCGGCAGGACGAGGTCGACATTCTTGAGGTTATGCTCGCGGGCGCCCTTGATGACAATCGAATCAAGGCCCGTCGTTGCCGGCTGGGGCTTCACGGCAATCTAGACCAAATCGAACTGCTGTTCGTTGCGGGTTTTTGTATTGACAAAATTCGATGCAATCCTCAATATTGAAATATGTCGATGCAACGTTGCTGCGGGCCGGTCAAAGTCGACCCCGCCGACCGGTCCGGAGAGGCCGCTCTGTTCAAAGCACTCGCCGACCCGCACCGTCTGACGATCCTTGCGACCCTCGCCCAAGCCTCTGAACACGTCTGCGTTTGCGACTTCACCGCGGGACTTCCCTTAAACCAGCCGACCGTCTCGCACCATCTCCGCTTGCTGCGCGAAGCCGGGCTCGTGACCACGCAGCGGCGCGGCACCTGGATGTACTACCGCCTTACCGACGGTGCGCTCGATCGCGTCCAATCGGCGCTGCGCGCCACGCTTTCCGAAAAGGCTATCGCATGAAAACGCACATCTCGCTACACACCGCCGATCTCGAGCGAAGTGTCGCCTTCTACATGACTCTGCTTGACATTGCTCCGGCGAAACGCTTCGACGACTATGCGCTCTTCATCGCCGAGGAGCCGGGTCTCGAGCTCGCGCTCAACCGCGCGAAAACCGTCGCGAGCGCTAGCGACACGCACTACGGAATCGCAACAACGTCAACCGATGCAGTCGATGCGGCAGTCGCGCGATTGCAACGCGCCGGACTTTCGATCGACATCGAAGTCGAAGAAACATGCTGCTACGCAAAGCAAAACAAAGTTTGGACGCGCGATCCCGACGGACGCCGCTGGGAGACGTACGTCGTGCTCGAGGAAGCGGACGAGGCAACGAGCTGTTGCTCGACCTAACACGTCGCGCCACGCTGGAAGGCGTGGGAACCGCGATTCTTCTTGCCGTGATCGTCGGCTCCGGAATAATGGCGCAGCGACTGACGAACGATGCTAGTCTGTCGCTGCTTTGCAATGCCATCGCAACCGGTGGCGCGCTCGTCGCACTGATCGCGACGCTGCAACCCTTTACAGGCGCGCACTTCAACCCGCTCGTTACGCTGAATGAAGCATTCAACCGTGAACGCGCATGGCGCGACGTCCTGCCATACTGTTTCGCGCAACTGGCCGGCGGCATCTGTGGGGTCGCTCTCGCCGATGTCATGTTCGGCAAGCCGATCACATTCTCGGAGCGCGCGCGCTCGTCGCCCGAAACATGCCTAGCCGAGGCCGTCGCAACGTTCGGACTATTGACGCTGATTTCGCTGTCGTCTCGGGCTCGAAGCGCGTGGATTCCTCTAACGGTGGGAAGCTACATTACGGCTGCGTATTGGTTCACGTCATCGACGTCGTTTGCGAACCCGGCCGTCACCGTGGCACGTTCGCTGTCGGATACATTCGCCGGGATTCGCCCTCCGGACGTTCCGGCATTTCTGGTCGCACAGGCAATCGGAGCGGCGTTTAGTCTCGCCTTCGTCAAATGGAGCTTGCCGATGAAATCGGTTCTTTTCGTCTGCGTTCACAACAGCGCGCGCAGCCAAATGGCCGAGGCGTTCGCAAATAGCCTCTGCGCCGGATCGATCACAGCCTACAGCGCCGGACTAGAGCCCGGAAGTTTGAATCCTATCGTGGTCGATGCGATGCGTGAGAGCGGAATCGACATCTCGAAGAACGCGACCAAAGGCATCGACGATTTTAATGTTCTGGAACGCCGGTATGACTACGTCGTCACTGTGTGCGATGAGGCGAGTTCCGAAAGTTGCCCCATCGTTCCCAGCTACGAGCAACGCGAACATTGGAGCTTCCCCGATCCGTCAACGTTTACCGGATCGCCGGAGCAGATTCTGGAGCAAGTGCGCGACGTACGCGACGCCATTCGCGAACGGATCGGCAAATGGTGCGACACTCGCTGTCCCTCGACTACGACGCGCTCCGCGCACCTACGCTCGGCATGACAAGGAGTTAGACTGCTGTGGGGGGCTTCACTAAGGAATCGCGTAGCGCGAGATACTCGCCGACGACGACGAGCGTCACGTACGCCAAGACGAGCTGGACGACGATTGCCGCGACGATCGGGCCGATGAGCGGCACAAAGCTGAGCAGCGCCGCGACGAAGTGGCAAACGAACAGAATCACGGCGATCATGACCGTCACGATCAACGTTGGCGCCACACGCCGCGCGGCGATCCGAAATGAGTCGCCCATCGCGGCAAAGCCGGGACGTTCGCCGATGATCGCGGCCGGAAACGTATACAAGAAGAAATAGAAGTAGAGCAGCACAGAGATGCCGAGGGTCGGAAACGCGAGAATCCCTGCGATGACGAACGCAATCACCAATCCGACGAGAGCGATCAACGTGTTGGATGCGTCGCGCTCGAAGGCTTGGGTTCCATCGCGGAGCACTGTGCTTCCGCGCTGCCACGCTGCGCCCGCCATCCCGGTCATGTAGCACTGCGACAAGATGAAGCCGGCGACGTTCACGAGGACGAGCAACAGTCCGGCGGAGGCCCCCGACCACCATGACACATTGTAGGCGGCCACGTACTCGCTGTGCGGAATCAAAAAATAATCGATGATCCCGAGAACGATTCCAATGACGATTCCGGGGACGATGATGATGCCGTTCTTCGTCAGCAAATCCCAGGAACGGCTGAACGTGCTCTCCACGTTCGGCGGAGGAGACTGCATCGGTGCCCCTTTCGAGCGAACGGCCTACGGTAGCAGGACGGCGAGGACCTCTTGAATCCCCTTGACGCGTACGTCCGGCGCTTCGTTCGGTGGAACCGGTTCCGCATGCACGTCGATGTAAACCGTGAACAAGCCCGCGTCGCGCGCGCCGACGATGTCGCGGAAGTAACGATCGCCAACCATTACGGCCCGCGACGGCGGCGTACCCAGCAGCTCGCACGCATGTAAAAAGATTTTCGGATCGGGCTTCACCATGCCGACTTCATCGGCGCAAATCACCGCATCGAACGAGGCTGCGAGTCCGAGCAGCTCGAGCTTCTCGTAGTGTGTCTCCGCAAAGCCGTTCGTGATCAAACCCAGTTTCAATCCGCGGTTGCGCAGCGCATCGAGCAGCTCCAGCGTTCCGGGAAACGGTGTGTAGTACGAGCGCCGCCGCTCGCCGTAGCGGCGCGCAGCAGCCTTTGTCGTCGCATCGTCGTCGATGCCGACCGAACGCAACGCGGCGGACCAAAGCTCGTAGCGTGAATCGGCAATTGGCGTGTTGAGGTGCTCGGCGCTAAGGGCGCGCCAATAGCGCGACGTGTGCTCGATGTACGAGTCGAAGATCGCCTGCGCCGAAACCTTATGCGCTGCGCCGAGCTCTTCGGCGACGTCGCAGGCCGCAGACTGATACGCATGCGTGTCGTTGTGCAGGGTGTCGTCGAGATCGAAGACGACGGCTCCAAGGTCACGGATCACAATCGTATTCGAAACGTGCGAAGCTCGTACGGTTCCAATCCGGCGACGATTGCGCCGTCGTCAATGGCGACTTCGCGCTCGAGTGCGCGCTCACGAGCATCGCAGCTTTCGACGCTTCGCGGCCGTCCGCCAAAGCGAAGACGCATCCGGCGCGTGGCGCCGTCGCATTCACGCACGCGAACGATGATGCCGCCATCATCGTCGGCCGGTTTGCAGGCGACGACGAGCACGGCCGGATCCTCGCACGTGAAGAGCCGGACGCGCGGCGGATACGCGTACTCGCGCCATGCGTTCTCGAGTGCGCCGATTCCGAACCCGGCCGCGAGCGGCGCCATCGCCCACGAAAGCCGGTGCTCGCCGCGATCGGCGTTCGGATCCGGCCAGAGCGGACTGCGCAACAGTGAGAGACCCACGTGCGTCCCGCCGCGACCGAGACCGCGACCGTTCCAGCCGTAGTTGTCGGTTGTGAGTAGCGCAAAACTGCCGTGCGGCCCATCGACGCGCGCAAACCGTTGGCCTGCGACTTCGAACTTTGCCTTCTCCGAATCGGTTTGCATCGACGTCGTACGATCGAGCGTGCCGTGCGGAGTCCCGAAGGTTACGTGTTGGGCTTCGATTGCCAACCAATTCTCGACGCGCAAGAGGGTGCGCACTTCATCCCAGAGCACGGCGGCATCAGCGCGCAGATACGGTTCGTTCGCGCCCATCGATAACCGAATCACGACCGTCGAACCGCGAACGCGATAGCGAATAACGAGCGCGCCGTCCTCGATGTCGCTTCCTTCCGGGCGGACGCGCACTGGCCGCTTCACATAGGACGCGTCGATATTCCACGCCTCCCACTCTTTGGGACGGTCGATGTACGCGCGCAAGACGTTGGCGCCGGTCACGAGATTGGGTTCACCCGGCCGGTGGAGGGCGACGATCGTGCCGTCGCGGCGAACGCGCGCGTACACATGAGCGTTCTCGAACACGTACGCATCGTCGTCCTCGCGAGGGGCAAGCTCTGCGCTCACCGCATTGATGTGCGCACGCGGCAAGAGCGAATAGGCTGCTTCCCGTACGCGCGCGCAGACGCGCCCGACGCGCCCGTAGTCTTGCTCGAGCTCACCGTAGACCGGCCCGATCGATGTCCCGCACACGACGTCGTGAAAGTCGCCGCGCAAGAGCGGCGGCCATGCATTGCGCAAATCTGCCGACAAGGGCGACGTAAGGTTCGAGGAGGCGCGGACCGCAACGCACCATGCCGTCAGCTCTTCTGCTTCGTCGAGCGCGGCTTCGAGTGAAAAGCGGTGCGCTTTGACGTCGTGATGCGTCGTCCAAACACCGCGATGCGTCTCGAGATAGAGCTCACCCTCGACGCGCGGCAACTGATCGGCGTGTGCGGCGACAGTTTCAAGCCACGCGCGGGCGGTCGTCCAGCGCCCGTGCCGTCCGGCTTCCTGTACGATTGCGTCGTTCGGTCCGCCGCCGCCGTCGCCGTATCCGACGACGAGCGCTTCGTGACGTTCGCGCGCTTTCGCCACGCGCTGCGGCGACGCGCCGCCTTCGTAACCATCTATGACTGCGCCGACGACGCCGGAACGATCCGGTCCCATCCACACGAACTGCGGATGCGGCCACGGCGTCGTCTCGTTCCATTGCAGCTTCGCGGTGGCGAAAAACCGCACGCCCGCGTGCGCGAGCAACTGCGGCAACGTATTCGGAAATCCGAATGTGTCGGGCAGCCACGCCACGCTCGGTACTATTCCAAAGCGTTCGTGCACGTAGTTCATCCCGTGGACGAGTTGACGCAAGAGCGTCTCGCCGCTCGGAATGTTGCAATCGGTCTCAACCCAGGGCGCGGCGACGCTCGGATCGATTTGTCCATTGCGCACCGCCTCGCTGATGCGCGCAAAGAATTCCGGTTCGTCGTGCTCGACGTAGCCGTAGAGCGCCGGCTGGCTTTGTACGAAGACGTAATCAGGATAGCGCTCCACGAGATATAAGGCATTAGCGAACGTGCGGAGCGCTTTTCGTCTGCCTTCCGCGAACGTCCACAACCAGGCCAGATCAAGATGTGCGTGCGCGATCAGCGGAAGATCCTCCGGCGCTACGCTCGGGATGACAACGGGGGGATCAACAATCTCGATGCGATCCCGCGGCCGCTCAGCTTTGCGGCGCTGCATCAGCGTCCAGCGCGCGCCGGGACCGCTCGGCAGTCCATTCGTCGGAAGCGATGCCAGCTCGACGTCGAGCGTCACCGTTCGTTCGTTGCTCGACGCGGCGACCGCGATCGTGTCGTGTTCACGATCGAATGCGCCCACGATCACGCCGTCAACGCGCAGCAAGGCTCCGGTACGCGTTTGGTACCGGAGCCCGACTGGCTGCGCAGATGACGGCAGCAAACCGCGAAGTTCGCAAACTCCGTCACGCCGCGCGGATTCGGCGAGACGCAGTGCGTGTGGTTTAGGCGGTGGAGTTCACTCCCGCAGGAACGGTCGACGTGAAGACCGTCGTTGCCGCGGCTTGCGCCGAGGCCTCTGCCGCTTGGGCTTGCTGCTGCTCTTCGGCCTGTTGGTCTTGAGCAGCTTGCTGTGCCGATGCGCTCGAAGCCGATTGCGTGTCGCTCGAGCCATAGTTGCTGTTAACCTGGCTAATCCCAGACATCCTAATCCTCCCAATCCTCCCTGACGGTTCCCAGTATAGCACTATTCGCCGTCAAAATAGTCCAGGGCGGGCTCGCTGCGGACGATTAAATCGGCCCGCTCGACCAGCAGCTTCTTGGAGTCCGGATAGAAACACACGTCGGCGGTGTCGACATTCGAGATCATCAAAATCGTCGCCAGCGTCGATCCGTCGTTGCGCAGCTTGTGCGCACCGATTTCGCCACACGGAAAGGCAATACAATCACCTTTGCGGAGCCGCACATCGCCTCGCGGCGTAAGCAGCGTCGGTTCGCCCGACCAGACGATGAACAGCTCTTCCTCGGCCGTGTGCCAGTGCGTCGGACAGAACGACGCGCCGGGCTCGAGCTGAGCGACGCGATACCCGAGCCGCTCGGCGCCGAGCAAATATCCGATCTCACCTTCGAGCACCGTGTAGTTCCCGGGACCGGCGTCCTCCCGCAGAGGGACGTCCTCGAGGTTGATGCGCAGCACGTCCGCAACGCCGCGCGCATCGATGCAGCGGCCAAGTACTGCGCGCGCGTTGCTGTAGACCGGCGCGCCGTCGCCAACGAGAAGATGGTCGAGACCCCTCACACCGCGCACTCTGCGCATTGAGAGCACGGCGCGCTTCGAATCCTCGAGCTTGGCGTCCGGCATGAAACGCAACGAACCGGCCGGATCGCCCAAGAGGGAATCGCCGAGAATCACGGTACGCCGCGTGCTCGAATACAACGCGATCTCGCCCGGCGATTTGAAGCCCTCAAGGCCGATCACGCGCCAACCGTGGAACATCTCGTCGTCACCGAGCCGCTGCGTAACACCGAGGCTCAATTGGTCCGCATCACCGTCGCCGGCGGCGACTTTTGCTTCGAAGCGCTCGACGAACAGTTTCGTTGAACGTTCGTGGTCGCGGTTGGTAACAACGACCCAATCGACGCCGCCCATCTCTTCGATCTGCCGCAAATCGTCCGCATCCGGTTCGAGCGGATCGATTGCGATGTTCACGTCACCCTTGCAAAACCACGAGTTGAAATCCATCGAGCGATCGGGCTGCCAGCGTTTCCACGTCCAAACGTCCGGGACGACCGTCTTCTGCATCAGGAACCGACGAGTTCTTTGAGCGCGTGCGCGAATATCTTCGGGGCTTTGCCTTGGAACAACACGCTTTCGTTGCCGCCGATCCGGCGCCGCAAGCTAATCAGCTCGTCGCGCAGTGCGGCTGCCTTCTCGAATTCGAGATTTGCGGCAGCTTCGCGCATCTTGCGCTCGATCTCGTTCGCCATCGCGGCGACGACTTCGCGGGGGAGCTTCTCCGCTGCGACGACATCGCCCGCCGTTTCGATCGGCGTGCCGACGAGATCGAGAATGTCGCGCACGGCCTTGCGAATCGACTTCGGCTCGATGCCGTGCTCGGCATTGTGCGCCAGCTGCCGCTCGCGCCGCCGCTTCGTCTCTTCGATCGCGCGCGACATCGAATCGGTGATGACGTCCGCGTACATGATGACTTTGCCCTCGACGTTGCGCGAAGCGCGGCCGATCGTTTGAATCAACGACGTTCCGCTGCGTAAATAGCCCTCTTTGTCGGCATCGAGGATTCCGACCAGCGAAACTTCGGGCAAATCCAGCCCTTCGCGCAGGAGATTGATGCCGACGAGCACGTCGAACACGCCGTTGCGCAGATCGCGCAAGATCGCGATGCGTTCGAGTGTCTCGATCTCGCTGTGCAGATAGCGCACGCGCAAGCCGTTCTCGAGAAGATAGTCGGTGAGGTCCTCGGCCATCTTCTTGGTCAGCGTCGTGACCAAAACGCGCTCGTTCTTGGCAACACGCAGCCGGATCTCTTCCATGAGATCGTCGATCTGATGGCGCGTCGGCCGCACGTCGACTTCGGGATCGACCAGGCCGGTCGGCCGGATGATCATCTCGGCGACCCGCGACGACTTGCTGACCTCGTATGTGCCGGGCGTCGCCGAGACGTAAACGATCCGATTGATGTGCTTTTCGAACTCGTCGTAGGTGAGCGGACGATTGTCGAGGGCGCTCGGCAGCCGGAAACCGTGTTCGACGAGAATTGTCTTGCGCGAGTGATCGCCCCCGTACATGCCGTGAACTTGCGGCAGCGTGACGTGCGACTCGTCGACGAAGAGCATCCAATCTTTTGGAAAGAAATCGAGCAGACACCAGGGCGTCGAGCCGGCTTCACGTCCGGCTAGGTGGCGCGAATAGTTCTCGACGCCGTTGCAATAGCCGACCTCGCGCAGCATCTCCAGGTCGTAGCGGGTGCGCATCTCGAGACGCTGGACTTCGAGCAGCTTCCCGGCGTCTTTGAAAGCCTTCAGGCGCTCGTCGAGCTCGATTTCAATTGCGGCAATCGCGCGTTTCAATTTCTCTTCCGGCGTGATGAAGTGCTTGGCAGGAAAGATCATCATCTCGTTCTTGCTCTCGACGTATTCGCCGGTCAGCATGTTTACGACGTTGATCGCTTCGATCTGATCGCCGAAAAATTCGATGCGGTGAACGAGCTCCTCATCGACGCCGACGAACTCGAGCGTATCGCCACGCACGCGGAACGTGCCGCGCAGCAAGTTGATGTCGTTGCGGCGATATTGCATGTCGACCAGGCGCCGCAAGAGCGCATCACGGTCGATGTTCTGCCCGATGGCCACTTTTTGTGAAAGCTCGACGTAATCGGCCGGCGAGCCGAGGCCGTAGATGCACGAAACAGAGGCGACGACGAGCACATCCTTGCGCGTCAGAATCGACTGAGTCGCGGAATGGCGCAGGCGCTCGATCTCGTCGTTGATCGAGCTGTCTTTTTCGATATAGGTGTCGGTATGCGGGACGTACGCCTCAGGCTGGTAATAGTCGAAGTACGAGACGAAATACTCGACCGCGTTGTGCGGGAAGAACTCGCGGAATTCGGCACACAGCTGGGCCGCGAGCGTCTTGTTGTGGCAGAGGACGAGGGTCGGCTTCTGCACGATTTCGACGATCCGCGCCATCGCCAGCGTCTTTCCTGAGCCTGTGACCCCTAGCAGCGTCTGCGCGCGGTCCCCTCGGAGCACACCTTCGGCGAGGGCCGCAGTCGCTCGGGGTTGGTCACCGGCGAGTTCATACGGGGTTACGAGCTGGAATCGCTCCGGTTTAGGCATCGCATCGCTAAAGAACACGTCCCGGCATACAGTGGTTTTGGGCGGGAACCCGCCCCGGCGCCTGGGAAGCACCAACTAGCCCTGCCCGAGGAGCCTCGTTGATCCAACAGCCGCTTTTATTCAGCGGAAATTCGAATCCCAAACTGGCCGCCAAGATAGCCGAACGCATGCAGACTAGAGTCGGCAGCGCGATGGTTGGCCGTTTCCGCAACGATGAGTGCCGCGTCGAGATTCGCGAGAACGTCCGCGGCGCAGAAGTCTTCGTTATTCAATCGCTGTGCGAGATACACAAGAGCGCGAGCGTTCCCCAGGGCGGTAGCGTCAACGATGCGCTCATGGAGCTGCTGTTGATGATCGATGCGCTTCGCCGCGCATCGGCGCAGCGCATTACGGCCGTTATTCCGTATTACGGCTACGCAAAGCAAGATAAGAAGACGCGCGGCCGCGAGCCGATTTCCGCGAAGCTGGTCGCCAACATGATCGCGGCGGCCGGCGCAGCGCGTGTCGTGACGCTCGATCTGCACGCCGCGCAAATTCAAGGCTTCTTCGATCTGCCGGTTGACAATTTGGTCGCCGCGCCGGATCTCTCGAACTATCTCAAGCGCAACGACCTGCAAGGCGAGTCGATCGTCGTCGTCTCGCCGGATGCGGGCGGGGTTGCTCGGGCTGAGAACTTTGCCAAGCGATTGCGCTCGAATATCGCCGTTATCATGAAGCGGCGCCCCGAGCCCGACATCTCGGAGGTCTCGCACGTGGTCGGCGAGGTCGCCGGACGCGTGGCGGTTGTGGTCGACGACATGATCTCGACTGGCGGTACACTGGTCAAGGCAGCCGAGAAGCTCAAGGAAATGGGAGCGACCGACGTGTATACGCTGGCGACGCACGGCATCTTCGCCGGCGACGCCATCGCACAGCTCGAGGCGTCCCCGATCAAGAAGGTTGTCGTGACGAATACGATCCCGCGCGAGCCGTCCGGCAAAATCGAGGTCCTCTCGATCGCGCAGATCCTGGCCGATGCGATCAAGCGAATCACCGCTAATCGCTCGGTCTCCGAGCTCTTCGGTGACGAAGAGGGCCAGCAAGGCCCTTTTGACGGTCACGCACCGATGGACGGAGTCGTCACCCCGTCAGAGCCGGTCGTCGCGGGACGCTAAGAAAGAGATCATGGCAAAGACTAGTCCAACGCTGAAGCTGGAGCTTCGCGAGAAATCCGGCACGATCGGCTCACGCAAAGTGCGCCACGAGGGTCGCATTCCCGGCGTCATCTACGGTCACGGCGAGAAGCCGCTCGCGGTCTCGATTGAAGGTCGCGAACTTGGCGAGCTTCTGCACGGCGGCCGCCGTCAGAACATTATCGACATCCAGCTGGACGGCAAGAAAGACACTGCGATGGTGCGCGACATGCAGCTCGATCCGGTGACGCGCCGCGTCCTGTCGATCGACTTGCAACGAATCTCGCGCAGCGACATCATCACCGCCGAAGTCCCGATCGTCACCGTCGGCATCCCAGCCGGCGTGCGCGATCAGGGCGGCATGATGGATCTCGTCACGCACGAGATCGAAGTGCGCGGTCCGGCCGACAAGATTCCGGAAGAGATTCGTGTTGACGTTTCGGAGCTGACGATCGGCGACAACATCAGCGCGGGCGAGTTGACGCTTGCCGAGGGCATTCGTCTGATCACGCCGGCCGATACGACGATCGTTGCGATCGAGCAGCCGCGTGCTGAGGAAGCGGCTCCGGCAGCGGCAGCGGTTCCTGAAGGCGCCGAAGGCGCGGTACCCGCGGAAGCGCCGGCGGGCGAGGTCGCTTCTACATAGCAGATGCCACCACTCGCGATCTTCGCTTAATCGTCGGCCTCGGAAATCCGGGGACGAAATATGCGAACACGCGTCACAACGTCGGCTTCATGGTCGTCGACGAAATTGCGCGGCGCCTCGGCGTCGCAGAGAGCGACTGGAAAACCAAAGATCGCGCGCGCCAAGTGCAAGTTGGTGCGCGCGATCTTATTTTGGTCGAGCCGCAATCCTATATGAATGAAAGCGGTGTCCCGACGCGCCTGGTCGCGAGCTGGTACCGCATTACCGCGGAACGCATGCTGGTGATCTACGACGAGCTCGACTTGCCGTTCGGACGCTTGCGCGTCCGCGATAGCGGAAGCTCGGCCGGACACAACGGTATGAAGTCGATCATCAGCTATTTCGGGACGGAGATTCCGCGTTTGCGCGTCGGCATCGGCCGAGATGGTGAGGGCGCAGAAGCGATCGACCGCGTGCTTGGCACCTTCGATCAACGCGAACGTGAGTCGCTGGCCCAGGTCGTCGGTGCCGCCGCTGATGCTGCGCTCATGTGGCTCGACGATGGTATGACGGCGGCGGCAAATGTGGCGAACGGCTGGCGGCTCCCTGGCGAGGAAAGCAACCCGACCGAGTCTGCCGAACGTTAAGTAGGGAAAGACTTCCAAACGAACATGCAAGATTTCACCGGACGAACGATCGTACTCCGCGTCGACGAAACCAGTCTCGGCGGGACTACGCTTGTGTCCGACATCGCGTTTCTTCAACAGCGGAACGTTCGCCCGATCGTCGTTGCGCCGGAAGCCGATCTTGCGCGCGCGTTCGTCGGGGTGATGAATCGCACCGGTGACGCGGCAGTCGGACTGCGCGGCGCCGACGCAGGGATGATCCCGGCTGCCGGTACGGTGATCGGCTCCGTGCAGACACGCTTGCTCGAGACCTTGACGCGCTCGGGTTACGTCCCCGTTATCGAGCCGACTGCAATCGGCTTGCGCGGCGACGATATCCAGCTGCCGGTCGACGATGTGGCGCGCGCGATCGCGGAAGCCACCGACGCGTCACGCATCCTGTTCTTCGACCCCAACGGCGGCGTCGTCGACGCCGAGACGCAAAAGCTCGTTGACGAGCTTACGCCGGCGGAAGCCCTGGCGCTGGCTGATTCTGGAAGTTTGTCACCCTCGCTTGCCGCAGCGATTCGCGCGGCAGCGCTGGGCGTTCGCGGTGGCGTCGAAGCCGCGCAGATCATCGACGGCCGCATCGCGCATGCTGCGATCGTCGAGCTGGTGACGGCGCGTCACCTCGGGACTCAGATCGCCGGAACCGTTTTCATCGTTTCGCCCTGAGCCGCAACTTTGCGGCGCACCGGAAGCTCGACCGTGACGTGCGTTCCGTAACCCGGCAGATATTCGATCGACGTAAAGACCGCGAATTGATGGATCAGCCACAAACCGCGTCCCTCTTCGCGTAACAAGTCGATCTCCGCCGGCGGCGTATAGTCGAATCCCTTGCCGCGATCGATCACGTGAAGGAGCGCACGTGAGCCTTCCCATTCCAGCGTAACGTCGATTGCGCCGGGTGCGTGACGGACGACGTTTCCAACCAGCTCTCCGAAAATAATTTCGGCCGCACCGAGATCGCTTTCCGGCCCTGCTTCTGCCTCCAGCCGCGCATAGAACTCGCCGCGCGCGTGCTGCGCCGATCTTGCGTTATCGGCGTCGAACTGCCATGCGGTCCCGCGCGGGAAGGTCACAACCAGAACGGCCGCATCGTCGGCGTGCGGACCCTCGGGCAAACAGCTCGCCGCGACCAGCGTCGCCGCGCTGCCTGCGTACAACATGGCGTCGTTTGCGACCGCAGCCTGTAACGTGCGCTCGCCCTCTTCGACGTCATGGCCGGCTTCGGTGATGCCGTCCGTATAGAGGACCAACAGCGCTGCGTCTGCGAGTGAGCGCGTCAAGGATTCAGATGGTTCGATCAGCTTGCGCAATCCGACCGGCAATCCGTGCGCGACGATCTGCTCGACGCCACCGTTCAAAAAACGCACGAACGGGTACGTGTGTCCTGCGTTTGCATACTGCAGCATTTTCGTTTCCGGATCGAAGATGCCGATGAACGCGGTTGCAATTGCGTCCGGGTACCGCTGCAAAACAACGTACTCGGTCGCATCGAGAATGCGCGCGGGGTCATCTTCGAAAAGCGCAATCGCATTGATAGCCTGACGAAGCTTTCCCATGATTGCAGAGGCTTGCAAGCCGCTTCCGGTCACGTCACCGATGCTGAAGACGATGCGGCCGCTGGGAAGCGCAAACGCATCGTACCAATCACCACCGATCGGCGCTTCGCTTGTCGTCGCTGTTGCATAGGCACTGCTCAGGAGTAGGCCCGGAATCGTCGGCAGCTGCGCGGGAAGCGCTAATTCTTGCAACGTTTGCGTCAAACGTCGCTCGCGCCCTACGCTGTGATCGTGCTCGATCGCAAGCGAGATGCGGCGCCCGAGCTCTTCGAACAGCTCACGGTCCGACTCGTCGTAGTTACGGCGTCCCATATACACGGCGATCGCACCGAAGTCAAATTCCGTCGTGTAGAGTGGAATGACGAGCAGCGATTGAATTTTCATCTGCTCGACGATTGGACGCAAGAACGGCTGCAGAATGTCCTTGACGGATTCGACCGTGACGTCGGTTCGAAGCCGCGAGCGATGCTTGGCGACGATCTCGAGGAAGTGGCGTTCCGCGGCCGGGTGGAACAAGCGCTGTCCGCGCAGCTCTTCGACGAACGAGGTCGCCGGATCGCAGTACGAGACCGATTGCGCGCGCACCGCGCCCTCGTCATCAATCCGGTAGAGAATCGACCAATCGGCCCAATACCCGACCAGGCTCTTCACGAGCGTATCGAGATTGGTACGCAGCTCGCCCGGAGCGAAGAGTTGATCGGTCGCGTGCGCGAGATAACGGAACCGTTCCGTGGTTGCACGCTCGCGCGCGAAGATGGACGAATGCTCGATCGCCGTTGCGGCTTGACGCGCGACCGCTTCGGCGACGTCGAGATGGCGCTCGTCGAACGGCGAGCCGGGCCGCGACGAGACGAATGCGATCGTGCCGCGCACGTGATCGGCGATCAAGAGGGGCACCGCAAGAATCGAGTACGTCGGCTCAAAGATTTCGGGAACGTGAACGCCTTCCGCGTTGATCCACCCCTCGTGCTCGGGATCGCGCAGGTCTCGGATCAAAAGTGATTTCTTCGTGTTGTAGACGCGCGCCGCAACGCTCTGCGGTAAGACCGGAACTCTGCGGGATTTCTCGTGCGCACGTGCCTCGATCGCCGGATCGCGGTGCGCGACTCCGACGCGCTGGAACTGACGGGTCTCATCCAGCAATGTGATGATGCAGCCGTCCGCAAACCGGCTCTTCGCGACACGCATGAAGGTTTCGAGGATACGGCGGCGGTCGAACGACGACGTCAGCGCCGTCGCCGATTCTGAAAGAAAACGCGAGGCTTCCAAATTACGGATCTGGTCGTCGACGTCGGTCGCGACGCCGTACCAACCGATCGTGTTCCCATTGTCGACGTACGGTAGAGCGCGGGCGAGAAACCAGCGATAAACGCCGTCACTCGCCGAACGCAGGCGGTATGTGATCTCGTACTGCTCGCCGGTCTCGACCGAGCGCTTCCACTTCGACCAGGTGCGATCCAGATCGTCGGGATGTACGATGTCGAGCGGGGTGCCGCGATCCGCCGTTATTTCGTCGATCGTAACGCCGGTGTAGTCGGCCCAGCGCGAATTGACGCGGACAATACGTCCGCGGGCGTCAGCAATAAACACCAGATTCGGATCGGCCTCGACAACGATGTTGGAGAGGGCATCCGCGTCTCCCCGCGTCATTGAAAAGGTCGTTTATTTAATGACAGGGATCGCCTCCTCCACGGATCGCCGCAATGCGTGACCCGATCGGCGGATACGAAAGAAAGTATCGCCGGATGATCGGTGAGGGGCAGACTTGGAGCAAGTCGACGTTCGCGAACCGCACCATCAGCCGCACCGCCGAGGCGGGGTCGGCCGTCGCCGCGAGCGCGGTATGATCGGCGCGCGCTTCCAAACGTCGCGAATAGGCCGCTTGAACCGGCAGCAGCAGCAGGATCGCAAGCCCCAGAAACGTGCCGAGGAGCGCAAGACGCGAAAGCGGATCGTCGTCACGGCGGAATCCGACGCGGTCGGCAAGCGTCACGGATATGACCGCGGCTACGATCAACCACAGTGAGACGTACAAATCCAGCTTGAGATTGTCGTGCGCGGCGACGTGCGCGCTGAAACGCGCGATGAGATACTCGAGTTCTCCCGGCGTTGCGGTTTGTAGCGTGGCATCGCTGATGACGATCTCCTGTGTCGAGCCGAGACCCGCGACGCGCGCGGCGTCAGCGCCCGTGCCCGTTGCGCTCTCCTCGACGATGATGGGGACGTGAACGCCTTGACGCTGCTCGGTCGCGTAGAGCTGCGCGCTCAGCGCCGAGCTGGGGAGCGCTTGCTGATGATGGATCCACGGCGCAAAGACGACCGGTTCGGCAAAGGCTGCGACCAGCACGAATACAACCATGAACACGGCGCCAAAGACGTACCAAAAGCGCGTGCGCGACGCGAGCATCAACATGAACGAAAAGATGATCGCGGCCAGCGCTGCGTTCACGACAGCCCCTGAGAGCGATTGGCCAAGCCACTCGGCCGGTGATTGCTGCGTCAGCCCTGCCTCGGCGACGAGCCGGTACGCAACGATCGCCGCCGGCAGCGCGGCAATCTGCGCGATCATCGCAAGCGACCAGACGTACGTCAGCCGCAAGAGGTGCACGTTGCGCAGATTACGCCGAAGCGCGTCGCGTAAGGCGGCGGCACGTCCCGAACGCCACATCCAGAGCAGCGCGCCGATCTCGAGGAAAGCGGAACCGAAAAACAAGGGCGGCTTACGCGCGTTGAGCGCTTCCGCCAAATGCTGGCGCTGCGCGTCGAAGAGCGTTTCGAGCGGCGCGTTCAGGACGGCTTGCGCGTGCGCCGCGATGCCGCACGCGGCAATCGCGACGCACAACGCTATCAGAAAACGCTTAGCGAAGTTTACGAAGCTCCTCGAAGAGCACTTCTTCGTCGGGTTGTTCGCGAAGCTCGTGAACATCGATGTAACGGATGACACCTTGCTTGTCGATGATGAACAGCGCCCGTTCGGAAAATCCGGCATCTCGGAGGACGCCGTATTTCTTGGCGACGTCACCGTGCGGCCAGAAATCCGAAACGAGTGGGAACGAGAGTCCACCGATTGTTTCCGCCCACGCTTTTTGCGAAGGTGTCGGGTCGCACGAAATGCCCACAACTTGGGCATTCTCCGCGGCGAAGCGGCTTTGAGCTGCTTCGTATGCCGGGAGCTGCGAGCTTCAAACCGGTGTGAATGAAAACGGAAAGAACGCGATCACGACGTTTTTCCCGCGTTGATCTGAGAGCTTCCATGGTGTGTCGCTATTGGTGGCCTTAAGCTCAAAGTCGGGGGCGACGTCCCCGACCTTCAATGTCGACGTGCGATCCGCAGTCGATGTTCGGCCTTTTGCTACTGCCATGCGCCGCCGTTCGGCCCCGGCGTAGGCCTATCCCGCGGTCGCGGCGGTCTGTTGGTCGGCGACGATTTCCTTGCTCGAGCGGCGCGGACCGCCCTCGTCGATTTTTGCCTTTCGCTTGGCCTCGACGGGATTCGCAACCGCTATGTAGCGCGGGCACTCCGGGCCGTTCGGCTCGTTGCAGTAGCCGCGAACGCACGTTGCTCCTGCACGAATAAAAAGATCGGGCGCAGCCTTCTTCGCCAAACGCAACATCGCAAACGCCAGCTCACGTATCTCCCACTGCGCGTTGTTGCACGTGCGTAACGTGAAGAAATCAAGCAACGCGCGTGCATTTGCCGTGACGACGATTTGGGTCTCCGCAGCATTTGGGAGCGCAAAACGCGCATCCTCGGGCGGCGTCTCAGCTTCGATCGCGTCGGCATAAAATTCGGCGATCTGTCCCATGAGTTTGTCGTATTTCGCTTTTATCTCGGGACGCGCAGCAATCGAGGGCGGCGTGATGTATTCGAATTGCCCTTTGACCGTGATGTAGCGCTGGCTCTTCTGTTCGAACGACATGTGCCGGTGACGGACGAGCTGGTGCGTGAGCGCGCGCGAAACGCCGCTGACGCCGAACGTGAACATCGTGTGCTCGAAGGTCGAGAGATGCCCCGCGTCTCGAACGCGCGCGACCATCTTCTTGATCTCGTCTTCCGACCAATTCCGGTCGATCGACGCGACGTCGCGCGGGCTGTAGCAGTTGCGAGCCGCGGTCGCGACCGCACGCTCCGGGTCGGGACTGTGCGAAAGGAGCACGACTTTGAGCGCCATGACGACACGTTCGACCTCACGCGTAGGAGACCCGGTTTCGTCCGGCCCGCTTGGCTTCGTACATTGCCTTGTCGGCGGCTTCGAGCAGGCTCTCTGCGGTCTGCGCGTCGAGCGGGAAGGCTGCCACGCCGATGCTTGCGGTTATCGCAACCGTCTCGCCCGAGAACTCTTGCCCGATCGCAAGTCGAAGCTCGTCTGCGCGCATGACGGCGCGTGATTTCTCACAGTCGTACCAAACGAGACAGAATTCGTCGCCGCCGTTTCGTGCCACGAGATCTTCCGGACCGGATGCGTGACCGCGCAGCATCGCCGCGAGCCGCCGCAAGAGCTCATCACCCGCGGCGTGACCAAAGCGATCGTTCCACTCTTTGAAGTGATCGGTGTCCAAAAATAGCAGCGCCAAACGCGGAACGATTCGCAACCTCGGCGCTTCCCGCAAACTCTGAACGAGGAGCGTGCGAAATGCGCGCGGCGTAAGAAGCCCGGTGAGACCATCGTAGGTCGCGCGGCTTCGATCTTCCGCCCGCTCGCGCGCGATCGCAAGTGCGGGCGCGGCAATCGAGCAAATGTCGAGGAATTCTGCGAACGTCGCTTTCGGCGGGTGTTCGGCGAACGCGACGTACAGCACGAAAGGTAGATTCTCGAGAGGGACTGCAACTGCGATGCGGTCGCCCGGGTGGAGCGGTTGCGTCTCGCCATCGACGAAGAGCGCAATTCCGCCGGCCTTCGCGGTCGCGAGCGGAGATCGCGCGGCAACCGCGGAGAGCGTCGCCCCATTGAAGTGCGCGTAGCGCAAGCCGCTTGCGAACACGCACCGAAAGCGGTCGGCATCGAGCTCCCATGCCGTCACGGCATCGACGTCGTCGCACAGCGCGCGCAGGGCACGATCGAGCGCCCCGAATACATGCGGAACGCCATCGCGCGCAGCGGCGATCAGCTCGCGAGCAGCCCGCACCACGCTCGGGTAAGTGCCCGCGGCGCGGTTAGGTTAGCTTGGCGAGAAGCTCCCGTGCTTTGAGCTGCGCACGCGCGACGTTGCCCAGCTTCACTTCTTCGTATCCGCGAATCGAATCCGGAATCTCGAGAACCTCTTGCGACGCTGCGAGGTTCGACGTCGATAGGCGCGCGAGCACGTCCGCGACGATCTCCTCGTACCACACGATCAGCTCACGCTCGACGCGCCGCACTTTGGCGTAGCCGAAAACATCCCAGGGTGTTCCGCGCAGTGCTTTTGCGCTCGCCATCATGCGCAACACGGGCGTGAACCACGATCCGATCCGAATCTTGCGCTTGAGGCCGAGGCTCCGAAGAATCGGCGGATGGAGATTGTACCACATCTTTCGCGGTGACGTGAACAGCGCGCGCGACCGTGCCGCGAAGGCGCCGTCGACGTAGAGGCGCGCCACCTCATACTCATCTTTATAGGCCATCAGCTTATGAAGCGAACGAATGACGGCGATGGTAAGCGGTCCGTCTTTGCCGCTGACTGCGCGCTCGTTCTCGGCGACGCGCAGGATCGTATCGACGTAACGTGCCGCATACGCAGGACTCTGGTAAGCGCAAAGGTCAGGAATGCGCGTGCGGAGCAGCCGCTGCGCTTGCTCGCCGAGACGTTCGCAGCGCTGGAGCAGTTTGAGCGAGCCATCCATGTCCCGCCGGCCCGCCAAACGATCCGCCAGCGGTTGCTGCGCGCCGATATGCGCGAACAGCGCGGACGAATCGTAGACCGCGAGGCGCCCGTAGTTGAAAGCCAGCAGGTTGTTCTCTACCGCGACCCCGTTGAGACGGATCGCGTCTTCGATACTGGCCGCCGTAACCGGAATGAGACCCGCCTGATAAGCCGCACCGAGTGTGACCAGATTCGTCATCATGTGATCGCCGAATGCACCTTCGGCGATTGCGCGTGCCGCCAAGCGGACGTCGGAATCTTTGCGCGTGACCGCGCGAATTGCTTCGATCAGCAACAGCGGCGTAACAGAGAAGTGGACGTCGCGAATCATCTCACCGCTCGGCAGCAGCGACGTATTGATGACCGCCAACGTGTTTTCCGGATCGCACCGGTCAAGATTGACCGGATCCGCTGCGGCAAGGAGATCGAGCGCCAGATATAGATCGGCTTTACCCGCACCGATCTTGTTGGCGGCGAGGTCGTGCTCGGGCTCGGCGATGATCAAGCTCGAGAGCACAGCGCCCCATTTTTGTGCGGCGCCGGTCTGATCGTAACTCAACACGCGCTTCCCGTCGAACGCCGCAGCCTGCGCGAGAATCGCATTCAGCGTCAGTACGCCCGTGCCGCCGACACCGGGAGCATAGATATGATACGGGCGGCGCAGCGTGCGCGGGTAGTTTGGTTCGGGCAACGCGACGTCGATCGGTTGCGCTTTCGGTTTGTGAATTCCGGTACCGGGCTCAGCCTCGACGGTAACGAACGACGGACATTCCGCCTTGATACAGCTCTGATCTTGATTGCACGACGATTGGTGAATCTGTGTCTTGATACCGAACTCCGTCTCGACTTTTCCGAGCGACATGCAATTCGTCAGCGAGCCGCAATCACCGCAATTCTCGCAAACATCCTCGTTGACGACGACAAAACGCGTCCGCGCCGCGGCTTTTCCGCGCTTCTGACGCCGGCGCCGCTCGTTCGCGCACGTCCCATCGTAGATGAGTACGGTAACGCCGGGCGTCTCCTGTAGCTCGCGCGAAGCCGCCTCGAGTTCGTCAACGTCGCAAACTTGCGCGACGGCCGGAAACTGCGCGCGACGATAGGTTTCAGGCGTCTGAGTCAGCACGACGATTCTGCGCACGCCCTCGAGCGCAAGCAGCTGCACCAACTCTTCGACGGTCTTGGCACCGACCGGCGCTTGTGCGCCCGTATTCGCGACCGCACCGTTGAACAGAATCTTGAACGTAATATTTACGTCCGCGGCGAGCGCGAAACGAATGTTCATGTACGAGGAGTGGAAGAGCGAGCCGTCGCCGACATTTTGCACCATGTGCGTGCGCGACGTATAGGGCGCAAGCCCAATCCACGGAATTCCCTCGCCGCCGAGCTGCGTCATCGCTTCGATATGCCGCTGCGGCTGCTCGATGATCGATGCGAACGAGTGACAACCGGGGCTTCCCCACGCAATCTGATCTTCGAGTAAGACCGTCGACGTATTATGCGGACAACCCGAGCAATAATTGGGTGTGCGCTTCGGTAGCTCTTTATAGGTACGGTTGCCGATCGCGGTCAGCGTCTCGGCACGTTTCCCGAGCCGCGGCGCGAGGATGCGCGCGATCGTGTCGGCATCCATGCCGCCCTCGACCGGAAACAGCGGCGCGCCGTGTTCGTCGTCTTTGCCGACGACGCGAACCCGGCGCTCGACATTGCAGAGCGCAGCCTTGAGCGCGGCTTCAACGACGCCGCGCTTTTCTTCAACGACGATGACGTCGTCGAGTCCGTCCGCGAATTCGCGCAAGAAATCCTCATCGGCGGGATAGATGACGCCCAGCCGTCCGAGACGGATCCCGGCTGCCCGCAGTGCGTCGTCGTCAAATCCGAGATCGAGCAAGGCTTGACGCAGATCCGAAAAGCTCTTCCCTGCCGACAGCAATCCGATCCGGTCGTTCGCCGTGCGCATGTGGATACGATCGAGCTTATTTGCGCGCGCGTAGGCGCGTACGGCGAGATGCCGTTCGCGATATAAACGCCGTTCGGGATCGATGTTGAGCCCCGGGAAGAAGCGAAAATCCGTGTACTTGCGGAACGACTCGCCGCCGATCGTCAGCTCGGGAATGACGATCTTCGGAAAGTCGGGTGTGATGGCGAACGTCTCGCCGCCGTCACACAGCTGCCCGATCAGCTTCATCGCGATCCAGCATCCCGAATAGCGGGAGAGCGCGATCGCGTGCAAACCGTACTCCAAGAACTCGGCGACCGAGGACGGATACACGATCGGTATCCCGGCGCTCATAAACGCGTAGTCTTCCTGGAATGGGAGCGTCGAGCTCTTGCTTTCGGGATCTTCACCGCCGAGCACGACGACCGCGCCGAGCCGGCTCGTCCCCGCGAAGTTGGCGTGCTTGAATGCGTCGCCGGAGCGATCGACCCCCGGACCTTTTCCGTACCAAATGCCGACGACGCCCTCGATACCGTCGCGCGAAGGATGGTCGTCGAGCATTTGCGTTCCCATGAGCGCCGTAACGCCGAGCTCTTCGCTCTGCGCGGGGACATGCATGATCCCGCTCTCGCCGACGATTGCACCCGCCGCGCGCAACGAGATATCGTAGCCGCCGAGCGGCGAGCCCGGATATCCCGTCACGAACGTGCGCGTGTTCAAACCGCTCGCAACGTCACGCCTGTGCTGATCGATCGGCAAGCGAATCAACGCTTGAACTCCGCTCAAATACAGCGTCCCTGATTCGAGCGTATAACGATCGTCGAGCGAACGGCGTACGTGTGTACGCGGTGGTGAGATCACCTGATCAAGACGAAGTGGCCGTCGACGACTTTGGTAACGACGTCGGCATCGGCGGCGAGGCCATTGTGATCTTGCGACGACGTGTGAAATACGCCGGAAACTCCAGCATAGCTGATGTGCTCGAGCGCGTCACGCAGCTTTGCCGTATCGGGCCCGGATTTCGCCAGAGCTTGCTTGAGCCAATATACGGCATCGTACCCGAATCCGCCGAACATGTTCGCGGGCTTGTCCTTCGCATACGCCGACTCGAATGCGCCCACGTAGTGCAGCGCGATCTTCTTCGACGGATCCGAATTGGGGAGTTGGCTCGCGACCGAGGCGCGTGACGTGGCGATGAACGCACCGTTTAGCGCAACGCCGCCTTGGTTGAGGAAGCGCTGATCGGCTGCTCCATCGGAGAAATAGAGCGGCAGGTTGCCCATCGCAAGCTGACGGTAACCCTTGGTGACGACATAGACCGACGGCAGCGTGCTCCACACCAAGACCGCTTGCGGATTCGAGGCACGCACTTTTGTGAGCTGCGTCGTCGCATCGGTTGCCGTAGCATCGATCGCTTCCGAATCGGTCACCGAGAAGCCCTCGGATTTGCCGGCCTCCAGGAAATGCGCGACGCCGGTCTTACCGTAGTCGTCGTTACGATACACTGCGCCGACCTTTTCGATTCCGGCCGCTTTCATGTGTTTCTGCAGAATGCGCGCAACGGCCGTATCGGTGGGGGGAATCTTGAAGACGTAAGCGTGGTCGCTCACGGGTTCGATGACGCTCGCCGACGATGCAAGCGAAATCATGGGCACTTTTGCCGCCTGCGCTACCGGCACCATCGCGAGGCTGCCCTGCGTTATCGACGTGCCGATGATTGCGAGCACATGCTGATCGAGAAGCCTGCGCGTCCCGTTTACCGCGTTTGCAGGCGACGTCTCGTCGTCGATGATCGTCACTTGCAGCGGGTGACCGTTCACGCCGCCGGCTTTGTTGATCTCGTCGACGGCGAGCTGAATGCTATCAGCCTCGGGTCTTCCGAGCGTCGATGCCGGTCCGCTTTCGCAGACCACCGCACCGATTACATACGGTTCGCTCGCGGCGTCACCGGCGCGTAGCGAAACGCCCCCCAAAACGAACGCAAAAGCAACAGCGATAATACCGAGTCGCACAAATCCCCTCACGAATTCTCCTTTTCAGCTTGTCCCATGAAGTACGTCCGTCCGCTACGGACCAAATCCTCTGCCGTTCCGGTCCCGACGATCCGCCCGCGTTCCATAAAATAGGCGCGGCGGCAGATACGCGCCGCCATGCGGAGGTTCTGCTCGACCAAAACGATCGTCGCTGCGCCCTCCGCCAGGCGGCCGAGAGCGGCGAAGTTCTCGGCGCGAACGCGCGGAGCGAGGCCGAGACTCGGTTCGTCGAGCAGCAGCAGCTCCGGCTTTGCCATCAGCGCGCGTCCGATCGCGACCATCTGCTGCTCGCCGCCCGAGAGCGAGCCGGCCGGCATGCGCAGCAGCTTGCGGAGCGGCGGAAAGAGGTCGAGAACCTCGTTTACGTCGTCGTCGAGACTGCTTCGGTCGGCACGCGCGTAGGCGCCAAGCACGAGGTTCTCACGAACGGATAGGGGTCCGAACAGCTGGCGGCGCTCCGGAACGACGGCGACGCGGCGGCGCGCCATCGCTTCGGGCGCCGAGCCGGTAACATCCCGACCGAGCACCCGAACGCGTCCATTGGCGGGGGGAAAGAGACCGATGATCGAGCCGAGCAGCGTCGTCTTTCCCGCGCCGTTTGGACCGACGACGGCAACCGTTTCACCACGTGCGACTTCGAGACTGACGTCCCACAAGATTTGCACGCGGCCGCGATACGTCGCAACGCCGTCCAGCTCGAGAACGTTTTCGCTCATGCCGAAAGCTCGTCGCCGATGTACGCGTCGAGGACGACCGGATCGTTGCAGATCGCATCGGGCGAACCTTCGGCGATTTTACGGCCGTGATCGAGCACGACGAAACGGTCCGCAGCTGTCAGCAGCCGGTGCAAATCGTGCTCGACGAAAAGAATGCTGACGTTGCGCACGCGCGCCGAATGCACGAGTTCAAGAACGGCGTCGATCTCATCGCCGCTGAGGCCCGAAAGCGGTTCGTCGAGCAGCAACACTTTGGGCTCGACCGCGAGCGCGCGCAGCATTTCGAGCACCCGCTCTGCTCCGAATGATAACGATTCGGTCAGCGTGCCGGCATGCGGTTCGAGCGGCGTTCGCGCAAGCAGCGCGCACGCCGCTTCTTTGGTGGCTTTTGCACCGCGCACGTTTGCGTCGAGCGCGACCATCAAACTCTCGCAGACGCTAAGTCCCCAAAACATGACCGGAGTCTGAAAGGTGCGCGTCACGCCGAGCGCGGCGATGCGGTGCATCGGAAGATTCGTCAGCTTGCGATCGTCGAGCGTCACGATCCCCGCGCTTGGACGCTGCAGGCCGCTGATCACGTTGAAGAGCGTTGTTTTCCCAGCGCCATTTGGACCGATGACGCCGAGTACTTCGCCCGGCTGCGCTTCGAAGCTGACGCCGTCCAATGCTACGACGCCGCCGAAGCGGACGGTGACGTTCTCGACGCGCAGGCTCATGCGCGCCGCAACGTTCGTCCGAGCAACCCTTGCGGACGCGCTATCAAAACCACAAGCAGGATCACGAATGCGATGCCCTGCTCCCATCCGCTCGAAAAGAGTCCGCCGCACATCTTCTCTACGATCCCGAGAACGAACCCGCCGACGAGGGCACCTGTGAGACTATCGAGTCCGCCGAGAATGGCCGCGACAAAACCGTTGAGTCCGAGGTACAGGCCCATGTCGTAGGTCGCGCTCGTGATCGGTGCGATCACGACGCCGCCGACGGCGCCGATCATAGCGGCGGCAACGAAACTCCAAAACGCGAAGTGTGCGAGCGGCATGCCGAAGACGCGCGCGATGTTCGGATTTGCCATCGCCGCACGAACCGCCGCGCCGGTGTACGTCTTGCGAAAGAACAGATATAACGCCAGCACTATGATGACGTCGGCGCCGAAAACCCAGAGGGCTTGCGGCGGAATCGTCCCAGGTCCGAGCGCGAGCGACGCGCCGGCCGAAAACGGCGGCAGCAATACGGGATTCGTCCCCCACACGAAGAGCGCAGCTCCGCGAATCGCCACGTCCAGTCCAAGGGTAATGAAAATCAACGTAACCGTGCCGCTTCGACGCGCCGGCCGCAATGCGACGAGCTGTGCGAAGCCGCCGACTGCGCCGGCGACGATGACTGCAGCGATCGCTGCGGCGGCTACGGGCCAGCCTTTGCTCGCAAGTGATGACGACGTCATCGCGCCGATCATGGCGAACTCACCCTGCGCGAAATTGATGATCCCTGAAACTTGATAGACGAGAGCGAAGCCTGCCGCAATCAGCGCGAAAATTCCGCCGACCACAAGGCCGGCGAGAAAAAATTGCCAGAGCTCTGCGACGATAGGCGTCATGCGGCCGGCAATGCCAGCCCGAGATCCTCGACGACTCGCTTCACGCGCGCGAGATAATCCTCGCGCATCTCACTATTGGTGCGGAATTTAATCCCGAATTGGCGGTACGTCTCGTTGTTCTTCGAGCGATCCGACCCGAAGAAGGCCGGCATCGACGGGAAGATCGCATCGAGCGCGGCCTGCGCGCGTTCTCTGCCTTCCGGCGTCTCGATGATCTCCTGGACCGATTGCTCGCCGAACTTGGCGTGAAATTTCTCTTCGGGTAAGGTCGCCTTCGCAGCATTTCGGAGCGGAATATAGCTGCACTGCAAGAGGTCTTCGACTTGAATGATCTCCGCGAGATCCGCAACCAGCTTGATGACCGCGAACTCTTCCCAACTTCGCAGCGGGAAGTCGAAGATCGAGAGGGTGCGCTTCGCCGACGTGTCGGGGAGCATCGCATCTTCCGGCACACCGATCTCACGTCCGAGCCGAAAGAACCGAACGTGATGCCCGTACTCTTCCATCGCAACGCGGCACGTCAGCCACTTCCAATACGGCGTCGGCGCAAATGCGACGGCAACCTCATCGAACACGCGCGCGCCATGGAGCTCGTTGATCGCATGACTCACGACGATCTTTTCGACTGCATGGCGATAATCGGCGGGCTCGTCGGCAAGTGCTTTCGGAGTCTTGACGTCAGGATACGCCGGCATGCGAGAACGCCTCCAAGTCGGTTTCGAGCGGAGTAAACGCCGCGGAAAGCTTCTGAACCTCGCGCGCCATATCGCCGTGCGAGGCGTTGCCGTCAAGCGTGAAGCGCGCAATCGGCCGCGGCTGCGAAAACAACATAACCTCGGCGCCGCGGACGCAGAAAAGCTGTCCGGTGATCGACTCTGCTTCATCCGAGGCGAGAAACGCCACGAAGCGTCCCACGAACGCCGCGTCGATTCCAAGTGCCTGTTTCTTGTACGCATTTTGCGCGTCGTTCTGCGGCTGAATCGATTCCGTGACGCGCGTCGCGCCGAACGGAGCCACGGCGTTTACGGCGACGACGCTGCGCGCCATGTCGTGCGCAACCACGCGCGTAAGCCCGAAGAGCGCAGCTTTGCTGCTCGCGTACGCCGCTTGTCCGAAGTTTCCGTAGAAGCCCGCGGTCGAGACGATGTTAACGATGCGCCCCCACCGATAACGCTCGCCGCCACGCCCCGCTTTCGCTTGGTCCCGCATGAGCCCGGTTGCGGTGCGAATCGCTTCGAATGCGGCGGTCACGTTGTTTTCGAGCACGTCTTCAAAATCTTCGAGCTGGGCTTTGAAGGTGAACGCGTCGCGAATGATCGCGGCGTTGTTGACGAGGATGTCGATCCCGCCGAATGAGCTTACCGCGAGCTCGACGGCATGCCGCGGTGCGCCGGCTTCCGCGAGATTCGCGGTAAACGCGACGACACGATCGTCGAAGCTTGCGGCAAATTCGTTTGCGAGGTTTGAATCCTCGCCGCGTCCGTCGATCTCGGTTCCGTTGTCCGCCACGACGACGCTCGCGCCGTGCTCCCACAACGCGCGAACGATCGCCGCGCCGATTCCTCGTGCCCCACCCGTGACAAGCGCCACGCGCCCTGCCAAGCCGTCGCTCACGCCACGGCCTTCGCCGCAAGGCTCGCCACCGCTTGCCGGGAAGCGAGTCAAGGCGATGCAGCTACGTTTCGCAATCCAGAGCGTCGTGATCTTCGTCCTCGGAGCGTTGCTTGCGCTCGTCTTGCCCCCGTTTTACGCGGGACTCTTGACCTTGTGCGGACTCTACGCGCTCGTCACGCTCGGCCTCAATCTGTTTATGGGCTACGCCGGCCAAGTCTCGCTCGGACAAGCTGCGTTTGTGGGAATCGGCGCGTACACGTCTGCAGTTTTGGCAACGCGCTACAGCATCAGTCCCTGGATCGGAACGCTGGCCGGCGCGCTCGTCGCAGGCGTCGTTGCTTACGCGATCAGCTTTGTTGCGCTGCGCTTACGCGAGAATTATCTCGCGCTCGCGACGCTGGCGCTCGGCATCGTGATCAACGTCGTCTTCACGCAGTGGGATTTCGTGGGTGGAACATCGGGGATCAGTGGCGTTCCAGGCTTCGTCTTCTTCGGACGCACGTTCGATACACGCAGTTATGCGGTGCTTACGTGGGCGCTGGTCGCGATCGGCGTGTGGTTTGCCAACCGGCTCGTGACGTCGTCGTACGGACGCGCACTGATCGCGCTCGCGTCCGGCGAACTCGGCGCGCTCACACTCGGCATCGACGGCGATCGCTTGCGGCGCCAAGTTTTCGTGCTCAGCGCAATCTACGCCGGTGTGAGTGGCGGTGTGTACGCGTCGTACTTCAGCTACATCGATCCGACGTCGTTCGGCTTCTTGCTCTCGGTGAATTTCGTCTTGATGTCGGTGATCGGCGGGCTGCGCAGCGTCTGGGGCGCAATCATCGGCGCCGCTGCGGTCGTTGCGCTCGGGCAATTCCTCTCGATCGAAGTGCCGAAAATCTTACCGAGCGCGCGCGGCGACTTTCAAGCGTTCTTCTTCGGAATAATCTTGGTCGCGATTCTCGTCAACATGCCCGAAGGCTTGATCAGCGGATTACGCCGTTTCAAATTGTCATCCCGAGCGTAGCTCTTGTCATCCCGAGCGTAGGCGCGAAGCGCCGTAGTCGAGGGACAGCCGAAGTGCCGGCTACTCGCTCCAAACGAACGCGGTAGCAACACCGTTATAGGTTCCGATGCCGACGATCGAGCCATCGTGAGCGATCGCGTAGGCCGACTCGAACCGCCAACCGCGTGGATGCGGTAAGTCATCGAGTCGCTCCAACCGCCCGTTCTTCCATCGGAATGCGTAGTGCTTTCCATCCTTGAGCTGTTCCATTCCGACAATTGTTCCGTCTTCGGAAACATCCCACGCCGAGCTGCGCTCGTCGTTTCGAACTAGTCGAACCTCCCGGCCGTTGGGTAGCCAGGCAGTCGCGTGCGGGTGTGCGTATCCATAGCGGCCCGCTGGTCCCAACATGTTACCGTAGACCACTTCCTTCGCGTGTCCCGGCAAAGCACTCGCTCCCGCAGTGAGCCCGGTTCGCGAGATTGCGTACGGAACTCCAGCACCAAGCGTAATCTGTTTTTTGCCGATCCAACGGAAAGCGACCATTTTTTGCACCATGACGTCGACTGATGCCGGGGCAGCTTTCCCGTCCAAGAAGCCGAGATAGCCCGCGGCAAATTTGCCGTCGACGGCCATCAGAATCGCATTACCAAGCACGGTACACTTCTGTTTTTGCACAATTACTGCGATTGGAAGATTATCGCGGACGGACGCGGGGTTCTCGAGGTCGATGCCCGCGGATTCGTAGCTCGGATCGAACGTGACCGCGATTCGACCCTCATTGTCAATGCCCAAAATGTATGTCCCGGTAAAGCGGCTCTCACCGCACGGTGGATTCTTCCATGTCGTAGTAGACGTTGCCGACCAATGTTGGACCCTATAATACATGCGAATAGTGGCACCGTCGGCAACTTGGCCGACCGTCATGAACGCGGAGTCGAACATTGATGCCGCCACTGCATCGGGCCCTGGACCCCGAAGTTTATCGTGCCCGCCAAAGAGGTCGAGGGGTTCGAACGTGTCGGCAGCGTCGGAGTCGCGCCAGCGAATTGCAATCGCACGGAGGTTACTGCGTTCATCGATTACCGAAGCGATCGCAAAAACGGAACCGTCACGCGCTACAACGACTGCCTTCCGTTCTGCCTCGGGCCGTATCGTGTAACCGTCTGGAAGGTGCAGTGCGCGAACCGTTGCCGCTTCTGCAATTCCGTTTGCTGCAATGAGCAACAGGAGAACAAGGATGAGCGCTGTCCCTCGACTACGGCGCTACGCGCCTACGCTCGGGATGACAAGCTGCGCGCCTACGCTCCGGATGACAAGCTGCGCGCCTACGCTCCGAATGACAACGTGGCGCGACCCGCGTCCTAATCCCAATGCCGCGGTGCGCGGCGCGCGAAACACGGCGGCTACTTCGCTGGTGTCTTTTTAATTGACTTAGCGGGGACGCCGGCGACGCGGTCGCCGGGTGCGACGTCGCGCGTTACGACCGAGCCCGCGCCGGTCACCGAATCGTCGCCGACTTCGACCGGGGCGACGAGCATCGTGTCCGAACCAATCTTGACGCGCTTGCCGATCTTCGTCTTGTGTTTCTTCGCACCGTCGAAATTACACGTGATCGAGCCGGCGCCGATGTTCGAACCTTCGCCGATCTCCGCATCGCCCAGATACGCAAGATGCCGCGCTTTTACGCCCCGCTCGAGCTTCGAGTCTTTGACCTCGACGAAATTGCCGATCGCGACGTCAGGCTCGAGACGCGCACCGTCGCGCAGATGCGAGAACGGACCGACGACGGCGTGCGCGCCGACCGTACTGTCGAGTACGACGCTCTCGGTGATTTGTGCCGACTCGCCGATCGTCGCACCGTAAATCCGGCAATTGGGCCCGATGCGCGTTCCGCTTCCGATGACCGTCGATCCCCCGATCGTGGTATTGGGCGCGACGACGACATCGTTTCCGAAGACGAGATCGGGCTCGACGTACGTGCGCGCCGGATCGACGATCGTCACGCCGCCACGCATGTATTCCTCACACAGGCGCAGATTGATCACCGCCCGCACGCGCGCAAGCTCGGCTCGATCGTTCACGCCCATGACGGTCGCAGCGTCGCTTTGGACCGGCACCACACGATCGCCACGCAGGGCGAGCATCGCGATCGTATCGGTGAGATACAACTCGCCTTGCGAATTGTCGGTGTTCAGATTTCCGATCACGCTTCGCAATGAGACTTCATCGTACGCGTAGATTCCGGCATTCATCTCATCGACCAGCAGCTCGTCGGGACTGCAATCGCGCGCTTCGACGATCCGCATCACCAAATCGCCATCACGGATGACGCGTCCGAAATTCGACGGCAAGGGCATCTTGGCGGTCACCATCGCCAACGCCGTTAGCGTGTCGCAAGCTGCGACGACGGAGCGAAACAGTGGACCGTCGACCGCCGGCATGTCGCCGTACGCGATCAGAATCGTGCCCTCGCGCGGCTTCATCGCTTGGAGCGCGATCTGCACAGCGTGACCCGTGCCTTTTTGTTCGCTCTGAATGACGGTGTCGATCTTTACGTCCGGAATGACGTCGGCGACGGCGGCGATCGCCGCGTCGTTTTCGGGACTTGTGACGACGACCACGCGTGTAACGCCGGCGTCGCGCAGCGCGCGCAGCACCCACCAAATCATCGGGCGTCCGCAAATCTCGTGAAGGACTTTGGGCGTTGTGCTTTTCATGCGCACGCCCTTGCCGGCCGCCAGTACGATCGCGGAGCTCGTGCTCGCGGTCACCGGCGCAGTGCCGTTCGTCGTCATGCGGTCACCTTGGACGGATTCGCGCGCAGAAATGCGTCGATTCGTCCGAGCGTAATCTCACGTCCGAGAACTTCGGCGGTCTCGAACAATCCGGCCGAGACTGCCGCACCGGTGATCGCGACGCGCGTCGCGCCGATGTATTCGCCGGCCTTAATGCTTTTGCGCTCCGCAAGCCCGCGAATCGCTTCTTCGATCGACGTGCGCGTCCACTCAGCCTGAATGCCGCGCAACGCCTCCGCAACATCGTGCAGGCGTTCACGGGCTTCCGGCGTTCCGGCGCGCTTGGCAATGGCTTGCTCGTCCCACGGAATCACCACATCGGTCGTGAAGATGTACCGCGAGCCCGAGACGAGATCATCGATCGTCTTGATGCGTTCGCGCAGCAGCGTGCAGGCGGCTTCGACGTGCGCACGGTCCGTTCGAAGCGCGGCCGCATCCGGCGCATTCGCGAGCATTTCGATCGTCAAATCGACGAACGCTGCCAGCGGCACGGTGCGAATGTACTCGCCGTTCATCCACGCGAGCTTGACGACGTCGAAGATCGCGCCGTGCTTTTGCACGCGATCGAGACCGAACAAGTCGATCATCTGCTCGCGCGCCATGATTTCGAGCTCACCACCGGGCGGCGACCACCCGAGCAGCGCCAGAAAATTGACGAGCGCATCGGGAAGATAGCCGAGTCCGCGATATTCGGAGACCCCCGTTGCGCCATCGCGTTTCGAGAGTTTCTTGCGCTCCGCGTTGAGGATGATGGGCAGATGGGCGAATTGTGGAATTGGTTCGCCGAGCGCTTCGTAGAGGGCGACTTGCTTTGGCGTATTTGCAAGGTGCTCTTCGCCGCGAATCACATGCGTAATCTTCATCGCCGCGTCGTCGACGACGGCTGCGAAATTGTAGAGCGGTCCGCCGCCGCCGGCCTTGACGACGATGAAATCTTCGACCTCGCCCGGCGGAAACTCGACCTCGCCGCGAATGAGATCGTTAACGCGATACGTTCTGGCTGCGTCGACCCGAAAGCGCATTGCGGGCGACGTCCCGAGCGCGGCGGTACGCGACACGACTTCAGCCGGAGAGAGCGACGAGCATTGACATGCTGTGCTCTTCTGCAGGGGCTCGTCATCCTGCGCGACTTCGTCGGCGCGCGACGCGCAAAAACACGGATAGACGCGCCCGGCTTGCACGAGCCGTTCGAGCGCAGCCCGATACCCTTCGAGTCTTTCGCGCTGATTGTAGGGTCCGTATTCTCCGCCGACGTCGGGTCCTTCGTCGTGCTGCAACTCGAGCCAATTCAGCGCGCGAAAAATTTCCTCGCGATACTCGGGACGCTCGCGCGCGACGTCGGTGTCTTCGACGCGCAGCACGTATGTGCCGCCGGTCTTGCGCGCGTAGAGATAATTGAAGAGGGCCGTACGCGCGCCGCCGACGTGCAAGAATCCCGTCGGTGAGGGCGCAAATCGTACGCGCGGTTTGACAGACACGCTCAGACTCTTACCCGCCCCATCACCATATCCTTGAACGCGTTCAAGATTGCGGTGACTGCAGGGCGCCGATAGTCCCAACGGGCATCGGCTCCCGGCTGTGCAACGACCATCGTCGCATTCGCTTCGAAAAGTAACACGCGGCCTTGCGCATCGACCGCAAAGTCGATGCCGGCGTAATCGAGGCCGAGCGTCCGTTCAATCCGTTCGAGCGCAGCGATCGCGACCGGCCCGAGTGCGCCGTGCATGTCGGCGAGAAAGCGTTCGTCCTCGGCGCGATTTGCCGCGTTCTCGGTCATGTCGGCTGAAAAGTAATGTATCTTCCAGTGCGGCGAAACCGCAAGGTGCAACGGATACATCTTTCCGTCGACGAACATGACGCGATACTTGCGGGCTTGTCCATCCACGCCGCGCGCATCGAGATACTCGATTACAAAGAATTCGTCGCCCGGCAGCTGTGCGATGGCCGCGGCGAGATCGTCGGATTTTTCGACGAGAACGAAATGGCGGCCGGTGTGCTGTCGCGGTAAACGCAAGAGCACGGGAAAGGTGAAGCCGAGCGCTTCGAGAGAGGCAGTGCCCTCGCGTTCGAGTACCTCGCGCGCGATCACGCACGTATGCGGTGCAACGACGTCTTGGAGTGACTGCAGCCGCTCTGCATTGTCGGCACGTCCCGTCGGCATGACCGCGTGGGGAGCGTTGATCAGCGGCGCGCCCGTCGCGAATTCACGTGCGCGTTGCAGGGCGTCGGCCGCGACGTCCGCATCACTGATGGCGTTGAAGATGAGATCGTGCCGCGGTAAGGGTTTGGCCGGATCGGCGTATTCGATGTAGAGCTTCGTCGTCGCAAAGACGTGTTTGTCGAGCAGACTCTCCGCATCGAGATTTCCGCCGGTCGACGAAACCAGGACGAGCACTTCGGTTGGTTTTCCCTCACCGAGATACGGCAGCACTTCGATGGGTTCGGCGCCGAAGCCGAGCTTGCGATGACGATCCGCTGCGGCCTCATCGCCGGTACGGCTGAACAGATAGACGAGGCCCTTATGCGCGGCGGCATTGGTCGCATCGAGCGATAGCGCCGTTTCGAACGCGTGGCGCGCACCTTCGAACTGCTCAAGCTCGAGCATGCAGATGCCGAGGCTCACGTGTCCGACCGGATTTTGCGAATGCTGGCGAACCGCTTCCTCATACGCGGCTTGCGCCGCGCGCCGCTTTCCGGAACGGGTCAGGACGTTGCCGAGATTGTTGAGTCCCCCGAAATGCGACGGCGCAACCGAAAGCAATGCGAAATAGGCCTCGCGCGCATCGTCGTTGCGGCCGAGCATTTCGAAGAGCTGTGCGCGCGCGAACAAATCCTCGACCGCGTGCGGCGGACGGGCCAAACGCTTTTCGATCTCGGCAAGTTTTCGCTGGGCGTCTCGCGGCGAGAGCGTTGTTAGCCGACCAATTCCCGCCGCTTGCCGCACTCGCGTTCGATGAATTTAATGATATCCGAGAGCGGCGCTCCCGGCGTGAAGATTTCGCGGACGCCGAGACGCTTGAGCTCGACGGCGTCATCCGGCGGAATCGTTCCACCGCCGAAAAAGACGATGTCGCCGGCGCCCTTCTCTTTGAGCTGCTCGACGACGAGCGGGAAGAGCGTCATGTGCGCGCCCGAGAGTATCGAAAGCCCGATGCCGTCGGCATCCTCTTGAATCGCCGTATTCACGATTTGTTCGGGTGTTTGGAACAGTCCGGTGTAGATCACTTCCATCCCGGCGTCGCGCAACGCACGCGCGATAACTTTCGCGCCGCGGTCGTGTCCGTCCAGACCCGCCTTTGCGACGATGACGCGCAGCGGGCGTTTCTTTTCCATTTTAAAGGCGCTCCGCCCCAGGCTGCGCGCCCCCCAACCGCTTTGCGGTCGGGGCCCCCGGTTGCGCTCGGCCCATCACCGTATCAAACATGCGACGGTGATTTCGCCGGCCTCGCAACAACATACCTAGTAACGTGGGGTTTCCGTGTAGCGGCCATAGACCGAGACCATCGCCTCGACAATCTCGCCTTCGGTTGCCATCGCGTTCACCGCGTCGATGAGCGGCGGCATGACGTTGATCGATGAATCGGCGCAGGCGCGTTTGAGCGCGGCCAGCGCCTTCTCGACGCCGGCAGCGTCGCGATTCGTTCGCGTGCTCTTGACGCGCTTCGCCTGCTCCATTTCAACCTTCGGCTCGATGCGCAGCAGCTCGATGTCCTTTTCGGAACCTTCGCGTTCAAACGCATTGACGCCGACGATGATACGATCTTGCGTTTCGAGCGAGCGCTGATAGCTGTAGGACGCGTCCGCGATCTCTTTCTGCAAGAACCCGGCCTCGATGGCCTCGATGCAGCCGCCGAACTCCTCGATGCGGCGAAAATAATCTTCGGCTTGCCGCTCCATCTCGTCGGTCAATGACTCGATGAAGTACGATCCGCCGAGCGGATCGACGACGTTCGTCACGTTGGTTTCGTAAGCGAGAACCTGTTGCGTGCGCAACGCAACCTCGACGGCACGCTCGCTCGGAAGCGCGAGGACCTCGTCCATCGAATTGGTGTGCAGCGACTGGGTGCCGCCGAGTACGGCGGCCATCGCTTCGAAGGCAACGCGCGCGACATTGTTGAGCGGCTGCTGCGCGGTTGCGCTGCAACCGGCCGTCTGTGTGTGGAAACGCAGCTGCCAAGAACGCGGATCCTTTGCACCGTATTTTTCACGCATGTGCCGCGCGTAGATGCGGCGCGCCGCGCGGAACTTGCAAATCTCCTCGAAGAAGTCGATATGCGAGTTGAAGAAAAACGACAGACGCGGCGCAAAGCTGTCGATGTCCATTCCGGCTTTCGTCGCGGCCTCGACGTACGCGAATCCGTCGGCAAGCGTGAACGCAAGCTCTTGCACGGCGGTCGACCCGGCTTCACGGATGTGATAACCCGAAATCGAGATCGTGTTCCACTTGGGCATCTGCTCCGTGCAGAACTTCATCATGTCGACGATGATGCGCACGTGCGGGCGCGGCGGAAAGATCCACTCTTTCTGCGCGATGTACTCTTTGAGAATGTCCGCCTGAATCGTGCCACCCAGCGAACGGCGTGGGATCCCTTTCTTCTCCGCGGCCGCAACGTATTGCGCGAGCGCGATGCAGGCCGGACCGTTGATCGTCATCGAGGTCGTTATCGCGCCCATGTCGATGCCGTCGAAGAGCTGTTCCATGTCGGCGAGCGAGTCGATCGCAACGCCGCATTTGCCGACTTCACCGAGCGACTGCGGGGCGTCGGAGTCGTAACCCATCAAGGTCGGCATGTCGAACGCGACCGAGAGACCCATCTGACCTTGCGCCAATAAGAAATGATAGCGCTCGTTCGTTTGCTTCGCGTTTCCGAAGCCGGCGAATTGACGCATCGTCCACAAACGTCCGCGATACATCGACGGATGGATGCCGCGTGTGTACGGATACTCACCCGGCTTACCGAGATCGCGCTCCAGATCGAGCGCGGCGGTATCCTCCGGGCCGTACAGCTCTTTTAACGGTATGTCGGAGATCGTCCGGTCGGTCGCACCGGAGCCGGGTCCGCTGCGCTTGAGGGGCGTTGCCCGTTCGATCATTTTGGCCATGGCTGCTCCTGGCTTCGTCAGACCTTGACGATCAGCTTTCCAAAGTTCTCCCCGCGAAGCATCCCGATCAACGCGCGCGGCGCGTTCTCGAGGCCCTCGACCACGTCTTCCCGGTACCGTATCTTCCCCTCACGCAGCCATCCGGCGACGTCACGCTCGAAGGCCGCCACATGCGCCTGATGGTCGCTGACCAGAAAGCCCTGCATCGTTGCGCGCATCGTCAGCATCGGACGCGGGTTCGGTCCGGGCGGAGGGACGAGGGCATTGTACTGATCGATCATCCCGACGATCGCGATGCGTGCGTGAAGGCTCAGCTGTCCCATAACTGCATGCAAAATCGGGCCGCCGGTGTTATCGAAATAAAAGTCGATGCCGCCCGGGCAGTGCGCCGTTAGCGCGGCGCTGAGGTCTTCGGTACGCCGGTTGATGCACGCATCGAAGCCAAGCTCCGCCGTCACGTAAGCGCACTTTTCATCGCTGCCCGCGATGCCGATCACGCGGCAACCTTTGATCTTTGCGATCTGTCCCGCGACGCTGCCGACCGCTCCGGACGCGGAAGAGACGACGACTGTTTCGCCGGGTTGCGGCTTGCCGATATCGAGCAGCGCACAATACGCGGTTTGACCGGGCATACCGAGAACGCCGAGCGCGTAAGTAACCGGCGCGGCTTTCGGATCGAGCTTACGAAGTCCGTCGCCCAAGCTGACGTGCTCCGTCTGCCATCCGGTGTAGCCAAGAACGAAATCACCTTTGCGAAACGACGCGTCCTTGGACTCGATGACTTCACTCACGGCGCCGCCGACCATCATCTCGCCGATTTCGACCGACTTTGCATACGAGCGCGCGGCGCTCATCCGTCCGCGCATGTACGGATCGAGCGAAAGATAGCGCGTTCGCAGCAGCACTTGTCCGTCGCCGAGCGCCGGAACCGGTTCCTCGACGAATCGGAAATCGGAATCGACAGGTTCGCCTTGGGGCCGCCTGGCTAGCAAGACGCGCTTGTTCATGGAGAGAACTTCGTTCCCACGATGGATCTGAACTGCGACATGGGCGAGAGCTACGGCGTCTACAAGCTCGGCGACGACATGGCGATGCTCGAAGTTATCACGACGGCAAACGTGGCCTGTGGATTTCACGGCGGCGATCCCGAGGTGATGGCCGAAACGATGAGCGCCGCCAAGAAAAACGGCGTCGCGGTCGGCGCACATCCGGGATTTCCCGATCTGTGGGGATTTGGGCGTCGGCGCATTCCATATTCGACCGATGAGATCATTCGGTTTGTCGCGTATCAAATCGGCGCCGCGGCCGCAATGGCAACGCTTGTCGGACACAAGCTCACGTCGGTGAAAGCACACGGCGCCCTCGGCAATATGGCAGCCGAGGAAATCGAGATCGCTCGCGCCGTGGCGCGTGCAACAAAGGCGGTCGATCCATCGCTCGCGCTTCTCGTCATCGGCGGCTCGCAGCTGCAGCGCGCCGGCGAAGAAGCCGGACTGCGTTTAGTTCACGAAATCTACGCCGACCGCGCGTACGGCGACGATGGACAGCTCGTGTCACGCAAGATCGAAGGTGCCGTCATTCACGATCCCGATGTGGTTATGCAGCGCGTCGTCGACATGGTGGCGGAATCCGCGGTGATCTCGACGAGCGGTAAGCGGCTTCACACCAAGATCGAAAGCGTGTGCGTGCATGGCGACACGCCCGGCGCCGTCGCAATCGGACGCAAGGTGCGTGCAGGTCTCGAACGTGCCGGAATCAAGCTCAAACCCTTCGCCGCCTAAATTCCTCGACGCCGGTGACTCGGCGGTCATCGTCGAGTTCGGCCGTGTCGTCGACGTAGCGCTGCACGATCGCGTGCTGGCGCTCGATGCCGCCGTTACGGCAGCGAAGATCGATGGCGTTACGGAAACTGTACCGACGTATCGCTCGCTGATGATTTACTACGATGCACGGAGCATCGAACGGGACCAGATCATTGCTCGCGTCGAGAAGCTGCTCGCGCAAACAAGCTCGGTACTTATCGAGCCGAAGGTGCGCACGATTCCGGTTTGCTATGCGCCTCCGCACGCGGAAGATCTCGCCGAGGTTGCGCAGCACTTGAACTTGAGCCAAGACCGCATCATCGACATCTTCACGAACACGCCGTATCGCGTCTACATGTTCGGATTTCTCCCAGGCTTTGCGTACCTCGGCCGCTTGCCGGAGGCAATCGGGATCCCACGCCGCGCAACACCGCGTTCACCGGCCCAGACGGGCGCCGTGCTGATCGCTGCCGAGCAAGTCGTCATCACCGGCGTTACGATGACGACCGGATGGTACATGATCGGCCGCACGCCGCTGCGCATCTTCGATCTCGCACGCGAATCGCCGTTCATTTTCGACGTCGGCGACGAAGTGCGATTCGAGCCAATCGACAACGCAACGTTCGAGAGGCTCCAATCGGGCCACGCAAAATGAACGGACGCTTGCGCATCCTGCGTGCCGGACCCGGCGAGACCATTCAGGATGCCGGACGATTCGGGTATCTCCGTTACGGCATCGTTGCATCGGGGCCGATGGATTGGATCGCGTTCAGCCTCGCGAATCAGGCGCTCGCAAATCCACCGGACGCTGCGTCGATCGAGATTTCGATGGCCGGAATCGAAGTCGTGTGCGAAGGTGCGCCGCTCATGATTGCATTCGCCGGCGGCGGATTCTTGTGGGACCGCGACGGCACACGCTTGCCGCCTGCAGCGGCGATCGCGCTGCAGCCCGGCGAGCAACTGCGCGCAAGCGCAGGCGCGTGGGGCACATGGACGTATCTCGCGGTCGCAGACGGCATCGACGTTCCGCCGGTGCTCGGCAGCCGCTCAACGTATGCGCGATTTGCGATCGGCGGACTCGAAGGCCGTGCGCTTCGTGCGGGGGATGTTCTGAGTGTGCGTGCCGGCGCGACCCGGAGCTTAATGGAAGGAACGCTACGCACGCCCTTACTCGAACGCTCGAGTGCGCCGGTCCGCGTGGTGCTGGGGCCGCAAGATGATTACTTCACGAGCGTTGCGCGCGAAACGTTCTTCTCCGAAAGCTACACAGTCAGCGGACGCTTCGATCGTATGGGCTATTGGCTTGAAGGTCCAAAACTGACGCACGAAGCCGGCTTTGATATCGTCTCGGACGGTATTCCGCTCGGCGCGATTCAGGTGCCCGGCGCGGGCCAACCGGTGATCTTGATGGCCGATCATCAAGCGACGGGCGGCTATCCGAAGCTCGGCACATTGACGCACGCCGATGTCGGACGCTTCGCGCAGCATCGTCCGGGCGAACGCGTGCGTTTCTTGCCGTGCGCAGTTGAGGCTGCGCATCGCGCACTACGCGACGTGTATGCGGCGCTCGATCAAACGACGCTGCGCGCAGGCGACGAGATTCTCAGCTCGAGCAATCTCATCGGCGGGGTGGTCGACGGAACCTAACTAGGCGGGAACGCTGATATATGCGTCGAGCACACGCATGTACTCGTCGAATCCCGTCCGGTGGAGGCTGTGGCTTTGCCCGGGGAACACACGCATCGTCACGTTCGAGCCGCCGTGCTCGCGAATGAACTTGACGTCATCGCGATGGACGACGGAGTCGGACTCGTCGGCAAGCATAAACAACAGGGGCTTGGGATAGTTCACGATACTCTCGCGCAGATCGAGCTTGCCTTCGTCGGCTCCGTTCTCGACGCCGATGCCGATTAGCGGATCGATCGTCATATGCTGCAGAGCATGAATTTTGGCCTGAACCTCGATGTCCGGAAGACCCTGGTATTCTTCCATGATCTTCCGTTCACGGTCGGCGCCGTGCAGATTCAGAATCGGATCCATTTCCTCATGCCAATGCTCGGTCCACGACGTGCGTCCCCACGGACGAAACATCGGATCGATCGCGACGATGCGCGAGACCCCCATCTGCAGACCCGCGAGTATGGCAACGGCCCCTCCCCACGAGTGCCCGATGATAGTGTCGATTCCGCCCGGGATCGCATCTTGCACTTCGATACAATCGCGCACGATGCGTTTGAAGCTCATCGGTCCTTTGATCGCGGCCGAATCACCGTGTCCACGCTGATCGTACGCGTGCACGCTGTAAGCAAGCTCGAGTGCGCCCGCAGTGCGGTTCCAGGACTTGCGCGAGCTCGTCATGCCGTGGATGCACAAGATGTTCGGACCGCCCGAACCCCACGTCTCCAGCGTCGTCGTTTTGCCGTCGTCGAATGTTATCTGTTGTTGACTCATAATGCTTCGAGGGCCGTCTCTTCGTCGAATGCGACGCGATTCCGGCCATCGGATTTTGCCCGGTACAGCGCCTCGTCGGCGCGGCGCACGAGCTCGGCCGTATCTTCACCCGGCAAGAATGCCGCGAGGCCGATGCTGACCGTAATCGACGCGCCGGCTTCCTGAGCCGGAATAGCGAGGTCCGAGACGGCGCGGCGGATGCGTTCTGCGACATGGATCGCGTCGTCGAGATCGATGTCGTGCAAGATCGCCGCAAACTCGTCGCCGCCGTAGCGCGCGATCAAATCTTCGGAACGCAGCACGTTTGCCGCGAGCGCACGCGCGACGCGGCGAATACAATCGTCGCCGGCACGGTGACCTTCGAGATCGTTATAGTTCTTGAAGTGATCGATGTCGATGATCAGCAAGACCGCACTGCCTTGCAGCCCTTCGATGTGCACGTCGAATGCACGGCGATTTGCGACGCCGGTCAATGGATCGACCATCGCAGCACGAGCCAGACGTCGATTCTCGGTCGTAAGCTGGCGATACAGCAGATTGACGTGCCGGATCATCACAAACGCGACCGTCGCAGAAACGATCAAAACCTCAAGCCGTGCGCCGATGCGTCCGAATGAAAAACGCTCCGAGCCAACTTGTAGCAGGTACGCATCCGCGACGAGTCCGGAAAGGAACAGCGCGGCGTACACGTCGATCGACCGCTTGAGGCGCGTCGCGGCGACGACGGCTATGAGCGTCGCCACGCCGATCAAGAGCGTGATCGGGTGCCACACGAACTGATTGATCGGCGTGAAGTGCCCGTTGACTGCCAGCAGCGGCAGAGCCGGACCGTCGAAAACGACCAACAGCACGAGCCCGATGGTTAAAGTTCCGGCCGTGCCGGCCGTTATCCAAATGACGTTGTCGAATGGGCGCAGCCGTTGCGACGTCGCTGCGAAAATGCCGAGCAGCACGTACGTGCCGAGCTGCCATCCAAATGCAAAATACCCGACGGTGCTCGGAACGACCGGGACGACGCCGCTGGCCGTCACCAAGTTGGGATACTCGATGACGAAGATCGCCGTCACGATTGCGCTGAACGCGAATGCGATCGCAAGAAACCCGGTCGACGGATGGCGCCCGGAGCGCCATTGCCCGTAGAGAAGCAGGGCGGTCGTCAGCTGAAATGCGATCGACGCGACTTGGCAAAACCCGATGACGTCGTCGCTGATGCCGGTCTTTATCGCGGCGTACGGAGCAATCGCGCCCGCGATAACGAGAACGATGAAGAATACGGAACCCGCACCGAGATAGTCGCGCGGAGAAGCCGGACGCGTCGCGAGGAACGGCGTCCGCGGCGTCCTCATTTCGGAGCTGCGGTTGGTACCTTTTGTTCCGGCGCGGGCTGGATGTAGCGCTTGCGACGTTCCGCAAACGTAAGCTCGGAGATGCCGGATTTATCGATGTGGCCGAGTCCGACCTCAACCATCGTGTCGTACTGCGCTTTGGTCGCTTCCGCGAGCGGCAGCGTCAGCTTCGCTTCCTTCGCCATGTCGAGCGCGATGCCCGAATCCTTGCGCGCGTGTTCGGCGGCAAAGTACGTCGTGTGCTCGCGCTTCTGCATATCTTCGCCGTCGCTCAGCAGCACGCGTGACGCGGCGCCAGTGCGTGAGAATATCTCACGCAGCTCGTCGAGGTTGATGCCGAGCGCGCTTCCGAGCGCAAGCCCTTCGGCAAGCCCCGCGGTGTTGATGTTCATCACCATGTTGACGAGAGCTTTGATTTCCGCTGCGCGCGGAATCTCGCCGACGTAAACTTGCGTGCGAGACATCATACGCAGGATCGGCGCGAGCTGATCGACGACGAATTTGTTGCCGCCGAGAATCAAGTAGAGCGTTCCGTCGTGCGCTTGCGGCGCGGAACCCGCCATGCACGCTTCGATGAATCGTCCGTTGCGCGCAGCGACGCGCTTCGCAACTTCGAGATGCAACTTCGGTGAAACGGTACTGCACTCGATGAACGACGTTCCGCCGGCACCCAGGAGCAGGCTGTCGCCGCTCTCCGAGTAGATTGTATTTACGGCTTCGTCGTCGCTTACGACCGTGAAAACGATCTCGGCGTTGGCATTGACCTCAGCGAGTTTTTGCGCGTGATAGCAGCGCAGCTCGCGCGCAAGTTGCGCAGCGAGCGCGGTGTTCTTATCGTAAACAACGCCGATCGGAACGTGTGCATGGAAAAGCCGCTTCGCGATGTTCGAACCCATGCGACCGAGTCCGATGATCCCGACTTTTTTGTCAAAACGTGGAGGCTGTTGCGGGCTTTGTGGCGTTCCGGCCATTAACTACCTGGCCTTCCAGATAACCGGCGGCGAAGCGATGAGGTCCATTGGCACCTTGTAGGTCGCGGCCGCGGGAACTCCTCCCCTTAAAGCCAAGGCTCAGGGTCCGATGGACCCTGGATATTATCGTTACCCTACGGCTTTTCGCGAACATGTTGCATTCGTAAGTGAAGATGATCTCTGGCTCGCCGCGCTAAGCGGCGGAATAGCACGAAGACTGACGACAAGCGTCAGTGAGATCTCGTTCCCACGCTTCTCACCGGACGGTCGTTTGCTCGCTTTCGTGGGACGTGAGGAAGGCCACCCCGAGGTCTATCTCATGCCCGCCGAAGGCGGCCGGGCGCGCAGGCTCACCTTCATCGGTGCGAGCGTTTGCGTCGTCTGCGGCTGGAGCGCCGACGGCAGCGAAATTTACTTCACATCTGACCACGGCTCGCCGTTCGAGCGCGAAACACTGGCGTTCGCAGTGTCGACGGAAGGGGGCGCGCCGAGACCATTGCATTTGGGCCACGTCGCCACAATCTCGGTCTCACCGAACAACGCGACGCTGATCGGACGCAACGCGATCGACGCCGCGCGCTGGAAACGTTATCACGGCGGAACCGCGGGAGACTTGTGGATCGATCCGTCGGGTGCGGGAACCTTCCGGCGACTGATCACGCTACGCGGAAATTTGGTGTGGCCACTCTGGATAGGCGAACGCGTCTTCTTCGTCTCCGATCACGAGGGCATCGCCAACATCTACTCCTGTGCGAATGACGGCAACGATCTTCGCAAGCACACCGACGAGCGTGAGTACTACGTTCGCTACCCGTCGACTGACGGACGTTTGATCGTCTACGGGGCGGGCTCCGAGCTACGCGTCCTCGATACTGTCGACAGCAGCGTGCGTACGATCGACGTCTCGACACCATCGACCGCACCGCAAACGGTTCGGCGTTTCGTTGAGAGCTCCGATCGCCTCGAGCACTTCGCGCCGTCGCCCGACGGCACGCAAGTCGCGCTCGTCTCGCGCGGACAGCCGTACACGATGCCGCTCTGGGAAGAGGCCGTGACGCATCACGGACGCGGAAGTCGCGTACGCTACCGCCTCGCAGAGTGGATGCCGAACGCCTCGCGCCTCGTTATGGTCGACGACGCCGAGGGTTACGAGCGCATCATCGACGTCGATCTCAGCAAGGACCAGACTGAAAAACCGCACGTCCTCACCGACTCGCGCATCGGGCGTGTGGTCGAGCTCACAGTTTCGCCGGCGAACAATTTGGTGGCGTTCACGAACCACCGCCGCGAGCTTTTCATCCTCGATTCCGAGAATCGCGACCTGCGCAAAATCGACGAGAGTCCGGGCGACGTAACGTCGCGCCTGGCATTCTCTCCGGATGGGCGTTTTCTGGCATACACGTGGTCACCGCAGCATGACGTCGGAATCATTCGCGTCTGCAAAGTGAAGTCGGGCGAAAAGCACGACGTCACGTCGCCGTTGCGCGTCGATGCCAATGTCGCGTGGGATCCCGACGGCGACTATTTGTATTTTCTTTCGACGCGCGATTTCAACCCGGTCTACGACGCGCTGCAATTCGATCTGAGCTTTCCGTTTGCGATGCGTCCATTCGCGGTCGCACTCCGTAAAGACGTGCCCTCGCCGTTCGTCCCCAAGCCGGCGCCGCTACATCGCGAGCATCGTTCCGACGACGAGATCGGAAAGAAGCCCAAGGCGGAAAAAATCGAGATCGACTTCGACGACATTACGGGACGTGTCATTGCGTTTCCGGTCGAAGAAGGCCGCTACGACGATATCGTTGCGGTTCGGCGGCGCCTACTCTTCACGCGCTTCCCACTCAAGGCGATCAAGGTACCAACGAAACGCTGGAGTGACGAAGAAGCGCAGCTCGGCGACCTGCTCGCCTACGATTTCGATTCGCAACGTCTGGTCACGCTCGCGCACGAAATGGATCAAGTGCGCCTCGCGTCCGACTATCGTACGCTCGTCTATTCGTCACACGATCGGCTGCGTGCAATCGACGCCGGCGGCGATCTCCCCGAAGACGACGCCGACGAGCAAAAGCCCGGCGCCGAACCCGGCAGACGCTCGGGCTGGATCGACTTGGCGCGCATCAGCGTCCTCGTCGAACCGCGCGACGAGTGGGCGCAAATGCTGCGCGAAGCATGGCGCCTGCAGCACGAGCATTTTTGGGACGAGCGAATGTCAGGCGTCGATTGGGACGTCGTCTACGAACGCTATGCGCGAATTCTTCCGCGCGTTCGCGCGCGCGGCGAGCTCTCGGATCTCATTTGGGAGATGCAAGGCGAGCTCGGAACGTCGCACGCGTACGAAATCGGCGGCGACTATCGCATTGCACCCAGCTACAAACGCGGCTTTCTCGGATGCGACTTGGCGTGGGACGATCGCCTCGAAGGTTGGCGCATCGAGCGGATCTATCGCGGCGACTCGTGGGAACGCAACTTCGATTCACCGCTGGCAGCGCCGGGACTCGAAATCGAAGTCGGTGACGCGATCGTCGCCGTCGGCGGACACCCGGTCGAGCGAACCATTAGTGTCGACGAGCTTCTGACCAACGCGGCGGATCGTGACATCACGTTGACGATTCTGTCCGGCAAGAAACGCGAACGGCGCCGAGTTCTCGTCAAGGCGCTCGAGAACGAAACGACGTTGCGCTATCGTGCATGGGTCACCGCCAATCGCGAGTACGTGCACGCACGCACCGGGGGTGCCGTCGGATATCTCCATATTCCGGACATGGGGCCGTGGGGATTCTCGGAATTTCATCGCGGCTTTCTCACCGAGTTCAATCGTAGCGGCTTGATCGTCGACGTCCGATACAATCGCGGCGGTCACGTCTCACCACTGCTGCTCGAGAAACTCGCACGCAAACGCATCGGCTACGACGTCATGCGCTACGGACCGCCGGTTCCGTATCCGCCGGAATCCGTCGGCGGCCCGATGGTCGCGCTCACGAATCAGTTCGCAGGCAGCGACGGCGACATTTTCTCGCACGCGTTCAAGCTTTACAAGCTCGGGCCGCTCGTCGGAAAGCGAACGTGGGGCGGCGTCATCGGGATCAATCCGTCCCACCATCTCGTCGACGGCACGATCACGACGCAGCCGGAGTTTTCATTTTGGTTCGTCGACGTCGGTTGGGGCGTCGAGAACTATGGAACCGATCCGGATTACGACGTCGACATCGCACCGCACGACTCGCGCGCCGGGTACGATCCGCAGATGGAGAAAGCGCTCGAGCTTATCGGGTCGTTGCGGGCGCAGACGAACGGGAAGCCGAGCTTTGAACCACGGCCGTACTTGCCGCTCCCGTTTGTACCGGTGCGCTGAGGATATGACCTGAGCCGGCGAGCGATCGCAGCGAGGCAATAACTTGCTGCGCACCGTCGATCGGCGGAAGTGACGGAATCTCGGGCGGGGCGCCGCCCGGCCGCGTCAGCGCCGAAGCGTAGATGTCGTTTTCGAGCACCGAACCGGAACTCACACCGTTAAGGTAGACGGCGTAAACCTCGGGAGAGTACGAGGCGGCGAAATCACTCGCGCTCGACGGACTCGCAATCGGGCTGGAAGCAGCGGACGTGCTCGAACTGACCGGCGCAACGTACGTCAGCTCGTGAAGCCAAATCGAAACAGGCGAGAGCAGGCTCAATGCTTCTTTGAATTCTCCGTTTGGAAGATCTGTCCGTTGCCGGCCAGCGACCTCAGCGACGCCATGACCTGAGCCGCATAGTCGTTATGGTTGGCCCCCGGTGCATAAGGTATACCCGCCGCGGTGCCCGCCGGTGGGGGTGGAGTCCCAAAAGGTCCCAATAAATTTTCGCGGGCGATGGCCCCACCGACCGATGTCCCGTTCCCACCCAGCTGGGCCGTCAGGCCGTTGAGCAGCACGGAGTAGACATTCTTCGAGTACTGCGCGACCTCGGATTGCTGGAGGGAGTAGGCCGGGGGCGCGGACGGCTGGCTCAGCACCACGTGGGGAAGGCCGGAAACGGCCGTTGCCCCGAGGGTGGTGTCAAGTGCGGCGCCTAGGGAACCGATGGTTGGGATGCTCGAAATCATCTTCTTAAGTTTACGGCTGCTTGGCCGTCCTTCACTAGTGTTCGCGACCGCAGCCGGTTTGACCCCAGGGGCGGCCTCTGGTATGCTCGGGGTCGCCGAAGTAGGGGCCGGGCCCCTCACCGGATGCCTGCGGGCGATCCGGTCCGCGAACGGACCGTCGGCAGGTTCGATTTGTGGGGATGCTTTCGGCATCGCCACTTTGTTTTTTCTGGGAGGTCCTTCATAGCAGCTCGACCACTTCGCATAAACGAGCAGATTCGAATTCGCCAAGTGCGCGTCATCGATGATGACGGTTCGCAGCTCGGCGTGATGCCGACGGAAAACGCGCTCGACCTAGCGCGCCAACGCGGACTCGATTTGATCGAAGTCTCACCGACTGCGGTTCCACCCGTCTGCCGAATAACCGATTACGGACGACTGAAGTACGAGCAAGCAAAAAAAGATCGAGACGCACGCAAGAAACATCGCGGCTTTGAGCTCAAAGAAGTCAAACTGCGTCCCAAAATCGAGACGCACGACTACGAAGTCAAAGCACGAATGGCCGAGCGGCTACTCCTGGACGGCGGAAAAGTCAAAGTAACGATCATGTTCCGCGGGCGCGAAATCACATACACCTCTTTCGGACGCCGTCTACTCGATCGCATGTCTGAAGATCTCAAGAACCTCGCAATCGTCGAACGCGAGCCGCGGCTGGAAGGCAAGAACATGTTCATGATTCTCTCGCCGCGACAGTCGCCGCTGGGACCGCCGAAGTTCACACACCACGATAAACACGAAGCCGAAAAACAAGCCGCGGCTGATAAGCAACACGAAGCCGAGCAGCAAGACGCCGACCACGAAGAAGACATCGAAGAAACACCCACGCCGCAAATAGAAAGTGCCTCCAGTGCCTAAGATCAAGACCCATCGCGGAACCGCCAAACGCGTTAAGGTGACCAGCACCGGTAAGGTGTTGCATCGCCATCAGTTCAGCGGGTGCGGTCACATTCTCAGCAAGAAGTCGCGCAATCGCAAACGCAAGTTTCGCAAAGATCAGCAGACTTCGCCGAGCGATCTGCAGCGTTTTCGCCCGCAGATCCCCTATCTGTTTTAGGCCGGAGGTAGACGTAAGAAATGGCTAGAGTAAAGCGCGGCGTCAACAAGATCAAAAACCGCCGCAAGGTCATGAAGCTCGTCAAGGGCTTTCGGGCGTCGCGCCGGCGTAACTATCGCGTTGCGAACGAAGCGCTGCTGCATTCACTGGCGTACGCATTTCGCGACCGCCGCACGCGCAAGCGTGATTTTCGTTCGCTGTGGATCGCGCGCATCAACGCGGCGGCCCGGCGCGAGGGGCTTTCGTATTCACGCCTGATGGCGGGCCTCAAGAAAAGCGGCGTTGCGGTGAACCGCAAGGCGCTCGCCGAGCTTGCGGTCAGCGACCAGAAAGCGTTCGCACGTCTGCTCGCTCTCGCGAAGGACTCGCTCGGGACGGCGGTCTAGCAAGCGCGCTCGCCGGGGAAAAAGGCGAGCATGAAAACGATCCTCAGCGTGGCAGCCCTGACGCTCGCCTTCGGCCCCGTCCTCCTCAACGGCCAGACAACGTACACGCCGCCGAGTCTGTCGGACGGTCAATCCGTTACGGTCAGCGCGTCGCAAGGCACGGTGCCGTCCGGAACCTACTTCATCGCGGGCGGGAGCCCGCAGTGCATTCGCACATTGCAAATCGTCGGAGGCGGACAACCCGGTGCGCCGCCGTTTTCCGGCTACATCACGTCCAGCGGAAAATTCACGTTCTATCATCTCGGCAATACCGCCGGCTGCGTCGTGACGATCACGTCCAGTGCCGGAGGCGATGCGGCTACGATCGCATTTTAGCCCACGCAATCGCAATTTGCGTTTTCGCATCGGGAAGCTCGTCGCGCTCGACCATGGCCCAGGCCTCGTCGAGCGTGAACGTTTTTACGACCATGTCTTCTTCGCCGAGATCAGGCGCGCGCTTACCGGCCGTGAGCTCTTCGGCCGCATAAAAATGTAAGAGCTCGGTACAAAAGCCGGGTGCCGAATACGCGGACCACAAGCGGCGGATGCGTTTGGCAGTGTAACCCGTCTCTTCGCGCAGCTCGCGCACCGCGCACGCATCCGGACCTTCATTCGGATCGATCGAACCGGCCGGGACTTCCCAATTCCGCTTTCCGATCGGATAACGATACTGCTCGACAAGCACGATCGAATCGCGCGTGGGCTGCGCTGCGATGACGACGGCGCCCCGATGCTCGACGATTTCGACCACGTCGCGACGCGATGGAAACTCAAGCTCCTCGATGCGCAAGCTGACGACTTTGCCGCGATAGACGTAGCGCGACCACAACGATTTGAGCGTCATGTGCGCGGCTTAGAGAAACGGCCCGCGAGTCTTTCTCGCGGGCCGTTCTGTGCTAGGCGTTTTGTCGTGTCTAGAGGTTGGCGATGCAGAGCCAGTTGCGAACCGTTTCGGCACCCGCGGTTGCAACGGGCCAAGCCAACTTCCCGTCCGGAAGTTGAATCATTCCGTTGCCACCGCCGGTGTTGAATCCGACTTCGCACTCGCCGGCATTCGAGGCTCCGCTGCCGGCGCTTAGTGCTAGGGTTGCCGTGAGAGTTGCGCGCGTCGAGGATGCCCACGATGCGTGCATGTCGAGATCCATCTCGTCCGATGCACCGAACACCACAGTGCTGCCGAGTATGCCGTCTTGTACGAGACCGCCGCCGCCTTGCGAGAAGACGAACTTCGTCCCCGGTGCGGCCGGACTTGTGAAGGACGTGTTGGCCGAAATTTGATCGACTTCCGAGTACAGGTTCGAGCCGATCATCGTCAAGCTTCCGCGGCCGAGGAATGGCGCGTTTCCTAGGTTGGATTCGAAGATTGCGCCGCCGCACGGACTACCCGACGTCGAGGTTGGAATTGAAACCCAGTCGCCGTCTCCGCCGCCCGCCGTCACTTCTTCCGAGTACAGCGTGCCGTTGGAGTAGACTGCGCCGTTTCCGAACGCGCTATACGTCGTCGGAACGTTGCAGGATGCAATCGTCGTGTTCCCCGGCGTGATGCGATTGAGCCAGTTGTGGAGATTGTCGTGCGTTCCGGTGTTGCCGCACAACGCCCAGACGAATCCGCCACCGGAAACAATGCCGGTTTGCGCGTTTCCGCCCGTGCACGTGATCGCGTATTCCGTTACGAGACCACCGGCGGGCGCGACTTCAAACACCTTGCTCGCGTTTTGCTCGGTGCCCCACAGGTTTCCATCGGGCCCGATTACGAGACCGCCGGCCGGCGCATTGCTCATACCGGCTGCAACCATGTTCGCAACCGAAGTGCCGGCCACGCCGTTGGCGTACGACACCATGCCGATCGGGTTGATCGCATTATTCTGCGTATAGTAGATCTCGCCGTTCGCGTACGCGACGCCGCCGCCCCACGGTAAGATGCCGGCATTATTTGCCGTGTGCCCAATCCCGACTGCGGGATTGCTCATCGTTACCGCTGCCGGTTGCTGACTCGCTCCCGGCGCATTGCCGTTGATGCTGAACGTTCCGCCCGGTGCGCTCGGTCCGTCATTGTACTGAACCGCGACACCGTCGCCGACACGCGCGATCGTTACCGGCGGAGGCGTCGAGTTGACTGCCGGATACGTGCACGCAGTGCCGGTCGAAGCACCGTTTGCGACATAGATGAGGCACGTGGTGCCGCTCTTGTCACTGCTGGTGACCGAAACGTTGATGGGCGCACCGGTCGCCATCGGCGTACCATTTTGCGTCGCAGTGATACGGCCGACCGTGCTGATCACTTGCGTCACGCCGTTTGCCAGCGTGTTGACTTGACTCTTGGTGATTGCTCCCGGACTGCCGATCGTAACGACCGTGCTTGCCGGATTTTGTGATTGTGATGGTGTTGGTGTCGGTCCCGGAGTCGGAGTTGAACCGCCGCCGCCCGGCGGCGCAGTTGGTGCACCGGGACCACCTGGATTCGAAGGTGCAGATGGCGACGTACCGCCTCCACCGCCGCAACCAATCAAAAATGCCGTTGCGACGACACCTATGGCGAGAAATATTCGTTTCATTTTTGCTCTCGATATCACGCGCTAGAGAAGAATTGAGAGCTTGACGGGTTCTTCGATCTCTGCCAAATCTAGAACGACAAGCACGGCGGCTATTTTCCCGTCGCTTTATCAATAAAACGTACTCTCGCATGAAATAGAGACGATGAGACACTCGATCGTTAGTACGCTTGTACATCGTGCGCGCGCTCGTTCTCATCTGCAATTCAGAAACTGGTCGTTTGTATGGGCGCAACGACTGCGCGCGTTGGTACGCGCGAACTAATGGGAATGGGCCGAAGGTCCTAGCTCGAACGTGCGAAGCGGGTGAACAAATCGAAAACAATCGCGATATCGACCATTGCGATCGATGATCCGGAGCTCCAGCGCGCCGGAAAAATAACCGCGAGGAACGCGAGAATCACGCCAGTCAGATACGCTGCGCGAACGGTTATCGCAAGACGCGTGTTGACGCGGCGCATCGATGCGGCGAGCGCGATGACCGTGAGCCCGAGCAGCACGAACGCCGGAATCTCGAAGAAGTGCAGCTCGGCCAGCAGCGACCGGCCGCCGGCGGTAATGCCGATCGCGATCGCGACCAACGCGAGGCCTTCGATCAAATCCGCGCTAAGCCGCATGCGTGCCACTGTCGCCCGACGTTGTCCGGAGCCTGCTTAGAAGGAAGAGCCGCCGCGAACACGGCCTTTTCCTGATCGAGGGTCCCTCGCTGCTCGAAGAGGCCCTCAACAGCCGGCTCTCCATCCTCGAGGTCCGGGCTACGGCCGAGGCCGGCGAGAGCGCCGGCTCGCTGATGCGACGCGCCGAGATTGCCGGGGCCGAGCTCATCGAAGTCTCGACCCGAGCCCTTGACCGGCTTTCGGATCTGGATTCGCCGCCGGGAATCGTCGCCGTGGCGCGGATGCAGGGCTGCCCACTCGCCGAGCTTTTGGAGCGGCCGGGATTGTTGCTGTTGCTGGCCGGGGTCTCCGATCCTGGGAACGCCGGGACGCTCGTGCGGACCGCGGAGGCCTTCGGGGCCGCGGGGATCATTTTCGGAGAAGGCGGCGTCGATCCGTACAATCCTAAGGTCGTCCGCGGCGCGATGGGATCTCTTTTCCGCCTTCCGCACGGCATATCGCCCGCCGCCGAGCTCGTTCTGGGGGCCGCGAGCGGCCGCCGGCCGATCATCGCCGCCGACCGTGACGGGACCCCGCTTCCCGAGTTTACGTTCCCCCCGAACCCCATCATTGCCGTTGGGTCTGAGAGAGGCGGGGTGGGGGCTTGGCTGCCCCACTGGGATGCAAGCGTCGCCATCCCGCATGCGGGGCCGACCGAGAGCCTCAATGCCGGGATCGCGGGCGCGATCGTCCTCTACGAATGGTCCTTTTCGCCCCGTTTTCGCCCCAAAATTTGAGGTCATGTCAAGCCTCTTGTCAAGTCTTGGCGGCCCACAAGTCCGGTGATACAATCCACGTCAGTCTCGGAAACAACTACGGGGTACCGCCCTTGCGAACGTCCGAATTTTTCTGGAAACTTTTCGCCAATACGGGTTCCGTAAACGCGTACTTGATGTACAGAAAACTGAACCCTTCACCGGTTACCGTCTGACCCTCGAGACAATCTCTATCTGATGTTTGACGCTCGGCAAAAGGCCGAGCGTCTTGTTTTTGCGTAAGACCGCTGCAATGAGCCTTAGCGAAAGCTTAACGACACTTGCGTCGGAGCTTGGCGCCGCCCTGAAAGACGTGCGCGATGAACGGACGCTCGAAGATCTACGCGTAACGTACCTCGGACGCTCCGGAAAAATAACCGAAATCCGGCGCGGCATCGGCAAATTGCCGCCGGAGGAACGTCCTTCGGCCGGTAAGGCAATCAACGACGCAGTCACGGGACTCGAGGCGCAACTCGAGTCGGCTGCTCTAAAACTCGGCGCGCTCAAGCTCGAGCGCGAGCTCGAGAACAACGTCGACGTCACGCTGCACAACGTGCCGGCGCAAATCGGCTCGCTGCATCCGATTCGTAAAACGATTCAGGCCGCGTGCGCGTATTTCGAGTCACGCGGATTCGCGGTGCTGCTCGGGCCCGAGGTCGATACGACGCGTCACAACTTCGACGCGCTCAACATTCCGCCCGATCATCCGGCGCGCGAAGGATTTGATTCGTTTTATTTGCGTCCGGATTTGCTACTGCGTCCGCACACATCGCCAATGCAGATTCGAGCCATGGAGAAACATGGTCCGCCGATTGCGATCGTCATCCCCGGAAAATGCTATCGCCGCGATGCCGTCGACGCGCGCCATCTGTATCAGTTCAATCAAATCGAAGGCCTGATGGTCGGCGAGGGCATCCACTTCGGCCATCTCAAGGGCATGCTAATCGGAATGTGCCGCGAGCTTTTCGGTCCGGATCAAGACGTACGGTTCCAGCCCTCGTTCTTTCCGTTCACCGAACCATCGGCGCAAATCGACACGACGTGCCCGCGTTGCGGTGGCGCGACCGCCAGCTGCGCCACATGCGGCGGTTCAGGTTGGATCGAAATCGGCGGTTCGGGGATGGTGCATCCGAACGTGCTGCGCGCAGTGGGGGGAGGGTACGACCCCGATGTCGTCAGCGGCTGGGCCTTTGGTGTCGGCATCGAGCGCCTCGCGATGATCCGGTACGGGATCGGCGACATCCGCGAATTCATCTGGAACGAGCCGTCGTTCTTGGAGCAGCTGGCGTGAGAACACCGCTTGCTTGGCTGCGCGACTACGTCGATTTGCCCGCCGACACCGACACGATTGTCAACCGCTTGGCGATGCTCGGCTTTCCGGTCGAAGAAATCATCACGCGCGAACCGATGTCGGGTGTCGTCGTCGGCAAGCTCGAGCGCGTCGAGAAACACCCCAACGCCGATCGTTTGCAAGTCTGCACCGCGAATATCGGCAACGGCGCCACGCTCCAAATCGCGACCGCGGCCGAAAACGTCGCCGCCGGACAGATCGTCCCGGTTGCGAAGATCGGCGCGGAGCTTGCGGGCGGTCTCGTCATTGCCCCCCGCAAGATGCGCGGGCTCGACTCGGAGGGGATGCTCGGTTCTGCCAACGAGCTTGGGCTCGACGGCGAGTGGTTTGAAGATGGGATCTTGCAGCTCGACGCGGACACGCCGCTCGGCGCGGACGTCATCAAACTCTTCGGTCTCGATCAAGACATTTTGGAAGTCGAGATCACCTCGAATCGCGTCGACGTGATGTCGATGCTCGGCCTCGCGCGCGAGCTGGCGGCGTCGTTCGGCACGACGGTGCGTGAACCGGATAGCGTCGTCACCTATGCGTCCGGCGGCGACTTCACGGTTACGCTCGAAAGTCCGGACGTCCATCGCTTTGTCGCGCAACGCGTCTCCAATGTCACGGTGCGAACCGCAAAGACGGCCGTCCGCATACGCCTGGCGCTTGCGGGGCAGCGTCCGATCAACAATTTGGTCGACATCTCGAATTTCGTCATGCTCGAGACCGGGCAACCGCTGCACTTCTACGACTACGACAAACTGGCGGGCCACCGCCTGATCGTGCGCGACGCGCGCGATGGCGAGCAGGTGCGAACGCTGGACGGCATCGATCGCACGTTAACTCCCCGCGCACTCGTCATTGCCGACGAGCGCGAGACGCAGTGCCTCGCGGGACTCAAAGGCGCAGCGGCAAGCGAAGTGACGGCGGCCACGCGTGAGATCGTGATCGAGGCCGCGAATTTTTCCGGGCCACGCGTGCGGCGAATGGGCGCGGAACTGGCGTTACGTTCCGATGCGTCGTCCCGGCACGAACGGAATCTTCCGCTCGCGCTTACCGATGCCGGCGCCGCGCGCGCCGCAAAGCTGCTCTCCGAGGAAGGCGCGACGATTCACGCCCCGCACGGCTTCGGTGTCCCTGTACCGGCGCCGGCGATCATCGCGTTGCGTAAGCGCGAAATCCCGCGCTTGCTCGGATTCGAGCTCGAGGATGCCGAGATCGTTCATGCTCTTGGCGCGCTGGGATTCGAGAGCGTCACCTCGCGTGCAAACGACGAGACCACCTTCGAAGTGCAGGTCCCGCTTTGGCGAAGCGACATCGCAATCGAAGCGGACCTGGTCGAGGAAGTCGCGCGCCTGATCGGCTACGATCGCGTCGCGGTCGCGACGCCGCCGGTTGCAGAGCAACATATTGCCAGCACCGCATACAAGCGCCAAGAACGTGTCGCGAGCGCCCTCGCAATGCTCGGTTATCATGAGGTCGTCACGCTTGCGCTACAGCCGGGTTCGATCCACGAACGCTGGCGCGAAAGCGGCGCCGCACTCGACATGAAGGTCGTCGAAATCATGAATCCGCTTTCGGAAGATCAGCGCTTCATGCGATTCTCTCTACTGCCTGCGCTGTTGGCACTCGGAACCGACAAGATTTTCGAGATCGGCGACGTGTTTGGCGAAGCCAGTGAGATCGTCGAACGGACGCATGCGACGTTCATGCGTCGCACGACGCAACCGCAAAGCGATTCGTGGAGCGACGAGCAGTTCGTCGCGCTCAAGGCCGACGCGCTCGCCTTCGTGCGCGCCGTAACGGGACGCCATGCAAGCGTACGCGTCACCGGGCACGCCGGTTGGCATCCGGGCATCTGCGCCGAGCTGGTCCTCGACGGCGCACCCATCGCGATCGTCGGCGCGCTCGATCCACGTTTAACGTTCGCACTGGGAGTCGAGGGCCGCGCGCACGCCGCGCAAGTCGATCTTGCCACGCTCCCGGATCCGGTGATTCCGCGCTATGTCGCGCCGTCGCGCTATCCGACCATCTCACGCGATCTCGCGCTCGTCGTCAATCTCGACGTCAGCGCCGCGCAAATCGAGAACGTCATCGGTGGCGCGCTCGATGGGCTGGCGCGCACGATCGGCGCGTTCGATGAATATCGGGGGCCGCAAGTCGGTGACGGCAAAAAGAGTCTTGCCGTGCGCGTCGTGCTGCAGCGCGATGATACGACGATGACGGACGCCGAAGCCGACGCAGCGATCGGCAAAATCCTCGGTGCGCTACGCTCCGAGCTAGGCGCGACGATACGCAGCTAACCTCTCCACGCACGGCCCAGTATTGGACATATTTATTCCTGGTATGGCTCGTCGGCGTCGATTTACGTCTGACGATTTTGGCCGTCCCGCCGGTCTTGCCGGCTATTCATCAAGACCTCACGCTCAGCGAAGCGGCCGTCGGTGCGCTCACGGGATTGCCGATTCTCATCATGAGCGTCGCGGCAATCGCCGGTTCGGCGCTGATCGCGCGCATCGGCGCGCGACGCGCGTGGATCGTGGGGTTGCTACTCATCGCAGTCTGCGGTGCAGCGCGCGGCGCCGGTCCGTCGATTGGCATGTTGTTCGTGATGACGGTTCTCATGGGAATCGGCGTGGCCATCTGTCAGCCGGCATCGCCGACCATCGTCGGAGAATGGTTTCCAAGCTCGATCGGTTTCGCAACGGCGATCTATGTCAACGGTTTGCTGGTCGGCGAAACATTGAGCGCCGCGTTCACGATTCCGTATGTTCTCCCGCTCTTGCACTCGAGCTGGGAATGGAGTTTTGTCTTCTGGTCCCTGCCCGTTGCGCTCTCGGTCGCGCTGCTCGCACTGTTCTCGCGCGAACGGCTTGCGGCGCGCACGGCCTCCGCCCAGTGGTGGCCGAATTGGCGCGACGGTTTGCTATGGCGCCTGGGGATCATCCAGGCCGGCGCGTCAATCGCGTACTGGGCGGCAAATGCGTTCATCCCCGATTATCTGCACGCAATCGGCCGCCACGAAATGATCGCGCCGAGCTTGGCCGTCATCAACCTCGGACAGCTACCCGCATCCTTTGCGACGCTTTTCTTCGCGCAGCGTCTGGCCGGACGGCGTGACGTCTTCTTCTATACCGGTGCGATCGCGATCGCCGGGCTCGGATTATTCATCTTCGTCCCGAACTGGTCCGGAATCGTAGGAATCGGCTTGGTCGGCGCCGCGACTTCTTTTACAATGGTGATGGTGCTCGCGATTCTGCCGATGGCTGCCAAACAAGACGACGTGCATCATCTCACGGCCGGCGTGCTGACGATCAGCTATGGAGCCACGTTCATCGGAAACTTCTTGAGCGGCGTACTGTGGGATACGACGCACGCACCGCTTGCTGCTTTTCTCCCGATCTTCGCCGGCATGCTCGTGCTCGTGGCCGGCGCGATGGGTAAGTGGAAAGTTGCAGTAACATGAACGCTCTCGAAGAGCAAGGGTATCTTGTCATCCCGGGTTTTAAGTCCTCAAAAGAGGTTCACAATCTTCGGACACACGCCGAGGCGATCGTCGATGCGTTCGATGAAGCGGGCCGGCTGCGGCAACCCAAAGCCCTCTCGATCAACAAGATCGGGCACGCGATGCACGATCTCGATCCGGTGTTCGAAGACTTCTCGCACGGCAGCGCGCTTGCCGGCGTCGCCCGCAGCGCCGGCGGCGGCGAAGTTCGCTGGCATCAAGACGCGACGTACTTCTGGACGGATCCAATTTCGGTGACGACGTTCTGGTTCGCGCTCGAGAGCGCCGACCGCCAGAACGGTTGTCTCTGGGCGCGTTTCGTCGTCGAGAATGGCAATACGCGCGTTCCCAAGCTCGATCAAACGCCGTGGCCAACGGAAGAATCCGCGGTACCCCTCGAAACCGTTCCGCATCGTCGCGGCACGCCTACACGCTGCACGCCGTCGAGGCCAATGCTGAATACTCCGCGCTGAATTGGCTTCAACGTGGACCGAAACTACCGGTCGCAGGTTTTACGTAGTTTCGAGAGCATCGGCGCTTGGGGAAGGAGAAGCTTATGCGTCGATGACGTGGCCTGATATCCTGATCCTCGCCGTTCTCCTCATCGGAGCCCTCAAAGGGTTCAAGCGCGGACTCGTTTCTGAGATCGGCGGTTTCATCGCAATCATTCTTGCGTTCTGGGCCGGACTGCACTACAACGGCGGGTTCGACGATCTGGTGCAGCACGTCACGAGGACGACGCAAGGCTCCGCGCACGTCATCGCTGCGATCGCGTTCGCGATCACGATCTACATCGTCTTGCTCGTGCTGTCCAATGTGCTCTCGGTGTTTGCGAAACTTCCGGTGCTCGGTCTCGCAAATAATCTGCTCGGGATTCCGATCGGAATCTTGAAAGCCGCCATTTTGGTATGGGCCGTCATCTATGTTGCGTTGCTATTTCCGCTGCCGCCTGACGTACGCAGCGATCTGCGCCACTCACAGCTCGTCGCGATGGCGACGCAGCCCAACGCACAGGTCGACGCGACGATCGTCGAATCGCTGCCGTGGTTCGCGCGGCCGTTCGTTCAGGGTTTTCTAAAGAGCAACCGAGTTTAGGCCGTGTTTGAAGGCCTCGCGCGCGGCTCCGACGCCGGCGCCGAGGTCGACTGGGAATCCTTGCCGATCGACTGCGTCCTCGAATGCGCCCAGCATCGAGAGCACGTTGTCGCGCGTGATGTCGCCCATCGTGCCGATCCGGAAAATCTTGCCCTTGAGCTGCTGCTGACCGCCGGAGAGCACGTACCCTTGATCGCGGCACGTCTGAAGCACGGCCGACGCATCGACGCGCTCCGGGGAATGGATGGCAACGACCGTATTCGAGTGATGCGGCGAATGCGAGAACGGACGCAAGCCGATCGCGGTGCAAAAGGTATGTATCGCGTGCGCGTTCAGCGAGAGCCGCTGATGCACTTTCTTATCGCCTTCACGTTCGTAGAGATCGAGTGCACGTTCGAGCGCGTATACAATCGAAATCGGCGGCGTCCACGGCGTCTGTCCTATTTTTGCGAATTCTCGTGCGCGGCGCAAGTCGAAGTAATAACGCGAGCTGCGTGTCTTCTCCATCTTCTCCCAGGCACGATCCGAAACCGCGACCATGGCAAGGCCGGGAGGTGCGGCAAACGCTTTTTGCGACGCAGCGACAACGATGTCGAAACCCCAGTCGTCCATCATGAACGGCGTCGCACCCATTCCGCTGACGCTGTCGACGATGATGAGTGCGGGATGCTTGCCGATCGCGGTCGCGAGCGCGTGCATGTCGTTGGCAACGCCCGTCGACGTCTCATTGTGCGTCAGCAGGATGCCTTTGATTTCGGAATTCTCGTCGGCACGCAAACGTTCCGCGAGCAACCGGTGATCGACGCCGCGTCCCCACTTCGTGTCGAAGATCTCGACGTCGGCGCCCCACATCTTTGCAATCGATGCGATGCGATTGCCGAACACGCCAACCGGAGCGGCTAAAACTTTTTCGCCGGGGCCGAACAGATTTGCGACTGCGGCCTCGAGGCCGCCCGTCCCCGATGCGCCCAGCATCAGAATGTCGTGGCGCGTTCCGAAGATCGGACGCAACCGCGAATTCATCCGCTCGAGCGTCCGTTTGAATTCCGGACCACGGTGATCGACGAGCGGACGCGTCATCGCCGTCAGTACGGGCTCGGCTACGGTAACCGGGCCCGGTAGGAACAAAAGCTGCTTGCCGCTCGTGGTACGACGCTCCATGGCAATTCCTTTCCTCTTAAGGCTGCAGGCATCCCGCGAACCACCGGCACAACTTGGCCCTTGCAAATGGCATCACAGATTCGGCTGACTTCGCTGTCCTCAACCTCGGGTTGAGCTAGCAAAGTCGGAGCCGCCGACCTGGCGCAGGTCCTGCGCCGCATACCCGCTACTCAAGATGAGAACGTCCTCGTCGGTATCGAGACGAAGGATGACGCTGGCGTTTACCGTTTGCGCGACGACCTTGCGCTGGTACAAACGGTCGACTTCTTCACGCCGATCGTCGACGACCCGTTCGACTACGGACGCATTGCCGCGGTCAATTCGCTGTCTGATATCTATGCGATGGGCGCGACACCGTTAACGGCTCTTAACATATGTGCGTTTCCGGTTGAGGAAGTCGATGCTGAGATTCTTGGACGCATTCTGGAAGGCGGCTCCGCGATCGCGAAGCAAGCCGGCGTCTCATTGCTGGGAGGCCACACCGTCAAGGATGCCGAGCCCAAGTACGGATGGGCCGTAACCGGCACCGTTGACCCGAAGAAAATGGTCACCAACGCCGGCTCGCGGCCCGGCGATTTGTTGATTCTCACGAAGCCCATCGGCACCGGAATCCTGACGACCGCGCGCAAGCGCGATCTGATCGATGACGCTGCACTCCAACCTGCGATCGATTCGATGCTGACGCTCAATGCCGACGCAGCGCGCGCGATGGTCGAGGTCGGGGTCAACGCGGCGACCGACATTACCGGCTTCGGGCTGCTCGGCCATGCCGGCGAGATGATGCAAGCCTCGCACGTCGGGTTCGCGCTCGATGCGGTCTCGATTCCGATCTTCGACCGCGTCCTCGACTTGATCAAGAGCGACTGCATTCCGGGCGGAACGAAGGACAACGCCAAGGCGCACGCAGCGTTCACGCGCTTCGCCGACCATATCGATCCGGCCGTGCGTATGGTGCTCTCCGACGCGCAGACGTCGGGGGGACTGTTGATCTCAGTACCGCGCGAGAACGCGAAGAAACTACTCGGCGCAATCGGACCCTCGGCTCAAATCATCGGCGTGGTCCTGACGGGCGACGGAATCAGCGTCGGTTAAGAGCGCGACCCCTTGTCATACCGAGCGTAGCGCCGAAGGCGCGTAGTCGAGGGACAGAGATTATCTGATATCCTCGAGCAAACTCTTTGCTAAATCCACGCCGATCGTCGCCTTCGCGGACATGGAGGGATGATCGACTTCGATTGCGAGCTTGCCAGCTGTGGCGAGCTCGACGAGTTTTTCGCCGAGTCCGCGCGGTAGCGGAAAGCGCACGAACTGCACCGCGCTGACCGCGTCGGTTGCGATCTGCGCCTGAGCAAATATCGGAGAAATTTTGCGATCGCCGGCGATCAAGTGAACGTGACGCTCGAACCCGACGAGTGTTTTCAGAGCGGCGTCGCGCTCGGCGGCATCTTCGTATTCGATGAGCATCGTCGCTGAAAGCTCATCTTCACGCGGAAGGAGATCGTTGTATGTCTCCAGCTCGTGCTCGATCGCATCTTGCGCGGTGATGCGTTCGACACGCAGCATCTCTTCGACCTGATACCAAACGCTCAGCGCGTTTTCGAACAAGAACGTTAAATGCTCACCGACGCGGAGCCGGCGGCGTTCTTTCTCGTGAATGAACAGCGGCCGCAGCACGGGACGCAAACGCTCCCACTGCGCGAACGGCATGATTTGCTCGATCGTGATCGGTTTTATGACCTTGTCATCCCGAGCGTAGGGACCCGAAGGGCCCGTAGTCGAGGGACCGCTCAAATCCTACCACCGCCTTAGTCGAACCCATCGTCTTTATACGCGCGAGCCAGGACCTCGATCGGATGAATCGGCTTCACGCCGGTTGCCTGCTCGATCTGGACGGCCGAGAGCGGACAATCCGTCGCCATGATATTTGCGCCGGCGTCGGTCAATCCGTCGAACGCCTTCTTTCCCCATTTCATCGAAAGCTCGAAATACTCACGCTTCATCGCCCACGTGCCGTCGTGCGCCGTGCACGCATCGACGGTCGTAACCTCCGTCTCCGGTATCAGACGCATGAGATCGCGCGAACGAAAACCGATCTGCTGATACTTCAGATGGCACGGCACGTGATACGCGACCGACTTCGGCGAGCTGCGGAAATCACGTGAAAACGTATTGGCCAGCTTGAGCGACCACAACAGCTCGTGAACGTCCACGACGGCAGCAGAGAATTCTTGCGTTTCTTCCGGTGTGAGGATGTCCGGATATTCCATCTTCATCGTCATCGAGCACGTGGGGTTAATGGCTGCGATCTTGTAGCCTTGCCGCACGTACGGCATGAACGTTTCAATGTTTTGACGCGCCTGTTTGCGCGCGAATTCGACGTCACCGCCGTCGAGCGCCGGCATGCCGCAGCAATTTTGCTTCGGACACGTGATCGTGCACGAGTTCTTGGCGAGCACGTCGACGGCTGCTTTGCCCGGTCCGGGATTGT